>NZ_JBQEIL010000007.1:114484-139441 GCF_052102835.1 Vagococcus sp.
TTACGGTTGTCCTTTATCAAGACGGCACAGAATATGCCCGTCAAGAAGTCAAAGCCGGGTCCGAAGGTAAGTGGTCTTATGAGTTTAAAGACTTACCTGAGTATTCCAAAGGCACGACAAAACGTTATCAATACACAGTTAAAGAAGGAAATGTACCTAAAGGTTATGAAAGTAGTGTGTCAGGTTATACCATCACGAATACTTATCAACCGATTACACCAGGAAAACCTGTTGATCCAACATCACCAACAAAACCGAAAGAAAATTTACCAAAAACTGGTGAACAAGATTATGTTGGTTTACAGTGGGTTGGTCTCTTGAGTTTATTTAGTGGTTTAGGTATGTTTGTTTATCAATCTCAAAGAAAAAGAAAAATGAAATAAAAGGTTAACAGTGGTAAAGGCCGAGTAGTTCAGCTTTTGCCACTGTTTTTAATTAAATAAAAATCAAATTAAAAACAAATGATAAAAAGATATGCTTTTTTATCTCTTTCATGTTATACTTGAACACAAGAAAAAAGAACAAGACTAAAAATATCTAGAGGTGCGAATAATCAAGAAGACTTTCTGAGTTTTAAGGAAACGAAGAAGAAAGTGAGAGGGGTTTTTCGCCGAAACATTAATGATATCCTTTGATGATTAATGTTGGGCTTATAGTGAATAACTATAAGACTGTCTCAGTAGTATGATACTGGGTTGCGCTAGGAATTTGATAAATAGATTTTATTTTCATTATTTATCCAACTCTACTGTTTAAAAGCAATCCTACTCATATGGTTAGGATTGCTTTTTTTTACTAACAAACAGGGAGCGAACTAGAATGAAAAGAAAAAATTTAAGAATGATGGTCATGATGGCATTCCTTTTACTAGGGATCTTAACGAGTAACAATTTACAAGCTTTTGCAGAGGAAAAAGAAAAGTTTGTCGTAGGAATGGAGGCAGGCTATCCTCCGTTTAACTGGACGCAAACGGATAATAGCAATGGAGCTGTCCCTATCCAGGGGTCTAAAGATTTTGCCGGTGGTTATGATATTGAAATTGCGAAACGTGTGGCGGAAGACTTGGATCGGGAATTAGTTATTTTTAAAACAGAATGGGATGGTTTAGCCCCTGCCTTAACATCAGGTAAAATAGATGCGATTGTTGCAGGTATGTCACCGACCGCGGAACGAAAACAAACGATTGATTTTACAGATACGTATTATAATTCCCATTTAGTTATGTTAGTGAAAAAAAATGGTCCTTATGATAGTGCAAAAAAATTAACTGATTTTGATGGAGCGAAAGTAACAGGACAACTTAACACGTTTCACTATTCAGTAATTGAACAAATACCAGGTGTTTCTCAGCAAACGGCAATGGATAATTTTCCAGCGATGCGTGTGGCATTGGAATCCGGAAAAATCGATGGTTATGTAACCGAACGTCCAGAAGGTGTGACTGCTGAGCAATTAAATCCTAATTTTAAAATGATTGAATTTAAAGAAGGGGATGGTTTTGAAACATCGCCAGAGGATACCTCAATTGCGATTGGTTTACGCAAAAATGACCCTGATACAGCTAAAATTAATACATTACTAGCAGGTATTTCAGCAGAAGAACGAACAAAGATTATGGATACAGCCATTGCACAACAACCTAGTGGAGAAACGAATGAAAATTGGATTGTTAAGATTGTTCGAGAAAATGGCCGAGCTTTCCTAAGAGGAGCTGGGACGACTTTATTCATTTCTTTAATTGGGACAGTGGTAGGAACGATATTAGGAATGGCGATTGGTATTTTTAGAACGGTCCCAACGCCACGTCAATTATTTGCTAAGATATTACACAAGTTATTAAATATTATTTTTACAGTCTATGTTGAAATATTTAGAGGAACACCGATGATTGTTCAAGCCATGGTTATTTATTATGGTTCTGCTCAAGCGTTCCATATCGATGTCAATCCCTTGATTGCCGCACTTTTCATCGTGTCAATCAATACTGGGGCTTACATGACAGAAATCGTTCGTGGTGGGATTTTCGCCGTAGATAAAGGTCAATTTGAAGCTGCTGAAGCGATTGGAATGACACATGGTCAAACCATGTGGAATGTTGTCATTCCTCAAGTCTTTAGAAATACATTGCCTGCAATTGGTAATGAGTTTGTGATTAATATTAAAGATACTTCTGTATTGAATGTAATTGCTGTTTCAGAGCTTTATTTCCAAGCGAAAACAGTGGCAGGTAGTAACTTCCGCTTCTTTGATACTTTCTTTGTCGCTTGTGTCATTTATTTTGTTATGACCTTTACGGTGACTCGTATTTTACGCTGGGTAGAACGTCGTATTGACGGTAATGACAGTGGTTCTCACAAATCATATGCCAATCAAATGCAAGTGACGAAACTAGAAAGAAGAGGCGAATAATAATGAATAACTTTGTTGAAATTAAAAATCTAGAAAAAAGTTTTGGTGAACAAAAGGTACTTAAAGGGATTAACATTGAAATTAAACAAGGCGAAATCGTGACCATTATTGGTTCGTCAGGTTCAGGAAAGTCAACACTTTTGCGTTGTATTAATTTATTAGAAACGCCGACGGCAGGCACGATTGAATTTAAAGGTGAAAATATTCTAGATAAAGGATACAATCTACCTCAGTATCGGGCTCATGTAGGGATGGTTTTTCAACAATTTAATTTATTTGAAAATCATAATGTCTTGAAAAATTGTACGGTTGGACAAGTAAAAGTTTTGAAGCGTTCCGAAGAAGAGGCACAGAAAATAGCATTAGAAAACCTTGAAAAGGTAGGGATGGCTGAGTTTGCCTATGCTCGTCCTTCACAGTTATCCGGCGGACAAAAACAAAGGGTGGCCATTGCTCGAGCGATTTCGATGGATCCAGATGTGATGCTGTTTGATGAGCCGACGTCTGCACTTGATCCTGAGATGGTAGGAGAAGTCCTGAATATTATGAGTGATTTAACCAAGACCGGATTAACGATGATAATTGTGACGCATGAGATGAAGTTTGCACAAGAAGTTTCAGACCGTGTTATTTTTATGGATCAAGGGGTTGTTGCAGAAGAAGGGGCACCAGATAAACTCTTTACGAAGCCAAAAGAAGAAAGAACGAAAGAGTTCTTGCAACGAATTTTAGAATAAAATAAAAAGGACTATCCTAACAATTTGTAAAAGTTAGGATAGTCCTTTCTTATCGCTAAAGGATTAGCTAATAAAATTAATATGATTAGTCACGTCAATTTTTTCATAAGAAATTTTAGGTTCATTAGCAGAAAGTTTTTTACCTGTAATAGCTAAACCAACGCCTGATTGAACAAACATTTCTCTATTGGTAATATCATAACCAGCCCAGTAGCGAGTGTAGTCACTTTTAGGTGTTTCTTCGTTAGTATGTTCAAGTCCACGTGGGATAATCAAGGGCCTAAAAGCCGCGTACAATTGAGCAATCCCATTTTTAGTATCAAAATCATCAATAAAGTTTTTGATAAAGTATGCTTTTACATAACGTGAAGGAGAGGTATAATCACCTGGTAAACCAAATAAACCATAACCTGTTCCGCCTTCAATCGGTTGCATTTTTTGATCTGATTTTAAATCTTGGTTTTGTTTCACTGCAATATTTTTTAAACCAATATAATTCCGAATATTGATTTCATGATAATCATATTCGGGACTATTTGCCATGACACCAGAATAATCATAAACTTTAAATTGCCCATTATTAACAGGTTCTAAAACAATCCCATCCCCTGATTCATCCACAAAAGAAAAATGTAAAGGATAATTAGCAGATAAACCATGTGCTTCATATTTTTGATCGACTAAAACGAGTTGATCAACAGCCTCTCTAAGTTCTTGAACATTTTTAAAATTAGTTAAAACGTAAGCAACAAATTCTTCTGCCAAGCAAGGTGTTAACTTTGTTTTAGCTAACTCTTCTTTGGACATCCAAGTAGCTTCTTTCAATACTTGGCAATCACCGACTAAACCTTTTTCATTGATGCCGTCGAATAAACAACTTGTTTCATCAATGGCTATTCCTAAAACCGCATACTTAGTGGTCCATTTATTGAGGTGACTAGGAAATTCTTGATTCGCTGGGATATTCATAATACTTGCTAAAGTTGGAAAACCACTATCTTCACCAAATAAAGGTAAATCTAAGTCAAGCGTCCTTCCGAAAAATAAATCACCATTCGTTGCTTTTAGAGTCATTCCAGTACACATTAAAAATCTTCCTCTCATAATTAGTTTTGTTTGTTCGATAATACTACGTTTATTGTTCAGTTGTCAAAGAAAAGGTCAGTCCTTTAACTTTTTTGTTTAAAATAAAGTAACAAGTAGAATAAGAATACTATAGTAGAAATAGTTAAATTTTTTTTATAAGAAAAGAAGAGAGATAGCAACTAAAAGCTTAATTACCCTTGATTGTTCCTCTTTTTTTTACATAAGTTGTTAAATTTTTGTTAGAATAGAACTAAGATTAAGGAAGGTGAAGCAAATGAAACAAGCAATAAGAGCTCAAGCATTAGAAAAAATAAGACAAAGTAAACATTTTGTTTTTATGACTGGTGCAGGTGTTTCTGTCCCTTCAGGTATTCCTGATTATCGTTCATTAGATGGAATTTATCAGGGGTTAGACCAACCTGAATATTTATTAAGTCGGACTTGTTTAATGAAGGAACCTCAAAAGTTTTATACGTTTGTTAAAAATCTCTATCACCCAGAAGCTCGTCCAAATATTATTCATCAGAAGATGGCTGCATTAGAATCAAATCATGATGTGACCGTAATTAGTCAAAATATTGATGGTCTTCATCAAGCGGCAGGGAGTCAACAGGTGATTAATTTTCATGGTAATTTATATGATTGTTATTGTATGAAGTGTGGTCAAACCGTTTCAGTAACAGCCTATATGGCAAGTGATAGTCACAGTTGTGGTGGACAAATACGTCCGAATGTTGTTCTTTATGAGGAAGGTTTGGATCCAGAAGCGATGACATTATCCATTAAAGCGTTAGAACAAGCGGATGTAGTAGTTGTTGTGGGGACAAGTTTAAAAGTTTATCCCTTCAGTGGTTTAATTCAATATCGGCACCCTAGTAGTGACCTGATTGTTATAAATAGAGAAGTTGTAGCACTTTTTGAAGACCATTTAATGGTGACAGGCTTGGCAGAGACTTTTTTTGAGGAATTGTAAAAGAAGTGAGGGAAAGAATGTTAGAAAAAACAAGACAAGAAATCGATACGATCGACGAAGAATTAGTCCGTTTATTTGAAAAAAGAATGATGTGTGTCGCTGAAGTGATTGCGATTAAAAAACAGAATAATAGTCCGATTTTAGATGAAGCGCGAGAAGAGGAAATTTTAAAGAAAGTTAGTGCTTTCGTTGAAAATCCAAAGTATGAAGAAGATGTTCGGGAATTATTTAAAACATTGATGGACCTTTCTAAAAAATATCAACTGGCACAAATAAATAAAACTTGACTAACTATCTGAAATACGATTAGTTAGTCAAGTTTTTAATCGGTTTTAGAGATAACTTTATCATTAACCGTTTGAATTGTGAGCGTTGGTTCTTGGTTATCTTTGTTAGAAAAATCATAAAAAGTAGTGATTTTTTCTGAGGTGTGATCGTTTGTTTTTATTTTTCTTATTTCATAGGGATTGCCTAAAAGAGAGAGAATGTCTTGTTGATTGAACCTATTTCCAATTTTAATTTTTTTATTCTGGTTGAGTTGTTTTTCTTTTGATAAAAAATCAGGTTTTTCTTTAACTAAGGTCATGGTTACTTGGTCCGGCAGATCATTCTGATAGCTTATATCAAAAACGGCAATTTTTTGCTTGTTTTTTTTAATTAGCCAACGAGCATGGCGGCGCTCAGGGAACTTATTTATAAAAAGAGGCTCACCCAATTTTTTTGTGAAGGTTGCAATGGATTGACTTTCCTTTTCTTTTTTTAAATCAATTTCGTCAATCAAATTGAAAACATAAGTTTCATCACTGGTTTCTTTTTTTGGTGTTTCAGTTGAACACGCACTCAAAAGTAAAAAGCTTAAAATAACGAGACCACTTATTTTTATTTTTGTCAAAAGATCACTCCTTATCGTCTTGATAATACTTCATTTCTGAAGAAATAGATAGTTTTAATTGAGGGATGAATCATAGCCTAATGACTGATTTTATGAAGGGATATATTGGTTTAACGACTTAGTTGGTTAAGTCCGTTATATCGAGTCTTGTTATAACAAAAAGTGTCACTCTTGTCTAATGATGGAGTGACACTTTTTTTATTTTAATTATCGAAGTGTGTTAATGATCATTGAATTCGATTTTTTGATAGTTATAGTCTAATGCTTCGACAAATTTTAAGACATCGGGAGTATCGACAAAAATCGTTTTTGTATTGACATTGGGGTGGAAACTCATTCGTTTTTCATCTAAAATTTCTTGGTCAAAATAAACATGAATGTCATGGTCATCATTGTTTAAAAGGCCGAAAATCGAAACAACACCAGGTGGTAGCTTCATTTTTTGCATTAAGCTATCAGAGGAGGCCATTTTGATTCGGTTGGCTTGGGTAATTTCTTTGAATTGCTCCATATTTAAACGTTTTTGATCATCCATGATAAGTAAATAATAAGCTGTTTTCTTTTTATTAGTTAAAAACATTGATTTGGTCCGAACGCCATCGATTCCTTCAATGAAGGTATCTGCTTCTTCTGTTGTTAATGCAGGGGGATGCTCGACAATCTCAAAAGGAATATTTAACTCTTTTAACTTAGTGACCAATTGTTGATATAGCTCCATAGTCGCTCTCCTCTTTCTGTTTTTATAGGATAACTTAATTGTATCTTAATTTATTAGAAGAGTGTAGCTATGAATAACAAAAAGCCTGTTCTTTTCTGAGCTTGAGAAGAAAAGAACAGGCTTTTTTTATTAAAAAATGATGACGGGGATACCTACATCAATCATACTAAACAACTTAGCACAGACTGCAGGGGGGGTATTAATACACCCATGTGATCCTACCGTTTTGTAAGATGTTCCACCATAAGCATCGGCATTTTGCCAAGGCGAGTCATGGATTCCAACGCCAGTCCAATCAATGGGCATCCAATAATCAACAGGGCTTGCGTAATCTTCCCCTCTTAAAATTTCATCTTCTTTTTTATTCCAAACGTAGAAGACGCCAGGTGGTGTCGGTGTGCTTGGTTTGCCAGTGACAACGGGAGTGTCTAAGACAGATTTCCCGTCTTTATATAACCACATGTGTTGGGCTTGTAAATCGACTTCAATATAAGTATTACCAATCAACGCGGCTCCAGGAGTAGCACTTCCTTGGAAGCTAGGCACCCGATTTTCGACACCATTTCCAGCAAGCAATAGGTTCGATAACTCTGCGACTTCGGTATCAGTGGCAATGGTCCAACTATACGCACCAGCAGGAACAGTGACTTCCCCACGTTTCGTACTATTAAATTTAGAAAAATTGGTACTGGTATTGTATTTATTTCCGAGTTCGGTAATGTATTCTTTTATTTTATCTTTATCTAAGGCGACTTTTTGGTCTGCAAAAGTAAACCAAGTGTGACTAATTTCTTTAGGTACCTCAATCTTTTGACCATTAATCGAATAAGAAATCGGTTGTGAATTCAAGCGTTCGATTTCATCAACAGCGGCAACCAATTCTTTGTCTGTCGAGACTGTTTTAGGTTTCTCGATAAAAGAGGTAAGGTTTACATTTGCTTGCCCTTCTAAAATATCTTTTTTAATTTGCGTCATGGCTTGGTTGAGATTTAAAGAGGCTCCTTGAACCTCCTTGACAATCGTATAATGGTTGTCAATAAATTCAATAGAAGCATCTTTTGTTTGGGTTTGTTCTTTATTATAAGCCTCTAAATCGACTTTAACTTGTTCCAAAGTGGCTGTTAACTTTTTTTCGTTTGTTGGTGCAGTTACAGCAGGATACTCTTGTTTTTGGAAAAAAGCTAATGGCCAAGACCAAGGATTTTGTTTAGAAAAAATATTGTTTGTTGTTTTTTCGATATCATAGGTCATCCCTAAATCTTCTTTAGGAATTTTTTTCCATTCGGTACTCTGATTAATAATATCAAAAGAAGTCGTTTTCAAACGGTCATGTAATTTATCTTGCGTTTGTTCTTTGGTTAGTTTGTCGACGGGTATTCCTTTAACTGTAGTTTTAAACAGGGTATGTGATTGGAAATAGATAGCGAAATACATATAAACCCCAATCAAAGCTACTAAGAGGAGTATCGGAAGAATGAAGCTAATTTTTCGTTTCATAATAACTACCTTTCTTTATTAAATATCTTGCAACGATATTGTATCACAACAAACAATAAAAACCAGTCTAAATAGGCTTCTATTAGTAATCGTTAATCTATCCTTTTTTCTGATTAATCCGGAGAAAGGGATAAGTTTTATTAAACTATTTTATTTCTCTGATTTACCTTTTAATGTAAGGTGTATTATACTAAGGAAATAAGAAGAAAGAAGCAGGTGAATTTAATGGGAAAATATCAATTAGATACAAAAGGAAAAACCGCTGTATCAAAATATCATGAAAAAAGAACGCCAATAAAAAAAGATAAAAAAGAACAACTTGATCAATTACGTGCAGATTATTTAAAAAAGAAAGAAGCCAAAGAAAAAAAATAAAAACAAACCTTCTTAACGACTTGATTTTAAAAGTGGTTAAGAAGGTTTGTTTTTATGCCTCAGCTTCCAATTGTTCGAAAGCTGCTAGCATAACTTCTTTAAGTTTTTCAGCTGAGTAATCAAATTTTTCTTGTTCTGCATCTGTGAGCGGAATTTCGACGATACTTTCAACTCCATTAGCATTGACAATCGCTGGGGAGCCAATATAGATATCCTTTAGCCCGTATTGTCCATCAAGATAAACGGATAGTGGAATAACAGCATTTTCGTCGTTCAAAATAGCACGTGTAATTCGTGATAAGGCAACGGCAATACCATAAAAAGTGGCCCCTTTTTTCTTGATGATTGTATAGGCAGCATCCCGAACTTTGAAAAAGATATTCACCATTTCTTCTTCATCAATCTCAGGGTGATCTTTGACCCATTCATAGATTTGAAGTCCTGCAATGTTGGCATGTGACCAAACGGGAAATTCGGTATCGCCATGCTCACCTAGAATATAACCATGTACATTTCGTGCATCAACATTGACTAATTCAGCAATCGTTTGACGGAAACGGGCTGAATCAAGTGACGTTCCACTTCCTATCACTTTATTTTGCGGAAAGCCAGAGAATTTCCAAGTCGCATAAGTCATAATATCAACAGGATTGCTTGCGATGAGGAAGATGCCATCAAAACCAGAGGCAACAATATCGTTCACAATTGTTTTGAAAAGTTTTAGATTTTTATTAACAAGATCGAGTCGTGTTTCACCAGGTTTCTGTGCAGCACCTGCTGTGATGACTACAAGATCAGCATCCTCACAGTCCGTATACTTAGCAGCATAAATTTTTTTAGGAGAGGTGAAAGCTAGAGCATGGGATAAATCAAGAGCATCCCCTTCGGCTTTTTCAATATTGATATCAATAATACCTATCTCTTGTGCAATATCTTGTGTCACGAGTGCAAAAGCATAACTAGAACCAACAGCCCCATTACCAATGATGATCACTTTTTGTTTCTTTTTATTTTTTAAGGTCATAAATATCAAACACTCCTTTATTTTCTGTTTCTTTAAGTATAGCATTCGCTAAATAGCGTGTCATTTTTGAAGATTTTTAAATCAGAGAATGAAAAGCAATCTAAAAGAAATCCTAAACTCTCTACTTAATCAGTAGAATTATCTTTCAAAGGATGTCATAATTAAGGGAATTGAAAAATAGCGCTCGTCGCGTTTTGAGAAGAGAAGGAGAGACAGTTAATGAAATTAATTGTTGGCTTGGGAAATCCAGGTGCTAAATATCGTGCAACAAAACACAATATTGGTTTCATCACATTAGATGAAATAGCGTATCGTGAAAAAATAGAATTTAATAAACACCAGTTTGAAGCAGACCTTGCAGAATTTTTTGTAGAGGGTGAAAAGGTAGTTCTAGTGAAACCGCAAACTTTTATGAATGAATCGGGACGTGCTGTTGGTCCCTTGATGGATTATTATCAAGTCAAAATAGAGGATGTCATTGTTATTTATGATGATTTAGATTTGACGATTGGTCGGATTCGATTGCGTCAAAAAGGGAGTGCTGGAGGACATAATGGCATCAAAAGCTTAATTAGTCATCTTGGAACACAAGCGTTTAATCGAATTCGCATTGGTATTGACCGTCCAATAGCGCCACAGACGGTTGTTTCTTACGTTTTGAGTCCCTTTCCTAAAGAAACTCATGATGAGATGTTAGCTTCGGTCAATCAAGCAGCAGATGCTGTTGGATTTTGGTTGAAGGGACATTCTTTTGTTGATACCATGAATCAATTTAATATTAAAAAAAGTTAAGAAAAATACACGAGGGGAGGAGAAACTGATATGTATCGGGCTCCAGGAATAATAGAAAAAATAATGAGCCACCCAGGAATTAAAGAGTGGTCAAATGGTTTAGTCGAACTACCGATGCAACTTGTGACAGGTTTATCGGGCTCTGCTAAGTCTTTACTGATGGCAAGTATGTTAGAACAAAAAAAGAAAGTTGTCATTTTAACTCCTAATCTTTACTATGCTCATCGATTGGTTGACGATTTAAGCCAAATTATCGCTGAAGAGGTGCTCTATTTTTTCCCAGTGGATGAAGTTGCAGCAGTCGAGATGTCTTTCTCATCGCCTGAATCACTAACGGATAAAATAAACGCTCTTTCTTTCTTAGTTTCTGATCAAGCGGGAATTTTAGTGACTTCTTTAGCAGGCTTTCGCAAGTACTTACCAAGTCCTAAAGTTTGGGAAGCCAGTTTTTTAACTTTTAATTATCAAACAGAAGTTGATTTGGAAAAAGTCCCTCAACAACTGGTTTCACTGGGATATGAACGTCAAAAAATGATTGGTAAGCCAGGTGAATTCAGCGTAAGAGGGAGTATCATTGATATTTATCCACTCACAAATGAATACCCTGTTCGAATTGATTTGTTTGATACTGAAATCGACTCAATTCGTTTATTTGACGTGGAAACACAGCGTTCTTTAGAGACGATTGAACAAGTTGTTATTCCACCAGCAACACTGGATTTAATGACAGTTTCTCAATTGGAACAAGGCGCGGAATTAATGAAGGATCGTTTAACACAAAAAATAACAGCAATAAAAGATAATGAGATGAAAGGTCAACTGGCTTCTTATCGGGATTATCTTGTCAGTGAATGGTCGCAAGGTCACCCAACGGATGAAACGAAATTATATACTAGTTTGTTGTATGGTAAAACGACGTTTACTTTGATGGATTATCTTGCGGAAGATGATTTTTTAGTTGTGGATGATTATAGTCGTTTGGTCGAATCTGAGCGTGAGTTGTTACGCGAAGAAGCGGAATGGATGACGATGAAGCTTGAAGAACAAGTGATTTTCGATGATCAAACGTTTGGTGCTGATTTTCGAACATTGTTAAAGAAAGCACCTCAACATAAGACCTTTTTCTCACTTTTTCAAAAGGGAATGGGACGGATGAAATTTCAAGCGATTCATCCGATTCAATATCGTCCAATGCAACAATTTTTTGGTCAGATGTCACTTCTTAAAACAGAGTTAGATCGTTGGCATAAACAAGAACAAACCGTTGTTTTATTAGCTGAATCGGAAGAACGACGCTCAATTTTAGAGAAACTACTGATTGACTTAGAAGTTCCAGCGGTGGTTAATGATCAACAACATTTATTACCAGGTAAAACACAGATTATGTCAGGGCAACTGGCCTCTGGTTTTGAATTACCTGAAAGTAAATTTGTGATTGTACTAGAGAAAGAGATTGTTCATACACGGACAAAAAAGAGAGCCCGGAAGACGACAGTCTCGAATGCTGAACGCTTAAAAAGTTATAATGAACTCAAGCCTGGTGATTTTGTTGTCCATCTGAATCACGGGATTGGTAAGTACATTGGGATGGAAACGTTAAAAAGTGGTGGGATTCATCAGGACTATATGACCATCTTATATAAAAATAACGATAAATTATTTATTCCAGTGACTCAGTTAGATATGATTCAAAAATATGTTTCTTCTGAGTCAAAAACACCAAAAGTTAATAAATTAGGTGGAAGTGAGTGGATTAAAACAAAGCGCAAAGTTTCCGCTAAGGTTGAAGATATTGCTGATGATTTAATCAAGCTCTATGCAGAGCGAGAAGCAGAAAAAGGCTATGCTTTTAGTCCGGAAGATGATTATCAGCGTGAATTTGATGATCGTTTTCCTCACTCAGAAACAGAAGATCAATTGCGAAGTATTCAAGAAATTAAAAAAGATATGGAACGGGAACGCCCGATGGACCGCTTATTAGTGGGAGATGTAGGGTATGGGAAAACAGAGGTCGCTTTAAGAGCCGCTTTTAAAGCGATTAAAGACGGCAAACAGGTAGCCTTTTTAGTGCCTACTACTATATTAGCGCAACAACATTATGAAACTATGATCGAACGTTTTGCTGATTTTCCAGTAACGATTGGTTTGTTGAGCCGCTTTAGAACGAAAAAACAACAAACTGAAACGTTAGATGAATTAAAACGGGGCCGAGTGGATATCGTTGTTGGAACACACCGAGTCCTATCAAAAGATGTTGAATTTATGGATTTAGGTTTACTCATCGTAGATGAAGAACAACGTTTTGGTGTGAAGCACAAGGAACGTCTTAAACAATTAAAGGCTCAAGTGGATGTTCTAACGTTAACAGCGACCCCAATTCCTCGAACGTTGCATATGTCTATGCTTGGAGTTCGGGATTTATCTGTCATCGAGACACCACCTGCCAATCGTTATCCAATTCAAACTTATGTGATGGAAAAGAATTTTGGAGCTATCCGCGAAGCCTGCGAACGTGAGATGGCTCGTGGGGGGCAGATTTTCTATTTGTATAATCGAGTGGATACGATTGAACAAAAAGTGGATGAACTCCAACAAATCTTACCCGAAGCACGAATTGCTTATGCTCATGGACAACTCACCGAAGTTCAGCTTGAAAATGTTTTGTTAGAGTTTATTAATGGTGAATACGATGTACTCGTGACAACGACCATTATCGAAACGGGCGTTGATATTCCAAATGTGAACACTTTATTTGTTGAAAATGCGGATTATATGGGCTTGTCACAATTGTATCAATTACGTGGTCGGGTAGGTCGTAGTAATCGAGTAGCCTATGCGTATTTTATGTATGAAGCCCAGAAAATATTGACCGAAGTTAGTGAAAAACGTCTCCAAGCGATCAAAGACTTTACTGAACTAGGGTCAGGCTTTAAAATAGCGATGCGGGATTTATCAATTCGTGGTGCAGGTAATTTATTAGGCTCACAACAGCATGGCTTTATTGATTCGGTTGGATTTGATATGTATACACAAATGTTAACTGAAGCAGTGAACCGAAAACAAGGAAAGACGGCAACAGATAGTCGTACCATCACTGAAATTGACTTGGGAATTGATGCCTATGTTCCAACAGGTTATATTGAAGATGAACGTCAAAAAATTGAAATTTATAAACGGATTCGTCAGTTAGAGAGTCAAGAAGCTTATGAAGAATTAGAAGCTGATTTAATTGACCGTTTTGGTGACTATCCAGATGAAGTCGCTAATTTATTGACAGTTGGCTTGATTAAGATGAATAGTGACTATGCGTTGATTGAAAAGGTTGTAAAAAAAGAAGCAACGATTATTATTGAATTAAGTAAAGAAGGTACTAATATCTATACAGTGGAACAATTGTTTAAAGCTTTAGCTAGCACGACGTTAAAAGCAGAGGTAAAACCAGATGCGGGAAAAATGTATATCCATCTAAAAGTGTCACCTAAATTAGCGACGGCTGTTTGGTTACAAGAAATCGCCCAATTTGTAGCGGCTGTTCGGGAACAAAAATATCAAAGAAAAAGTGATGCCGATGGTAACAAGTAAAGAAACACCTGATTTGGGAAAAGCAAGTCGCCATATGTTACAAGGGACGATGATTTTAACACTCACCTCTTTGATCGTTAAAATTTTAAGTGCGGTTTATCGCGTACCATTTCAAAATTTAGTGGGGGATGAAGGATTCTATGTTTATCAACAAGTTTATCCTATCTACGGGATTGGGATGACTCTCGCTCTGTCTGGGTTGCCTGTTTATTTGTCTAAGATTTTAGCAGCTGAGAAAGAAACCGAGAAGACCAAACAATTAACGTCACTATTTTTTTTAATGGTGAGTGGAGTGGCCTTGACCCTTTTTGCCTTGATTTTTTTTGGTGCAGGTTGGTTAGCGGAACGAATGGGAGATCAAGGCTTAACACAGCCATTACGCTCTGTTTCTTTTCTCTTTTTATTTATTCCTTTTTTAGCTAGTTATCGAGGCTTTTATCAAGGGGAATTAAACATGCGTCCGACGGCTTTCTCTCAACTAACGGAACAAGCTTTGCGCGTTTTCGTGATTTTTTTAGCAGGATTCCTTTACATTCAATCACAATTATCGATTTATCAAGTTGGGACCCTTGCAATGGCAGGTTCTTCGGTGGGGGCAGTGGGCGCATTCGTCGTTCTGTTAGTCATGCGCAAAGAAAAGATTTGGTCTTGGCATTTAAAGGGGCTGACACGTGCTGAAATCAAGCATTTTTTAGTTCGTTTAATTAAAGAAGGGGGCACCCTTTGTTTTTATAGTGCCTATTTGGTTTTTTTTCAACTAGTCGATTCTTTTGAAGTCAAAAACGCTTTAGTTCAGCATGGATTACCAGAATTGGCGGCGAAGATAACAAAAGGAGTTTTTGATCGAGGACAACCACTCGTTCAAGTTGGTTTAGTCGTTTCACTATCCATGACGACGACTTTTTTACCTTTGTTGACGCGCTATTATGCCAATCATCAGACACAATCTTATGAAAAATTAGTTCAAACTTTTTTAAAGCTCTCATTCATGATTGCAAGTGCTGCAGCGTTTGGTTTAGCTTTAATCCTTCCTTTTATCAATGTGACTCTTTTTAAAGATAATGCGGATAGTTTGGCATTAAGTCTTTATGTTTTGTCGGTCTTTTTTATCGCCATGATTCAAGTCTATCAAACTATTTTTCAAAGTTGTAACCAAGTGATGCTTCCGTTATTAACGGCAGGCGTAGGCTTATTTGTTAAAATGTTATTAACAAAACCGTTGACGGTCGCTCTAGGAACAGTCGGAACTAGTTTGAGTACTTTGTTGAGCTTAGCGGTGTGTTTAGGTTTGCTACATGTCCTATTAAGAA
Organism: Vagococcus sp.; assembly: GCF_052102835.1. NCBI lineage: Bacteria > Bacillati > Bacillota > Bacilli > Lactobacillales > Enterococcaceae > Vagococcus > Vagococcus sp. The sequence continues at coordinate 129,880 of NZ_JBQEIL010000007.1, forward strand.
GGAAATTATCATTTAAATTATTGTCGGAATCCTTTTATTTGAAAATGAGTGGCATCTTAAGTGTGATGAGTGTGTTATTATTAAGTTATCGATGGTTCATTTTTGATGTGTTTGGTCAGGTAGATAACCGTTTGCTAATGTTTCTTTTAACTTTAGTCGGTGTTTTTATAGGCATTGTGGTAGTTTTGCTTGGTTTATCACGTTGGCAAGTATTAACAGCAGAAGAATGGGGATTTTTCCCATTAGGAATTAAGTTTCAGAAAATTTTAAGACACAAGGAGAAATAAAGATGCGTTTGGATAAATTTTTAAAAGTTTCTAGAATTATTAAACGTCGAACTGTTGCAAAAGAAATTGCAGATAAAGGACGTATTCAAGTGAATGGTCAATTAGCGAAGTCGTCAACGACTGTTAAAGTTGGCGACAAGCTTAAAATTATTTTTGGTAATAAAACGTTAGAAGTTCGCGTGATCATGATTAAAGAAACAACAAAAAAAGATGAAGCAAAGGATTTATATGAAGTAATTAGTGAAACTATTGGAAATCAGACAGAAAGTTTGGATTAAAATTAGACAATGCTTTCAGTACTTGGTATAATGAATTATCTTTAAATTTGTGATAGGAGTTTTTTAATGACCATGAAAAAAGAAAGTGGCTTATTAACATTAGAAGAAAAAACGACTAAATTGTCTCTTGATCAAACGAGAAAAGAAACAAAAAGTTTAATCTTTAAACGTCGTCGAATCATGGTGATGGCAGCGATTATTTTTTTAGTGTTTTCTTTCATTGGCTTTAATCTATTCCAAAATAGTCAAAAGTTATTATCGTTGCGTGAAACAAAACAAGAAGTTAACCATGAATACAAAAAAACGTCAGCGGAACAAAAAGAATTACAAGATGAAGTTAATTTATTGCATGATCAAGAATACATGGAAAAAGTAGCACGTTCAAAATACTTTTATTCAAAAGAAGGCGAACAGGTTTACAGTATTCCCGAGTTAAATAACTCGACACAAACTAGTGGGAACAAATAAATTAAATATAGATTATATAAGAAGGTTCAAGGAGGAAAAAATTTTTTATGTCAATTGAAGTAGGGGTAAAGCTACCTGGAAAAGTTTCAGGAATTACCAATTTCGGAGCATTTGTTGATTTAGGGGACGGCAAAACGGGATTAGTTCATATTAGTGAGGTATCTAATAGTTTCGTCAAAGATATTAACGATTGTTTAACTGTTGGAGATGCAGTAGAAGTAAAAGTAATGTCCATCGGTGATGATGGTAAGATTGGGTTGTCTATTAAGCGTGCAAATGAAGAAAAACAACCAGAGCGAAAAAGAGAATATAAAAGAACCAATTTTAAATCAGATCGTGGGAACACTTCTAGAAAACCAGCAGCACCTGCTCAAAAGAAAGAAACTTTCGATACATTAATGAGTTCATTTTTAAAAGATAGCGATGATCGTTTAAGTTCATTACGCCGTAATACAGAAGGTAAACGTGGTGGACGTGGTGGACGTCGTAACTAATTAAAGATAAATAATAAGTAAGAGGTTGTGGTCGTAAAGGACTACAGCCCTTTTTTTACTTTTAAAACGGAGGAAAGTAATGTCTCTTTTTCAACGATTTGTAAACCATGTTGCTACTAATAAATGGTGGCAACCAGAAGATAAAGTGTTACTAGCTGTTTCGAGTGGTGTGGATTCGATGGTTCTTTTAGAATTAATGAATCGATTACCAAGCCCTTTAAAACCTAAAATCGGTGTGGTTCATATCAATCATCAGCTGCGGCCTTCTTCTAATATAGAAGCCGATTTTTTACAAAACTATTGTTTAGAACGTGACCTGCCATATTATTGTCGAACGTGGATGGAGGGCTTAAGTATTCAAAGTCATATTGAAAAAAAAGCGCGCGATTTTCGTTATGCCAGTTTTGCTTCTGTGGCAGAGGAAGCAGAGTACACTCATTTATTAACGGCTCATCATCAAGATGATCAAGTTGAAACTATTTTGATGCGCTTAATTAGTGGGCATCGCTTGAAAAGTTTAGAAGGGATTGTTTCTAAGCGACAACTAGGGGAAGTGGCGTTATTACGTCCTTTACTGCCTTATCGAAAGACAGAGTTGTCTGTTTTTGCCAAGGAAGAGAGAATTCCTTACTTTGAAGATGAATCAAACCAAGAATTAACTTATTTTCGTAATCGAATTCGTCATGAGCTTATTCCTCGATTGAAGGAGGAAAATCAGCAGGTAGAGCATCATTTGGTTCGTTTCGCAGAAAAAATTAGTTTAGGTAATGAATTGATTGAGCAAATGATTACTCCTTTGTATGAGACTATTTTTCAATATGAAGCCAAAACATGGTGCATTAATCAAGTTTTGTTTGAACAGGCGACACTAGCAGAGCAAACGTTTATGTTAGACAAGTGGTGCGTTCATTTTATAGAAGAAACAGGTCTCTCAATGAGTCAAAATTTACAAGCAGTCTTATTTAAACAATTAACAGAACCTCATGCATACCTTTTAGTTCCTTTGAAAAAAGATTGGGTTTCGGAGCGGAGCTATGAAAAGATTAAAATTTCTCAAAAAAAACAAAAACAATTAACCCTTTTATCACGGTTTAATGTTAAACTAAATACTGGAATACAATTATCTAAGCACGAATGGTTTGGCTTTTTTGAAGAAGGTTGTGAAGAAATTCCGAACAATCATTTAAATTGGCAAAAATACGAATTAATGATAACATTGCCAGATACACCAGAAATAATTCTTCGAAAAAGACAAGCAGGCGACCGAATTATCTACAATCATCAAGGTCAAAGCAAACGAATTTCTCGTTATTTTATAGATGAAAAAGTACCACATAAAGCTCGTGACGAAAGTTGGGTTGTCAGTACACCGGATGATGAATTAATTTGGTTGGTTCCATTCAGGGAATCTTATTTGAGTATTCAAAATGAAACTGCTAAAATACAATATAAGCTTATCTACTGTAAACAGTGGGATAAGTAAGTTTGGAAGGAGAAACTTATGTTAGAAAGAGACATAGAAAAAGTATTTTATTCAGAAGAGAAGATTCAAGAGCGTGTGCGAATCTTAGGGAAACAAATTAGTGAGGATTACCAAGATAAAAACCCGTTAGTTGTTGGTGTTTTAAAAGGGGCTGTCCCGTTTTTAGCGGATTTAGTTCGTGCGACACCAATCCATTTAGAAATGGACTTTATGGATGTATCTAGTTATGGTAATGCCACGGTTTCTTCTGGAGAAGTTCGTATTTTAAAAGATTTAGATACAGTAGTAGAAGGTCGTCATATTATTTTAGTAGAAGACATTATCGATAGTGGTCGTACACTGAAATATTTGGTTGAGATGCTAAAACATCGTAAAGCGGCGTCGGTTCGTATTGTGACTATGCTGGATAAACCTGAAGGCCGTGTTGTTGAAATGACTGCGGATTATGTTGGTTTTGATGTACCGAACGAATTTGTGGTTGGCTATGGTTTAGATTATGCTGAAAATTACCGTAATTTGCCTTATATTGGTGTGTTAAAACCAGAAATTTATGAAAATGCGTAAAACAAAAAAATAAAAAGTAAGCCCTTAAGTTAAGGATTTCTTAAAGATGAAGGAGGACATGAATGAATAAGAAAAATTCAGGCATGAAGAATTCCCTTTATTATATCATTGTCTTTTTATCAATGATTATGATTGTGTATTTCTTTTTTGGCCAGGGTGGAGATCAATCACCTAAAATTAATTATTCAACATTTTACGAAAAATTAAAAGATGAACAAGTCAAAGAATTTTCTGTGCAACCAGATAATGGTGTCTATCAAATCACTGGTGAATACTTTGATGAACAAAAAGTAGCAGATGCTGGTGGGTTACCTGTTTTTGGTAAAACAAATATTAAGTCAAAACGATTTACCACAACCGTATTACCTAATGATGGCACAATTCAAAATATCACAGAGGCTGCTAAAGATAGCAAAACAAAATTTGTAGTAAAAGAACAATCAAGTAGTGGTATGTGGTTGTCAATGTTACTTGGATTTGTACCTTTTATCTTTTTAATCTTTATGTTTTATATGATGATGGGCCAAGGCGGTCAAGGTGGCGGCAATGGTCGTGTCATGAACTTTGGTAAATCAAAAACGAAAGAAACAGATAAAAAAGATATTAAGGTTCGTTTTTCTGATGTTGCTGGTGCAGAAGAAGAAAAACAAGAATTAGTTGAAGTGGTTGAATTCTTGAAAGATCCACGGCGATTTGTTGCCCTGGGTGCCCGTATTCCGGCGGGGGTTCTTCTAGAAGGTCCTCCAGGAACAGGTAAAACATTACTTGCTAAAGCCGTTGCTGGTGAAGCTGGTGTTCCATTCTACTCAATCTCAGGATCAGATTTTGTTGAGATGTTTGTAGGGGTTGGAGCGAGCCGTGTTCGTGATTTATTCGAAACTGCTAAAAAGTCAGCGCCTGCGATTATTTTTATTGATGAAATTGATGCAGTCGGTCGTCAACGTGGTGCTGGTATGGGTGGCGGACACGATGAACGTGAACAAACCCTAAATCAATTATTAGTTGAAATGGATGGTTTTGGTGGTAATGAAGGGGTCATCGTCATTGCAGCTACTAACCGTTCGGATGTACTGGATCCTGCATTACTACGTCCAGGCCGTTTTGACCGTCAAATTTTAGTTGGAACTCCGGATGTTAAAGGTCGTGAGCAAATCTTGAAGGTTCATTCACGCAATAAACCATTAGCATCAGATGTTGACTTGAAAGTCGTAGCACAACAAACGCCAGGCTTTGCTGGGGCAGATTTAGAAAACGTCTTAAACGAAGCTGCTTTAGTAGCTGCTCGTCGTAATAAAAAGAAAATTGACGCTTCCGATATTGATGAAGCGCAAGATCGTGTGATTGCAGGTCCAGCTAAAAAAGATCGTGTGATTAGTAAAAAAGAACGTGACATGGTGGCTTATCATGAAGCGGGACATACGATTTGTGGGTTAGTACTTAGTGATGCACGTATCGTTCATAAAGTAACGATTGTCCCTCGTGGTCGTGCAGGGGGTTACATGATTGCTTTACCTAAAGAAGATCGCTTCTTGATGACGAAAACAGAAATGTTTGAACAAATCGTAGGTCTTTTAGGTGGTCGTGTTGCTGAAGAAGTTTTCTTCGACTCACAATCAACAGGTGCAAGTAATGACTTTGAACAAGCCACTCGTTTAGCTCGTTCAATGGTGACTGAATATGGAATGAGTGATGCATTAGGACCTGTTCAATATGAAGGAAACCATCAAGTCTTTATTGGCCGTGATTATGGACAAACAAAAGCTTACTCTGAACAAATTGCTTACCAAATTGATGAAGAAGTTCGTAAGATTTTAATGAGTGCACATAAAAAAGCGCACGAAATTATTAATGAACATCGCGAGCGCCATGAAGTCATTGCGAAAGCATTGTTAGAATACGAAACACTAGATGCGAAACAAATCAAATCACTATTTGAAGAAGGCGTGATGCCGGTTAAAATAGAAGAAGATGAATTTCCAAGTGAAAAAGAAGGTTCTTTCGAAGCGGCTAAAGAAGCTTTAGAAAAGAAAGATGCTGAAAAACAAATTGAAGAACGCGAAGAATTTGAAGAAGAAGTCAAGGAAACTTACGAATCTGAAGATGATGAGCAAAAATAGTTTTAAGATTTGAACAAATACGTTATGATGAGTGGGATATACGAAAGTGTACCCCACTTTTCCTTTTCTAAAAGGTTAAATTTTTAAAATATAGAGAGAAGAGATGAGTTGATAAAGATGAATGATTATTTAGTAAAAGCTCTTTGTTTTGATGGGCAAATACGTGCAATGGCTGTTCGTTCAACGGAAGCAGTCGCTGAGGCACAAAGAAGACAAGACACATGGCGAGCAGCCACGGCGGCTTTAGGTCGTACGATGAGTGCGTCGTTAATGTTAGGCGCGATGCATAAAAACGATGAAAAATTAACAGTAAAAGTTCAAGGTGATGGCCCGATTGGTGCGATTATCGTTGATGTTGATGCACATGGTAATGTTAAAGGTTACCCTAAAAACCCTCATGTTAATTTACCTGCTAATGAAAAAGGCAAAATAGATGTTCGAGGCGCGGTAGGAACAGAAGGTTTTATTTCAGTCATTAAAGATTTAGGTCTTAAAGAACCCGTTTCTGGTCAAGTGCCACTTGTTTCAGGTGAACTAGCAGAGGATTTCACCTATTATTTAGCCAATTCAGAACAAGTTCCTTCAGCTGTTGGTCTGAGTGTATTAGTTGATAATGAAAATGACGATGCTGTCAAAGCCGCAGGTGGGTTCATGATTCAGGTGATGCCGGGAGCGACAGAGGAAACGATTAGTGAGATTGAAAAAAGAATTGCTGATATTCCGATGGTTTCTAAACTATTAGATGCTGGTGAATCTCCTGAAGAGATTTTATATCGTCTTTTAGGTAAAGAAAATGTAACGATTTTAGAAAAATCACCGGTTCAATTTTATTGTGATTGTTCAAAAGAGCGTTTTGCTGCTGCTATTATTACGTTGGGAGCGAAAGAAATTCAAGCAATGATTGATGAAGACCACGGTGCAGAAGCAGTTTGTCACTTCTGTGGTGAAAAATATTACTATGACGAACAAGAATTAGTCGGGTTATGCCAAGAGGCGCTTGAGAACTAAGGGGGAAGCAGTTTTGTGGAAGATAGGCAACGTTGAAATTCCCAATCGAGTGGTGGTTGCTCCGATGGCAGGGATTAGTAATGCCGCTTTTAGAGTTACGGTCAAAGAGTTTGGTGCTGGTCTGGTCGTCTGTGAGATGATTAGTGATAAAGGAATCCAACATCGAAATAAAAAGACGCTAGAGATGCTCTATATTGATGAGAAAGAACATCCGTTAAGTCTTCAGATTTTTGGAGGCAGTAAAGAAACCTTGGTAGAGGCTGCTAAATTTGTTGAAGCGAATACGACAGCAGACATGATTGATATCAATATGGGATGTCCGGTTAATAAAGTAATCAAGGCCGAGGCGGGCGCGAGATGGTTGTTAGATCCCAATAAGGTTTATGAGATGGTTGAAGCTGTTTCGAGTGCTGTCAGCGTTCCTGTGACGGTTAAAATGCGTATAGGCTGGGATGAGGAACATGTTTTTGCAGTAGAGAATGCTAAGGCAGCTGAAAGTGCAGGTGCGGCCGCGATTGCGATGCATGGTCGTACACGAGTACAAATGTATGAAGGAAAAGCAAATTGGGAGATTTTGAAAGAAGTGAAAAAGCATCTTTCTATCCCGTTTATGGGGAATGGTGATGTTCGTACACCAGAAGATGCCAAGCGAATGTTGGAAGAAGTGGGTTGCGATGGTGTGATGATTGGTCGCGCGGCTTTAGGTAATCCTTGGATGATTTATCGCACGCAGCATTATTTAGAAACGGGGGAATTAGTTGTAGAACCAACCCCTGTTGAAAAAATAGTTACTGCAAAATTACATTTGTCGCGCTTGATTCATTTAAAAGGTGAAAAAATAGCGTGTCGCGAATTTCGACAACATGCTGCTTACTATTTAAAAGGAGCGCCACGGGCAGCAAAAACAAAATTAGCCATTAATCAAGCGGAGACTGAGGCTCAGGTAATCGAAATTTTCGACAATTACCTTGCTAACTTAACTGCAAAAGGGCTAGTAAGCTAATAATATAAGAAGAAAGGGCAAAACCAACTTGCCTTTTTTTGTTTTATTGTGGCATTATAGAGATAAAATAAATATTAGGAGGATGTAACGTGTCAAAAGAAATTCAAGGTCACGAAGAAATGAATGATCAACTCATTGTTAGAAGAGAAAAATTAGCGGAGTTACGTTCTAAGGGACTAGATCCGTTCGGTGGTCGTTTTGAACGTACGACTAACTCAAAAGAACTACACGAACAATATGATGATAAAACAAAAGAAGAGTTACAAGAATTAGGACTAACAGCGACGATTGCTGGTCGTATTATGACAAAGCGCGGTAAAGGTAAAGTTGGTTTTGCTCATTTACAAGATAGAGAAGGCCAAATTCAAGTTTACGTGCGTAAAGATGCTGTAGGTGAAGAAGAGTATGACTTGTTTAAACAAGCAGACTTAGGAGATTTTATTGGAGTAACAGGTGAAATCATGAAAACCGATATGGGTGAAGTGACGATTAAACCGACGACATTAACTTTTCTATCTAAAGCGTTACGTCCGTTACCAGATAAATATCATGGGTTAACTAATATTGAGCAAAAATATCGTCAACGCTATTTAGATTTGATTAGTAATCGGGATAGTTTTGATAAATTTGTTAAACGTAGTGAAATTATTCGAGAAATCCGTAATTATTTAAATGGCTTAGGTTATTTAGAAGTTGAAACACCAACACTGCACAATATGGCTGGTGGAGCAGCGGCTCGTCCGTTTATCACGCATCACAATGCGTTAGACATGGAATTATACTTACGTATCGCGTTAGAATTACATTTAAAGCGATTAATCGTAGGTGGTATGGAAAAAGTGTATGAAATCGGTCGAGTATTCCGTAATGAAGGAACAGATACCACTCACAATCCTGAATTTACAATGATTGAAGTTTATACAGCATACACGGATTACAATGATATTATGGATTTAACAGAAGGTATTATCACGAATGCGGCTCAAAAAGTACTCGGTACATTGCAAATAACTTATGGAGATCATGCTCTAGATTTAGGTAAGCCTTGGAGAAGAGTGCATATGGTAGATGCAATAAAAGAAGTAACAGGTGTTGATTTCTGGAAACATATGACAGATGAAGAAGCCCGTGAAATTGCTAAAGCGCATAATGTTCACGTTGAAAATCATATGGATTATGGTCATGTAATTAATGAGTTTTTTGAAGAATTTGTGGAAGACACACTAGTTCAACCTACTTTTATCTATGGGCACCCGGTGTCAATTTCACCATTGGCTAAGAAAAATCCAGTAGATGATCGCTTCACGGATCGCTTTGAAGTGTTTATTGTCGGACATGAATACGGAAATGCTTTTACAGAATTAAATGATCCAATCGATCAAAGAGAACGTTTTGAAGCACAAATGCGTGAAAAAGATTTAGGAAATGATGAAGCTCATGGAATTGATGAAGATTTCCTTGAAGCTTTAGAATATGGAATGCCGCCAACAGGTGGTCTAGGTATTGGAATTGACCGTTTAGTGATGCTCTTAACTAATTCTCAATCTATTAGAGATGTTTTATTATTCCCAACAATGCGTTAGAAACTAAGGATACAGGAGCTTAAAGGCTCCTGTTCATTTTTTATAACGCATGATTTTTTAAACAAATGAAAAAAACAATTGACGAATGGTCAATATCTTGGTATATTTATCTACGTTGTCAACGCGACAACAAATACTTTAAAAAAACTTAATACTTTTTGAAAGAAAACTGTTGACAAGTTGTTGGTAACTTGGTATGATGTAAAAGTTGCTAACGCGACAAAGTTTAGACCTTTGAAAACTGAACAAAGTAAGACGAACCAAATGTGTAGGTGTT
>NZ_JBQEIL010000008.1:0-114838 GCF_052102835.1 Vagococcus sp.
CAAAACTTTGTCAGGTTTCAATTCAGACAGTAATACGTGTTCTTCGTTCTGTTGAAGACCAACTTCCTAACCTTGCAAAACCAATTTCTTTACCAAAGGTTTTAATGGTGGATGAATTTCTCTCTCACGCGACAGAACATCATAAAATGAGCTTCATTTGTGCCGATGGAGAAACTACTGAATATGGTGAGTTAGTAGTTCCTGAATTTAGTGACAGATAATCAAGGTGAGTTATACTTCAAAGATAGCATTAATAACATTATTTATGATGCTGAAACAAATGAAACTAATATTTACTTTGATAGTAAAAATAACCAAGATTCTTATTTGAAATTTAGTGGAAATATTAGAGAATCTCTAAACATTGGAGATAATTTACAATTAACTATGGATATTATAATATTATAAGTTTAGATGGGGAAAATAAAATAAAAGTTCCATCATATGGAAAATATTTATTAGACAATGAAAATAAAGCTCCCCTACTACAAAATTTTGTAAAAGAATAAACTATTTAGGAATGTGCTTGAATATGAAAAAACTTTTTGTAATATTTCAAACAATATTAAACTTCATAGCATTAAACGTAATTTTTGATAGAGTGGCTAACATACTTATTCCTATTGCTCCTATGGGTGCATTTCTAGGTATCTTATATTGGGGTATTTTATTGTTATTATCTTATGCTATTGCAGTTCGTTTTAAAAATAAAGATTAATTTGCTTAGTATAACGTGATTTATATAAACTCTAATCATTTTTAGAGAAAAACATGGAGAAATACCTTATAAAATATTCAAAGCCCTCAGATCGATTCTGAGGGCTTTTTAACTAGTAATAAATAGATAATAGGAACACCTAAGACACAATCATCTTACCGAACAATCCATATTGGTCCTTCTCTCCTATCGTTATTAAAAAAATATAAGCTCAGACAAAAAGAGAATAAATTATTTTACAGAGATTTTTATACTCAAACTGAATTTGTTTGCACTAAAGAAAACGGTGAGCCAGTTACGTTAAACTCAATTAAATGGTACACAGAGAAATATCGTAAAGAAAGTGGCGTCGATTATAATTTCCACTCATTTAGGCACACTCATGCTACTATGCTTCTTGAAAACGGAGCGAAACCAAAAGAGATACAAGTCCGTCTTGGTCATTCAAGGTTGGCCACAACTATGGATACGTATGCTCATGTTATCAAAAAAATGAAAAAAGAAACAGTTGATATCTTTGAAAATATAATGAGAAATGAGGCATAAAAAATCCAACATTCTTCCAACGTTTATTAAAATTGTTGGAAGAATGTTGGAAAATACTATTATTCAGTTAATCACGGTTTGCACAAACCCTTACTACTTCTTAGGTTCGTCCTCATCCATCTTAAGAACCGCCATGAAGGCTTCTTGCGGAACTTCCACGGATCCAATAGATTTCATACGTTTTTTACCTTCTTTTTGTTTCTCTAACAATTTACGTTTACGGGAGACATCTCCACCGTAACATTTAGCCAAAACATTCTTACGTAAGGCTTTAATATCTGTACGAGCGACGATTTTAGTACCGATAGCCGCTTGAATTGGTACCTCGAATTGTTGGCGAGGAATTAATTTTCTTAGCTTATCAACAATCAAACGTCCACGCTCATAAGCAAATTCTTTGTGAACAATAAAACTTAGTGCATCGACCGTTTCATTATTTAAAAGAATCTCCATCTTCACTAAATTACTTGGTCGATAACCGATTAATTCATAATCAAAGGATGCATAACCTTTTGTACTCGATTTTAATTTATCAAAGAAATCAAACACAATTTCCGAAAGCGGAATATTATAAACCACATTGACACGATACTCATCAAGATAATCCATCGTGACAAACTCACCCCGTTTACGTTGTGAAATTTCCATCACAGCTCCAACGTATTCATTTGGCACCATAATTTGAGCCTTAACAAATGGTTCCTCAACCGAATCGATGACACTTGGTTCAGGAAATTCCGCAGGGTTATCAACCACTTGTTGCGTACCATCTGTTCGATTAACATGATAAATTACTGAAGGTGCTGTAGTTATCAAATCTAAGTTGAATTCACGTTCTAAACGTTCTTGGATAACATCCATATGTAATAATCCTAAGAAACCACAACGAAAACCAAATCCTAAAGCCTGAGATGTTTCTGCTTCAAATTCTAAAGCTGAGTCATTTAATTCTAGTTTTTCCAACGCCTCTCTTAAATCAACGTTTTTAGAGGTATCAATTGGATATAATCCACAATAAACCATGGGATTCATTCGGCGATAACCTTGTAGCGCTTCTTCCGCAGGATTATCAGCTAATGTGATCGTATCCCCAACACGTGCATTTTGAATATTTTTAATACTTGCGGTGATATAACCTACATCTCCAACCATTAAGAATTCACGTTTAACGGCTTTCGGAGAGAAAATACCAACTTCTGTGACTTCATACTCTTTTCCATTGCTCATTAGCTGGATAGTATCTCCTGGTTTAACAACACCATCCATCACTCGAATATTAAGAACTACCCCACGATAGGCATCATAAACTGAATCAAAAATCAAAGCTTTTAATGGCGCTTCAAGCTCTCCGATTGGTGGTGGAACAAGCTCAACAATTTGCTCTAAAATATCTTCAATTCCAATTCCTGATTTGGCACTTGCTAGAACAGCTTCGCTAGCATCAATACCAATAACTTCTTCAATTTCACCACGCACTCTTTCAGGGTCAGCTGCTGGTAAATCAATTTTATTAATGACTGGTAAAATTTCTAAATCGTTGTCAATTGCTAAATAAACATTAGCTAATGTTTGCGCTTCAATTCCTTGGGCCGCATCTACTACGAGTACTGCTCCTTCACAAGCAGCTAAACTTCTGGAAACCTCATAAGTAAAATCGACGTGTCCCGGTGTATCAATTAGGTGAAAAATATACTCTTTTCCATCTTTCGCATTATAAGTTAGTTCGACGGCATTCAATTTAATAGTAATGCCACGTTCTCTTTCTAAATCCATTGAATCTAGTAATTGTTCTTGCATTTCACGATCAGAAACCGTTTCAGTTTGTTGTAAGATACGGTCTGCTAATGTAGATTTTCCATGATCAATGTGTGCTATGATGGAGAAGTTACGAATAGACTGCTGCCTCTTTCTCATTTCATCAAAATTCATAAATATCTCCTACTTTCTTTTCAATCAGCATTTCTTATTATATCAACCTTTTGTCCCTTTTTAAAGTATTTTCCAATAGAGTTTGTTATAATGATGAAGAATATAGAGATTAGGAGAATTTTTAATGGATGCAAAGGAAGTTAAAAAGCACTTAACTTTAAAAAAAGTTGAATTAAAACATTTAAAACAGTTTAATGAATTACTTCGTTATGTTTTTCAAGTCACTGATTCTGATTTAGAAGAAGGAGGCTACGAAGATGAATCAGAAATTATTCGTGCCAAACGACCCGTTTTACGTGAAGCCGATGTTTATGGATGGTTCAATAATGAGGATAAGTTGATTTCACAAATTGCAATTTATCCTTGTGAAGTTAATATTCATGATACGATTTACAATATGGCAGGTGTGACTGGGATTGGAACCTATCCTGAATACACCAATTTAGGTTTAATGAGTGATTTAATTAGTTTAGGTTTAAAAAAAATGCGTGAAAATGGGCAATCGATTTCTTATCTTTTCCCGTATAGTATTCCTTATTATCGCCGTAAAGGCTGGGAAATCATGTCAGATAAAATGGCATTTGAAATCAAAGATTCTCAACTTCCAAAACAAGTCAGTGTTCCTGGTTATGTTGAACGTGAAAATATTGATCATGAGGATGTTTTTAAAATCTATGATCAATTTGCAACGGTCAATCATGGTGCCATGGTTAGACAGGATTTAAATTGGGAAGAGTATTGGCGTTGGGAAAATGAAGAAGAACGAACAGCAGCCATTTACTATAGTGCCGATGGTGAACCTTTGGGCTTTTGTTTTTACTGGATTGCAGAAGAAGTTTTTCATATTAAAGAGATGGTTTATTTAAATCAAGAAGCTCGTAAAGGCTTATGGAACTTTGTATCTGCTCATTTTTCAATGGTTGAGCTTGTCCAAGGGGAAACATTCAAAAACGAACCTATTGCTTTCCTTTTCGAAGATAGTGAAATCAAAGAAACGATTGAACCTTATTTTATGGCACGGATTGTTGATGTTGAGAAGTTTATTAGAAAATATCCCTTCATCACCACTGGTAAACCTTTTCATTTTGTGGTCGATGATGCCATTGCAGATTGGAATAACCGTATTTTCAGTCTTACTTGGGATGAATTTGACCAATTGACAATCTCTGATCAGCCGATTGGAAATCCTGTCTATCTTGATATCCAAACACTAACTGCTTTATTTATGAGTTATCGACGTCCCTCGTATTTGTATCGAATTGAACGCTTAAAAACAGATAAAGAAACTCTACGAACGTTAGAAAGAATTATTCCAGATCAAGTGGCTTATTTTAGCGACTATTTCTAAAAATAAAAATCCCTTAAAGATTTAGAAGTTAATCTTCTATATTTTTAAGGGATTTTTTATTCAAATATATTTTTTGCTTTTTTTAAATTCTTTTTGATGGTGTTGATATTCTATTTCCAAACTCAAAAGCTCTGAATAAACCCAATCCATACTTTTACTCGTTGCTAAAGATAAGGAATAAATAAAAGAGACGGGTAAGCTTTTTACTTTTCGTTCTCGACTAATCCACGTGGCAACTGTAGATTGAGGATAATCAAAAAGTTCACAAAACTCATTAACCGTTAACCCAATTGAACGAATGATAAAAGTATTGATAGGGTGTGGATAAACAAAAGTATTGGTAGACATGGCGGGTAAACCTCCTTTTAAAATATTATTGATTTTGCGATAATAGTTTCATTTATATTAACATTTTTATTCGAATTTGCAAAGAAAGAACCAATAAGCAACTAGCTTATTGGTTCTTTCTTTCTTACGGTTCAATTAATTCAGTTAAAAAACTAAGTTTTCCATCGGTTTCTTCTATGATTATTTTTGATTTTGGCGGGATATTTCCACCGATAATCTCTTTAGCTAATGGTGTTTCAACTTCTCTCGTTAAGAAACGTTTGATTGGTCGTGCACCATAAATCGGATCATAGGCTTGTTCAGCAATCCAATTTTTAGCCGCTTCTGAAATTTCTAAATAAATTTCTTGATGCTCCAAGCGATGTGTTAATTGATCTGTCATTTTAACAATAATCTCTTTAACATCATCTAAACTTAAAGGCGTAAATAAAATCGTGTCATCAATTCGATTTAAAAATTCAGGTTTGAAATGAGTTTTCAATAATCCTTCTACTTGATCTACTGCTTCAGGTGTAATGTCTCCCTTTTCATTCGTTCCTTCTAATAATATTTGAGATCCTAAATTACTAGTCATAATTAAGACTGTGTTTTTAAAATCAACCACACGACCTTTAGAATCTGTCAAACGACCATCATCTAAAACTTGTAATAAAATATTAAAAACATCTGGATGGGCTTTTTCAATTTCATCTAATAAAACAATCGTATATGGACTACGACGGACTGCTTCCGTCAATTGTCCACCTTCTTCATAGCCTACATAACCAGGAGGAGCTCCTACTAAACGAGAGACACTATGTTTTTCCATGTACTCACTCATATCAACTCTGACCATATGTTCTTCTGAATCAAATAAATTTTCAGCCAAAGCTTTGGCTAGCTCGGTCTTACCAACACCTGTTGGTCCTAAGAATAAAAATGAACCAAGTGGACGATCAGGGTCTTGTAAGCCCGCACGTGAGCGTATAACAGCATCTGCTACTGCATTGACTGCTTCCTCTTGCCCAATCACACGTTCATGTAGAGTTTCATTCAAACGCAAGATTTTTTGCCGCTCACCTTCTTCTAGTTTTGAAACTGGAATGCCTGTTAAACGACCAACAACAATCGCAATTTCTTTTTCAGTCACCACTTCCTGTACGAGTCGAGTTCGGTCACCTTCTTGATCAGCAATTTCCAAATCTTCCAATTCTTTTTGAAGTTTTGGTATCGTTCCGTGTCTCAAAATAGCTGCTTGTTCTAAATCATAAGTACTTTCTGCATTTTCCAATTGTGTTTTGGCTTTATCAATTTCTGCACGTTTTTCATTTAATTTATTTACTTCTTCTTTTTCAGTTTCCCACTGCATTTTAAGCATATTGGCTTCTTCTCGTAACTCAGAAAGCTCTTCTTGTAATATTTCCAAACGACGAACACTTGCATCGTCTTCTTCTTTTTTCAAAGCAGCTTCTTCGATCTCTAACTGCATTAACCGACGAGTCACTTGATCCAATTCGGTCGGCATAGAATTAATTTCAACCCGAATAGTTGCACATGCTTCATCAACTAAATCAATTGCTTTATCAGGTAAAAAACGATCCGTAATATAACGATTAGATAAAGTCGCAGCTGAAACTAAAGCATTATCATGAATTTTAACCCCATGATGAATTTCAAATCGTTCTTTCAATCCACGTAAAATACTAATTGAATCTTCAACGGTCGGTTCTTTAACCAATACTTTTTGGAAACGACGCTCTAAAGCTTTGTCTTTTTCCATGTTTTCACGATATTCATCTAAAGTTGTGGCCCCGATACAGTGTAACTCACCACGGGCTAACATCGGTTTTAACAAGTTTCCAGCATCCATACTCCCCTCTGTTTTACCAGCACCGACAATCGTATGAATTTCGTCGATGAATAAAATGATTCGTCCATCACTTTTTTTAATTTCTTTTAAGACAGCTTTCAAACGTTCTTCAAACTCACCACGAAACTTCGCGCCTGCAATTAACGCTCCCATATCTAAAGAAAAAATAGTTTTATCTTTAAGATTTTCTGGAACATCTTTTCTTACAATACGTTGAGCAAGTCCTTCAACAATCGCTGTTTTACCTACACCAGGTTCTCCGATTAAAACAGGGTTGTTTTTTGTTTTACGTGATAAAATCCGAATAACATCGCGTATTTCTTCGTCTCGACCTATAATTGGATCTTGCGTTCCTTTTTTTACTGCTTGAACTAAGTCAATTCCATATTTTTCTAATGCTTCATATTGTTCTTCTTGATTTTTGGAAGTCACACGATCTCCTCCTCTGAGTTCTTCTATTTTTTCTCTGAGTTTTTTTTCTGTGATTTGATGGGTTACTAAATATTTTGCAAGTGGATGATTTTTTAGTTTAAATAAAGCAAGCACAACAATTTCTGTTGAAAGAAAATCATCACTAAAACTTTCTCTAATCTGGTTGGCTTCATTAAATAAATTAAATAAATTTTGGCTCATACTCTGCCCATACTGCACACTACTTCCAGATATTTGGGGTAATTTATCAATTTCATGATCGATTTCTAGTTCAAATTGGTTAACATCTAAGCCCGCATCTGAATACAAGTTCCGTGCAAAATGATTAGGTTGAACAAAAATTTTCCAAAGATGCACCACATCAATTTCTTGTTGCTTTCTTGTGACTGCAATTTGCTGTGCCTCAGCAATCGCTTGTTGAAGCGTGGTTGTCATTTTTTCAATATCCATTCGTCTTTCGCCTCCTATTCAATTAACCTACAAAAATAGTATAATCGATTGGTTAAAAATGGTCAAAGAAAAACCTCTCGAAAACACAAAATAATTTTATTATGTAAACCTAGTATGCTGCCAACTTATTTTAAAGTTTGTTATAATAAAGACATTACTAGAAAGAGAGGTTTTCCCATGCAATATTATGATCAACATGTCCATACCGCTTATTCTTTCGATTCAACAGAAAAAATTGAAGCCTACATCACCAATCATCAGCCCCACTACTTTGTTACAACAGAGCATCTCGATTTTTCTAATCCTAGTGATGGTGGTTGCGATAGTATTCCAGATTACCTTGCATATACAGAAGAAATAAAAAAGTTAACCCCTCTTTATCCAACTAAATTCTTAAAAGGAATTGAAATAGGATATGTTAAGACGCACCAGAAACAAATAAAAAAATTTCTAGAGAATAAGAATTTTGATTTAATTTTACTAAGCGTTCATCAAGATGGCAACAAAGACTTTATGGATCCCCTTGTACTTGAAGAAAATCCTGAAAAATTAATTGTTGATTACTATACCCGTATGATTGAAGCCATTGAAGTCATGTCTGAAGCTAACATTTTAACTCATTTTGATTATGGTGTTCGGCGATTAAAAATCAGTGTCACAGACTATCAAAAGATTGCTGAGCCTTATTTAGAAAAAGTTTTTCAATTAATCATAAAAAAAGAATTAGCCCTTGAATTAAATGGTAAAAGTTTTAAATCTTATGGTAATCAACACTTATATGAATATGCATTACCTTTATATCAACGCTTGGGTGGTAAACTCTTTACACTTGGCTCTGATGCCCACCAAACGAATAAATATGAATTAGCTTTTTCTGAAATGAAACAGTGTTTAACCAAGCTAAATATTGCTGAACTGGCAACTTATCAAAATCAAACGCTAAAAATGGTACCTCTTATTTTAGATTGATAAAATAAATATAAATAAAACGAGTCCTCTTATTTATAGAAGACTCGTTTTATTAATTTAACAGTGCGACGTGAGCGGAAAAAGAGTTAAATCGTCTATCACTGCTTGTTTTCCTTTAACAAATAACACATCATCATTCACCTCAACAAAAGTAGATTTCACATCTTTCACTGCAAAATAAAGGATAATTTCATGACTTACTAAGTGAGTTAACATCGGTAATATCCTTTGTAATTCAAGAGGATGATCGGCTACAATATCATACAAATGTAAGATTTCGCCCTCTACTTCCATCATGAAAATCGCGTCCAGTTCTTCAGAATAATAAAGGGAATCGGTTAGACCAACAGAAAAGTAAAAAAGTAATAAACTTTGATTGTTTACTACACTTAAAATTGAAGATGAAGGAACTCGAGTCAAAGCTAAACGTTCCAGTAATGAACGATGAGTGCCTAAACTTACTTTTTCGAGGTTTAATTTTTTTTCAAGGCGTTTAGTAGATTCAAAAACATATTTCTTTTCATTTCTTTTTTCAAAACCAAACTTCGGATAAAATTCAAGGACACTTTCATTAGCAAATAAGTAAATAAAATCACACTGATTTTCAAAATCAGCCATTACCATTTCCAATAATTGTCTTGAGAATCCTTGATTTTGATATGCTTTTTCAGTCATAACAGTCCCAATTTGAACAGCTTTGACTGCTTTCCCTTTGACAATTAAATCCATCAAGTAAACAGAGACATTCGCGACTACACGCCCTTCATCCAAAAAAGAATAAGGAATATAATCTTTCTCCCAGTATCCATTTTCATACCATGAGCTAAAGTCTAAACCAAATGTTGTTTGAGCAAGCGTATTAAAATGGTGACGTAATTCTGGATTTTCTCGATAATTTTTAACAAATTGATAGTTTTTCATTTTACTCTTCCCTTCTTATTTTGTCCCCTTAAAATCACTCCTATTTTACCGAATCAACTAAAAAAAGACCTTATGAGTTCGTTTAAACTCATAAAGTCTCCTAAACACAAAGAACAGATTCGTCCCTTCGTATTTTTTATTAACTAAGACTTGGTTTGTTTTAAACTTTTACCGCTATTTAAGGGGACACCAAATAAACTTACGTCATTTGGCCATCCATTAAATTTTAAATTAAGCTGCGGTAATAAGTTTCAACATGCTCCAAAGTCTCCTCTCTTTTAAAGAAATTAAAAATAACACACGAAAATTAAACGGTCAACCTTACCGATAAAACTAATTTAAGCTTTTTGTTCATTTAATTTTGAAATTTCAATAATTAAACTAGTTGCTTTTTCCATACTTTCTACAGCAACAAACTCAAAGCGTCCGTGCATATTCTCGCCACCCGCAAAAATATTAGGTGTTGGTATTCCTAAGAAAGATATTTTAGATCCATCTGTCCCTCCACGAACAGCTTCAATCAACGGTTTAATTCCAATATTGACCATTGCTTCTTCGGCTAAATCGACAATCGATAAATCTTTAGAAATTACTTCACTCATATTGTAGTATTGATCTTTTAATTCTAAGTTAATTCTTTCTTGACCAAAATCAGCATTCATTTTTGCGACAATATGTGTCAATAACTCTTTACGTCCTTCAAACAATTCACGGTCATGGTCTCGAATGATGTAGCCAATGCTTGCTTCCTCTGGAACGCCACTTAAATCTGTCACATGGAAGAAGCCTTGACGACCCTCTGTTTTCTCTGGTACTTCTTCATGAGGGAGTTGGTTGTGTAAATCCATTGCAACTTGTAAAGCATTAATCATCGTATCTTTCGCTGTACCTGGGTGTACATTCTTACCTTGAATCGTTATTGAAGCACCTGCTGCATTAAATGTTTCATATTGTAACTCTCCAACCGGTCCACCATCCATAGTATAAGCAAAATCAACTGGAAATTGATCAACGTCAAATTTATTAGCACCAACACCAATTTCTTCATCTGGTCCAAAAGCAACCATTAATTTACCGTGTTTAATTTCTGGATGATTGATTAAGTAATCCATCGCTGTCATAATTTCAGCAATTCCTGATTTATCATCTGATCCTAAAAGAGTTGTACCGTCTGTTGTAATCAACGTCTGCCCAACATAATTTTTTAGATTAGGAAAATCTGCAGGAGACAAAGTATAACCACTCGTCCCTAATTCAATTATTGAATCGCCATCGTAACCTTCAATGATTTGTGGGTTCACATTTTCAGCGTTAAAATCCGCCGTGTCCATGTGAGCGATAAAACCAATACTACGTACGTCTTTTTCAGTATTACTTGGTAATGTTGCAATAACAAAGCCATTGTCTTCATTATAAAAAACATCACTCATCCCAATTTCTTCAAGTTCTTTTTTTAATGTTTGAGCAAAATCAACTTGAGTCTGTGTTGATGGTGTTGTCGAACTTGTCTCATCCGAACGTGTTTCCGTTTTAACATAACTTAAAAAGCGTGATACTAATTTTTCATACATGGTCATCTCTCCTATTATTATTATTTATCTAAATTTAAAAGGATTGGTATCGACTTCACTTTCAATAAACTCAGCATCCCATCCTTCTTCTTCCTTCCACTGATTAAAAAGTTGAATAAATCTTGGCTTACATACTTCCTCAATATAGTGTCCCGGATCAATCACAGCCAAGCCTTCTTCCAAAATATCATGAGCTGTATGATAATAAACATCACCAGTAATGTAGACATCTGCTTGTTTACGAACCGCTTCAGGATAAAACTTTTCACCACTACCACCGCAAATCGCAATTCGTTGAATTAATTGAGTTTCATCATTACTAATTAATCTTAAACCCTCTAAATTGAAAGTAGCTTTTACTTTCTGAGTAAAAGCGTTTAATGTCATTGGTTCATCTAAATCACCTATTCGTCCAAGTCCATATGTTTTGGTTAAATTATCAAGTGAATAAATATCAAAGACAGGTTCTTCGTAAGGATGGTGATCAGACAAGGTTGCTAAAACTTGAGGATAAAGTGTTTCCAAGAACACAAATTCCAAACGTGCCTCAGGGACTTCTTCAATGTTTTCTAAAGACCCAATCGTTGATATTGCTTGATTAACAGGTCTAAAACGTCCAATTCCATCAGTACGATAACTACACGAATCATAATTATCAGAATACTTACCCACACCAATCGCATGCAATGCATCTCTCAAGTCAGCGACTGCTCCCATTGGAACATAAACAACTAATTTTTTATACTGTAAAGTATGAGTTCGCTTCAAATAAGTGGTGTTTTTTACGTCTAACATCTCACAAAACCAATCATTTAATCCCGGTTCAACAATATCCATATTTGTATGAGCGGCATACACTGCAATCTCATGCTTTAATAAATCAGCATACATTTTTGTTTGAAAATTATCCGTAACCAAACGCTTAATTGGTCTAAAAATAGGGGGGTGTTTAGCAATAATTAGATCCACTTTTTTATCAATCGCTTCTTGTACAACAGAGGGACGAATATCTAAAGTCATCATAATACGTTCGATTGATTTATCGAGCGTACCGATATGTAACCCTACTGGATCACCTTCTTCTGCTAATTCTTGTGGACAATATTTTTCTAACCTTTGAATAAATGTCTTAGCTTCTATCATTCGGTCAATACCTCCTCAATCTTGTTAATTTCGGCTTGATATTGTTTTATTTTTTCTGTTTGATCCTGGCTTGATTGTTGCAATTGTTTGACTACATAATAACGTTGTTCTAATTCATGTCGCCATTTTTTGATAAAAGATTCTGTTTTTTCTTGTCTCAAAAACGGTCCAAACATCAAATCATCTTTCGATAATTGAAGCTTATCAGATACCTTTTCCGCGACAATAATTTCATAAAACTTTTTGTTTTCTTCAAGAATAAGTTCTTTTATAATTCGATAGCCTTGCTCGTTTAAAAAACGACGCAATAATTCTTCACCGACATTAGGCTGTAAAACCAAACGCTCTTGACCCGTTACCTTTTTATTCGCTAAACCACGCGCCAAGATATCCCGAATCAATCCGCCTCCCATTCCACAAATTGTAATGGTTGTAACATCATCTTCTGGATTGATAACATCCAGTCCATCACCGAGACGAACATCTATCTTGTCAGTTAAGCCTAAGTCTTCAACCAATGTTTTAGCTGAGTTAAAAGGACCTTCAACAACTTCTCCAGCAATGGCATGTTTAATACTTTGATGTGTAATCAAATAAGCAGGGAGATACGCATGATCTGATCCAATATCGGCGACAATCGCCCCTTCGTGAACTTCTTTAGCAACTAAGGCTAAACGTCGTGATAAATGTTGATAATCCAATCTTTTTCGTTCCTTTCAATTTTGCAAGTAACTTTATTATAACATTATTTAAAAGAGAGTTGTAGAATAAAACAAGGAAAGAATAGGTTCTTACTTTATTATCTCTTAACCTTTTTTATCACCGAACGTTGAAAAAGTCTTTTCTGCAAATTAAAATGCTTATTTTTCAGAATCTCGGCTTTCTCTATTTCAATCAATTCTTTCTTTTTAATTGGGTTATCCAAAAAAAGAACCTCCAATAGTAATAAAAAAAGAACAGCAAGATTTCTCCAACTGCTCCATCTTTAATCTTCTAACCTCTAAATTAACTAAATAAGTTGCTGAAAAAATCTTTTATTCCTTGCCAGACACCAGCAATGCCACTTTTAGCTTTCTCTACGTTTTCATCTGAAAGCAAATTACTTTTAAATTCGGAACCATTTTTAATCAAATCATCTTTGAAGTTTGATAATTGTTTAGTCATTTGACTATCTTTAATTGCACTTGTGCTTGTAAAATCAACCATATTATTAACCACTTCAGTTTTTAATTCTGGTGTAATTGCTTCTTGCATCCCGTTTTTTTCAATTTGTTGATCCACCACTTTTTCAACCTCTGTTTGAACTTGTTCCTTTGGTGCATTGGCTAATTTTTTATTAATTTTTTGTAATTCTAATTGAATATCTGCTAACATTACTAAGATATTTTCTGATGAGTAATCTTTATTTTCTTGATTTTGTTGGTCGATTGCAGAAACAACTTGCATTTGTTCTTGAGCCACTGCTCTTTTTTCATCACGTTGAGTTTGTTCTACTCCATCTTTTGCTGGTGTCACTTCATCATAAATCTTATAAATCCCAGCTAATGCTCCACTACCATCCATTGTTCTCACACTAGCAATCCGAATGTAAGCATCATAGACACCACTCGTAATCGCCGCAGAACGATACATTGCTTCTGTTCGAGCGGTAATGTTTTCAGGCGTTACGATTTCGACAGTCACACCTGAACCCGTTTTTGTACGTGCAATAAAAGCACTTGAATATGCTTTTGAGTCTGCAGTAAACTCAGGAACATCGGTCACATATTTCATCAAGTCATGACCATCAACAATAAAAGTATTATTTTTTGCGGTATCAATTCCTTTAAGATCACTAACTTTATCAATATCATTTAATAGAATTTCTGTTGTTTTTTGTTTTTCTACTTCAGTTAAGCCATTTCCTAAAGCAAGATTAGGTATATTCCAACCCTCATCTTTATTTTTTTCTACCGCATTAACCGGTTGTCCAACGAAAACCATTCCTGTAAAAAACAGTAAAGTACTTATTATAAAATATATTTTTTTCATACAATAAATCTCCTCTTTCAACATTTTTAACCACCCTCATTATAACAATCAATAACTAATATCGTCATCCAACTTAAGAATGAATTTAGCAAAACTTATAAAAAATTAAAAAAGCAAGGTCACTATTTTCATAATGAACT
The DNA here is from genome assembly GCF_052102835.1 of Vagococcus sp. NCBI lineage: Bacteria > Bacillati > Bacillota > Bacilli > Lactobacillales > Enterococcaceae > Vagococcus > Vagococcus sp. The sequence continues at coordinate 14,396 of NZ_JBQEIL010000008.1, forward strand.
TGCTTTTCCTTATTACTGATTAATCTGCTGTTTTTTTCTTTTTAGCAAATTTTTCACGTTCTGATTTATTTAAGATTTGTTTTCTTAAACGAATACTTTCTGGAGTTACTTCACAATACTCATCATCATTTAAAAATTGTAATGATTCTTCAAGTGTTAAAATCTTAGGTTTTTTAATAACCGATGTTTGGTCTTTATTGGCTGAACGAACGTTAGTCATTTGTTTTGCTTTTGTGATATTAACACCTAAGTCATTTTCACGGCTGTTTTGACCAATAATCATTCCTTCATAAACTTCAGTACCTGGTTCAACATAAACGGTTCCACGTTCTTCAATACTCATGATTGAATATGTTGTCGCTTTACCTTGGTCAATAGACACTAACGCTCCATTACGACGACCTGTTGTTAAACCACTAATCACTGGTAAGTAAGAATCAAACGTATGATTCATAATTCCGTATCCACGAGTTAATGACATAAACTCAGTAGAATAACCAATTAATCCTCTAGCTGGTGCTAAAAAGATTAAACGAACTTGACCATTACCATTATTTATCATATCTAACATTTCTGCTTTACGTTGACCAAGTGATTCAATTACGCCACCCATATATTCTTCTGGTGTGTCAATTTGAACACGTTCAAATGGTTCACAAAGAACGCCTTCAACTTCACGATAGATAACACTTGGGCGAGAAACTTGTAATTCGAAACCTTCACGACGCATATTTTCAATCAAAATTGATAAGTGAAGTTCACCACGGCCAGATACAACCCATTTATCAGGTGAATTGGTCGCTTCTACTTTTAATGATACATCTGTTTGTAATTGAGCTTGTAAACGTTCTTCAATTTTACGAGACGTTACATATTTACCTTCACGCCCAGCAAATGGTGAATTGTTCACTAAGAACGTCATTTGTAAGGTTGGTTCATCAATATGTAGTGTTGGTAAAGCTTCTTGATGATTAATTGGCGTTATCGTTTCACCGACGAAGATGTCCTCCATGCCTGAAACAGCAATTAACTCACCCGCTCTCGCTTCTTGAATTTCGACACGGTCTAAGCCTAGAAAACCTAGTAACTTAGTCACACGGAATTTTTTAACTTCGCCATCAAGTTTCATTAAAGCGACTTGATCGCCAACTTTCATTGTTCCACGGAATACTCGACCAATCCCAATACGGCCCACATAATCATTATAATCTAATAATGATACTTGGAATTGTAATGGATCTTCACTGTTGTCAACTGGTGCTGGGATGTATTTTAAAATAGCATCATAAATATAGTTCATGGTATGTTCTTGGTCTGCAGGATCATCTGATAAACTTGATGTTCCATTAACAGCTGCCGCATAAACGACAGGGAACTCTAACTGTTCATCATCTGCACCTAACTCAATAAATAACTCTAAAACTTCATCAATCACTTCAGCAGGACGTGCTGTTGCTTTGTCAATTTTATTGACAACAACAATTGGTGTTAATTTTTGTTCTAGTGCTTTTTTAAGTACAAAACGTGTTTGAGGCATTGTGCCTTCATATGCATCAACAACTAAAATCACGCCATCAACCATTTTCATGATACGTTCAACTTCTCCACCAAAATCGGCATGCCCTGGTGTATCCAAAATATTAATATGTTTGTCATTGTAGTTGATCGCTGTTGTTTTCGCTAAGATCGTAATTCCACGCTCTTTTTCAATATCTCCAGAGTCCATTGCACGTTCTTGTAATTGTGCATGTCCACCTAAAGTATTTGATTGTTTCAATAACTCATCAACTAATGTTGTTTTACCGTGGTCAACGTGGGCAATAATTGCGACGTTACGGATATCTTCTCTAAATTTCACTGTATAACATTCTCCTCACTATTTAAAACCAAAGGCGTCTAGCACCTTTAAAATTTAACCGACTGTTCATTATAACAAAAAAAGCTTATGAAAAAAAGAAAAAGTTTTCATATTTTCTTAATTTTTCCTTAAAATCGACATATAATCAGCATGGGCTTGCTTTGTAGCCACAATAAAATAACGACGATCATCTAAAATATGATACGGTGAACCATCCAAATACGTACACACTAAACCTAATGGCTCACTAAGTGCAACACCTGCCGCAAAATCCCAAGGTGCCAAATTAGAAATATAACCACATTGGTCTCCTTGAATAACACTAATAAAATCTAACCCAGCACAACCTAAAATTCTAACCCCCATCGCTTCTAATCCTGCTTGTTGTGTCCCTAACGTATCATGAGCGTACATCGAGCCATTTGCTCCTAGTAATCCATCTTTTAAAGCAACATCTTTCACTTTAGGTAAAGGGGAGCCATTCAGATAAACACCCGTTTCCACTCCACCATAAATAAAGCAATCTGCCATCACATCATAAATGAATCCTAAAACAGGATGACCATTTTCAAATATTCCAATCATAATACAAAAGTTTTTTTGTTGTAAAACAAAATTCATCGTCCCATCAATCGGGTCAATCACCCAAACCCGACCTTTTGTCGTTGTGGGTTTTTCACTCATTCCTTCTTCACCGACGATATGGTCTTCTGGATAAGCTTTTTTTATTTTCTCAACTAAAAAGCGTTCTGTCGCTTGATCAATATTAGTCACTAAGTCCCGATGATTAGACTTTGTTTTTACATCAATCACTTCATTCAATGACAATTTTATTTGATCACTAGCTTCGTAAATCCAAGTCTTCACTTCTGATACCAACTGTGTTGTTGTCATTTGACTAACTCCTTTTTATTTAAGATTCCTTTTTTTTGCTTTCGTGCTAGTTGAACGACTTGATAAAGAGAATAACCTGTTAACGCTTCATATTCTCTACCTAATTGACGTTCCTCACCGATACTCTTAACAACCCTCTTGAACAATTCATATTTTTCTAAAAAAGCTTCCGCAGATACTTTTTTTTCATAAACTTGCTCTAAGGTTGCCCATAAGTCCACAACCAAGACAATCTCATCCGTTGTCCATTCTGTGTTAATCGGATAACTAAAATTTTCCTTCATTTTACTTACCACCTCATTTTATCTCTACAAGTGTAACAAAAATAAGACTGCAATGAAACAATTTAAACTAGTTTCTTCACAGTCTTAAGTAATTTATTCCTTTTTTCCTTCTACTTGGTCTGGAAAGGTCACACTAAACGTCGTTCCTACTCCTAACTCACTATCTACTTTAATACTTCCTTTATGTAAACGTACTAGCTGATCTACAATCGATAATCCTAGACCGGACTCTCCGTATTTAGTGTTTTTACGGGAAGGATCTGATTTATAATAGCGATCCCAAATATTTTTTAAATCTTCCTCAGAAATACCAATCCCATGATCACTAATTTCAACCGTTGTTTCTAAGTAACCACGCACAACAGAAATTTTAATTTCATCATTTTCTGTAAACTGAATGGCATTTGTAATTAAATTAACCATAATTTGAACAAAACGATCATGATCCGCATCGAGCTGAACGGGCATTGTATTAACTAAAAGCAATTGATTATTTTTAGCCTCAGCTTTCCCTTTTAATTGCGTTAAAAGCGTCTCTAAAATTTCAGTAGCATTTAAACGTTGAACCACGATACTAATTTGATTGGTTAAAATTTTCTCGTAATCTAAATTCTCATTAACTAACCGAATCAGACGTGTCGTTTCATTACTCATTAAGTTCAAACAATTATCAATTTGATTTTCAGGGATGGCATGATGAGTTAACCCTTCAAGTAATCCATTAATTGTTGTCAAAGGCGTCCGCATTTCATGAGCAACATCAGCCATAAAATTACGTCTTCTTTCTTCTTGACGTTCAATCTCTAAATGAGACTCTTTTAACGCTTCTGTCATTTGATTAAAGTCCATTGCTAAGTCATCTAGTTCATCTTTGTTTTTAACTTCTAAATGAACATCAAAATTTCCGTCCGCAATTTGCTTCGTTGCACTTCGCATTCGATTGATTCGATTAACTTGAAATTTAGCAAATAAAAAACTCATAATAATCGCAATAATGGTTGAGATTAAAAAACCCCTCAATAAATTTTGAGTTAATGAATTAACACTTTTATTAATATTACTACCAGGCTGATAGACAATCAAAACACCTTCAAAAGAAAATTCACCCGAAAATAAAGGTTGAATAAACAAAGCCATTGTTTGTTTTTTATCAGGTAGTGATTTTTCATTAACTAGTTTTTTTATTGTTTGGCCTGATTTCAATATTTTTAATTCTTCATCTGAAATCAAATTATTACCTGTTTGACCTTTATCATCTTTAGGATAAGTAGCTGTTAAATCTTTATCTAAAACATAAAAACCTACTTTCTGATGTCTTAAGATTGTTTTTGTTGTATCCAAAGATTCATTTAGCGTCCAATCGAATGTTCGCATATTTGAAAGTACTGTTTCTGAATAGCCATTTAGCTGTTCATAACTCGACTCTTTAACTGTATTCTTTGTGAATTGAGTAAAAGATGCTCCAAAGATTAATAAAACAGTCAAAATAATCACAAAAAATGCAATCATTTGTTGGAGTAAATATCTCATTTCGTTTCTACTCCAGTGTCATCGAATTTATAACCTACCCCCCAAACTGTTTGAATAACTTGAGGTCCAACTTTTTCGATTTTTTGTCTTAATTTTTTAATATGTGCATCCACTGTTCGTTCATCACCAAAATATTGATAATCCCATACGAGTTCTAGTAATTTTTCACGTGAAAAAACTTGTTTAGGATTTCTAGCTAAGGTTAATAACAAATCAAATTCCTTAGGTGTTAATCCTTGAATAGCTTGTTCTTCAAGATAAACTTCACGTGTCTTGGTATTCATTTTGAAATGTTCCGTAATCACATCAAACTCACCTTTTTGTTGCTGATTATCTGCTTCATGTCCATCCTCTACAAAACTAGAACGACGATGTAAAGCTTTAATACGAGCAATCAGTGTTAGTGGACTAAACGGTTTTGTGACATAATCATCCGCCCCCATCTCCAAACCAATCACTTGGTCACTCTCAGAATCACGGGCCGTTAACATAATAATAGGGACCGTTTTAGAAACTTTTCGAACCTCACGACAAACTGCCATACCATCTAAGGTTGGTAAATTTAAATCTAAAGTAATCATATCCCAACTTTCTGGGGATTCTAAAAATTTATCTAGACCTTCTTGACCATCATAGCAAAAACTGACCTCCCAATCCTCATTTAAGAAAAACATTTTCATCATTTCTGAAACGGATTCATTGTCTTCAATCATTAGTAATTTCATTTTTAATATCCTCCTGTTCAATTATTAATTGATCATTAAATTGCTCGATTTTTCGCTCGACTAAATAAAAGAATAAAGCGATTGGAAATAAAATAAAGAAAAATTCAAGCAAGAAAAGATGGGTCCAATACATTGTTTTTAACAAAAAACCAATACAAAAAGTAACACCACCCATTAAGAGTAACATATTCCTTGCTTGTTTTTGAGCATAAATAAAGGTTTTTTCAGTCTCCCGAGCTCTTGGTGTCCGATAACCATATTTAAAATAAGTTTTTTTTGATGGAAAAAGAGCATAAACTACTCCTAAAGTAAACATCGCTAAGCCAACATAATAAAAAATCAAAAATATCCATCCCATCTATATCAATCTAATATATTTATTATAATAGATTTCCTGAATTTAGCTATCTTTTTAAATTTAATAAAAAAACTTGCAATTCTATTTTTCATATGGTATATTTATTGAAGGAATTTTGTTACCATATCGCCTTTTGCGTTAAGTTTTATTTAAGAAAGGAGTTTTTAATATGGTATATTGCACTAAAAAAATCGAATATAGAGTAACTTTAGATACAGATCGTAACGTTTTTATTGTTTTTGATGCTCAGAATGATCGCGTCTCTGCTGAAGGTAACTCAATTCAACAAGCAAATTAGTTAAGGAGTAACCTCACCATGGAAGATACCCACTATTGACTGGCGACTATTTTATCGTAGATACGAGAATAGTCGCCTATTTTTTTACGCAAAAAAAGGCTATGACTTATGTCATTACCTTCTTTTTTAAAAATTTAGTAATCTTGTTTTCTTGATTTTCGTTTCGAACGATCCGTTTGACGACGCTCAACTTTACGTTTTTGACGATCGTTTTCACTAATTGCATATTTAATTTTTTTCTTATAAGCAGGTTTAACTTTTTTCTTTTTCTTCTTCACTAAACCAATCATTTTAGGATCTAATTGTTTTTGTGATTTTTCACGTTGTGTTCGACGGTTACGATCATAAGAATCAACAATTTCACCTTGACGAATAATCTTAGGTTCGAATTTAATTCCTAATTTTTCTAACTCACCAATCGCTTGCTCATCTTGAGGGCTATAGAGAGTAATCGCAACTCCACTCATACCGTTACGTCCTGTTCGGCCCACACGATGAATAAAGAACTCTAAATCTCTTGGAACTTCAGCATTAATAACTAGTGAAACTCCTTCAATATCAATTCCTCGAGCAGCTAAATCTGTTGCCACTACATATTGATAATCTAGATTTTGAATCGACTTCATCACGCGCTTACGTTCACGGGGTTGAATTCCACCATGGATCTTCGCTACTTTTAATCCCTGTGCTTTCAGATATTCAGTAATTTCATCTACACGTTCCTTAGTATTCGCAAAAACCATCGCTAAATAAGGATTTCCCATAGTTAATAAACTATAAATCGCTTGATTTTGATTTTGTCCTTTATTCGGAATCAACCAATTTTCAATGGTATCTGAAATAATTGTCGACGATTTAATATGTTCGACGACAGGATTGTCCATATATTTTTTCAAGAAAGGTTTTAATTTTTCTGGAATCGTTGCTGAAAAAACTAACATTTGTAGATTATTTGGTAAAGTTGAAGCAATCTTATCAACTTCTTCTAAAAATCCCATATCTAAAGTCATATCAGCTTCATCAATAACTAGCGTTTTAGCAGTATAGCTTTTTAATGCCTGATTTTCAATTAAATCTAAAATCCGACCAGGTGTTCCAATGACTAAATGCGGTTGTTGGTTTTTTAATTTTTCAATTTGACGTTTTTTATCCGTGCCACCAACGTAACTAGCCACACGCATTTCTTCTCCAGAAAAACTTGCTAATTCAATCGCTGCTTGATAAATCTGTTCTGCTAATTCACGACTAGGTGTCGTAATAATCGCTTGAACTTCATCTCTTTTCGTATTTAATTCATTCATTATTGGAATTAAAAAGGTATGTGTTTTACCTGATCCTGTCTGTGACTCGCCCACCACACTTCTCCCATTAAAAATGACGGGAATAAGTTTCTTTTGAACAGCTGTTGGCTCTTCAAAGCCTTTTTTTGTTAATGCTTCTAGCATAAACGGTTTTAAATTAAAACAATTAAACTGTGTCATGTTTTAACTACACCTTCTTTCTTTTGATCACTCTGCGCATTATACCATTAAAAAAATAGATTTAACATAATTAAGATAAATAAAACATAAGAAATAATAGAATAGGTTAGACTCGATGTTGCAAATTTTTCATCTGCCCCATAGGAACGAGCAAAAATCGGCAATGCATTTTGAACAGGCATTGCTGATTGTAAGATAAAGACTTTTAGCATTAGTGGTGGCACAGGTATAATAAAAGATAACAAATAAACTACCAATGGTGAAATCACATATCTACCTAAAAGCACTCCAAAAACATCTTTATCCATTTTTAAATTTTTAAAGCCAGTTTGATAAATAATAATTCCAATAACAAACAATGACAAAGCCGTTGTCATTCCCCCAACATAGGTTGAAAAATCAAACAAAGGTTTTGGAACTCCAACTCCTGTAAGTAACCAAAGGATGCCTATTATAAAACCTAAAAGTGCTGGTGATAATAATTGTTTTAATAATTTTTTAAAACTAAAGACGTTGGTACGCAATCTTTTTTCAGGGTTATCGTTGGCTATTAACACTAAGCCGATAGTAAAGAAGAAACTTGTATTACAAATATAATATAACAATGCATAGGGAATTGCCTTTTCACCAAAAACAGCCATATTTACAGGCAAGCCCATAAAAATAGTATTTGCTGCCGTAAACATTACCTGAAAGGAACCTTGTCTTGTTATCGGTACTTTCGTTAACTTTGCATAAATAAAACTAATTATAAATGTGACAATAATGGAGGTAAAAGGCAATAAAATCCCCTGAAATAACTCTAAAAATTCTGCTCTTGTAAATTTTTGTGTCATATTTAAAAACATATTCAACGGCAACGTAATATTCAATACTAATTTTGAAAACGTATTCGCTGTTTGATTATCAAACCATTTTTTTTTAGTTAAAAGATAGGCTAATAAAATAATGGCAAAAACTACTAAAATATTCAAATAGGCAGCTAACAAACTTTTATTCCCCTCGCTTTATTCATTTAAATAGTAGCGTGGTAATCGATCAGATAAATCACACGTCACCTCATAGTTGATTGTTTCAAGGTGCTCCGCTACTTCTTGAGTACTAATAAACTCAGCACCATTTGAACCAATGATAGTAACCTTCGTCCCAATTGAATAAGCTCTAGGTAATCTGATCATACATTGATCCATACAGATACGACCGACTATTGGAACACGCTCGCCCTCAATCAAGACTTCAAACCCTTGGAATGTACGACGCACACCATCCGCATAACCAATGGGTAGCGTACCAATCCATTCCTCTTCAGTCGTTTCATAAGTGATACCATAACCAATTTTTTCTCCAGCTTTAATCTTCTTAACATGAATTAGTGCAGTTTCCAAACTTAAGGCTTGAACAAGTGAATAAGGAAGATTCAACTCTTTTCCTGAAGGGTTCATACCATACATAGCGTCACCAAAACGAATAACATTACTTCCCCAAGCATCATGCCAGAGAGCTGTCGCTGAATTTGCTGTATGAACATAAGGAATATTATTTGGAAAAAGCGCTCTCGCTTTGGTAAACACCGCTTTTTGTTTTTCAAAATAGGTCGTTGACACAGTATCCGCCGTAGCAAAATGAGTAAACAAACCAACCCACTCGATATGTTGACTTTTTTCTAAGAACAGGGCCGCTGCTCTCATTTCTTCCTCTTCTCGGATTCCAATTCGCCCCATACCAGTATCAATTTTAAGATGAACAGAAATTTTCTGACTTATTCCCAATTCAGCGATAGTTTCTTCAGCTTGAGATAACCATGCCAAGCTTGGTGCAGTTAAACTAATTTCTTCTTGAATTGCTTGTTCCAAAAATTGAGAACTAACATAACTCAAAACTAAGATAGGTTCTACTGTAATTCCGGATTCTCTTAACTCCAAAGCTTCATCGAAATTAGAGACACAAAAACCAGTTGCTCCAGCTTCTCTTGCTGCTTTGGCAACTTGTACAGCACCATGTCCATAACCATTAGCTTTTACAACTGCAAATAATTGTTGGTCGGATGTTAGACGCTCTTTTTCTAAGCGAACATTCTGACGGATGGCCTCTAAATCAATAATGACACGACTTTCACGACTATAACTTGGTTTCATTCTTATTCCTTCTTTTCTTTAATTTTTAAAAATTAAACAAATTTAAAAAAAGACTTAATTTAAATGATTAAGTCTTCTATAGATTTCGGAGCAACACCAATGGCTACTGCTTTTTCACCTAAATGAGCTCCGATTACTGGACCGAACTCACAAATAATAGTATCTAAATCTTTATCTTCTTTTAATAAATCCTGCTCCACTCGTTGAGCAATTTCACTATTATTACAATGAATAACATAGAACGTCAACTGGTCTGCTGATAAATATTGCTCGTTAAGTGCAATCGCTTGAATACGAGCTAGTGCTTTTTTTTGAGAGCGTATTTTCTCTTTTAAAACAATCGCTCCATCCTCAAAGTAGAGAATAGGTTTAATTTTTAATAGTGTTCCCAGAATAGCTGCTCCATTTTTTAAACGACCGCCACGAACCAAATGATTTAAATCATCAACAACAATATAGCCATTTAAATGTTGACGCATCATTTCTAATCTTTCTATTATTTCTTCTATTTCTACTTTTTTTTCGCATAAATCCAATGCTGTTTCAACTAATTTTCCCATTGGACCTGTTGTTAATTTTGAGTCAAAAACAGAAATTTTAATGTGAGTCAGCTCACTTGCTAAACTCTGAACTGTTCTAGTAAAACCAGATATTTCAGAAGATAGATGTATCGAAATAATGTGATCATATCCTTGGTTAATAACGTCTTCGTATAATTCTAAGACCTCCCCAACAGATGGTTGTGATGTCTTTGGTAACTCATTCTCTTGTTTTAATAAGTCATAAAACTCCGTTGACTCAATATCTATTCCTTCCCTAAATAGTCGATTACCAATAATTAAAGGAACTGAAAGGATAAACAAGTTTTCTCTTTGGCGATACTCTTCTTTTAAAAATACAGTACTGTCTGTTATGATTGCTGTCTTCATCTTAATCTCCAATTCTTTTTCAGTAAACTTATAGAAAGATAATACAATTCATTATAAATTTTATCTGATGAATTGTAAAATCAGTTTATTTTTTCAAAAAAGCATCAATAGCAGCTTTATTAACGGCTTGATCAATTTCAAGTACACTTCCAGCACCGTCATAGTAATTGTCCCAATAGCTACCTTTAACAGGTACGGTTAGAATTTCTAATGGACGGTGTTTACTAAACGTGTAAGACAACGCACTTGATGGCGCTGTTGTCATCGGTAAATTTGTTTCAGTGTATCCATTGACAGCTCCTAAAACTTCTGGTATTCGCCAAACATTTTTAGGATTAAAAGCTGATTTTACAAGCGCGTTCATCACTTGTTGCTGACGACGAACCCGTCCAAAATCACCTTCTTCATCTTTTCTAAAACGAGCATATTGCAATGCCTGGTGACCATTTAATTTTTGTTCTCCCTTTTGAATAGTTGTTCCCTCCACATCTAATGTTTTTTCTGCATTAATTGCTATACCACCTGGAGATAAAATATCAACAAATTTTGGAAATGTATCGAAATTAACAACCGCATAATACTGAATTGGAATACCAAAAGAATAACTTAAAGTTTCACGCATTCTTTCAGCACCACCGTAAGCATAAGCTGCATTAACCTTATTAAATTCAACATTATCTTGTCCACCCATGGGTATTGGTAAATAAGTATCTCGCATAACAGAAACTAATTTAGGTGTTTTGTCTTTTTTATTATAGTGAGCAATCATAATTGTATCAGCACGACCTTGATCGGCTCCTCTAGAATCACTACCTAACAGTAAAATATTAATCGAGCCATCTTGGCTTGCTTGACCTTTAAAGTCAGTTACTTCTTGAGGTTGATTAGCTTTATCTGCTTTTGCACTGAAAAAACCTTTAGCATAGCCTATTCCAGACCCAACCATTAGAAGAAAGAGTAACAATAAAAAATAGAAAAGAATTCCTTTTCTTTTTTTCTTCTTTTTTTTATTTTTCGGGGGTTTCAGGGGCTTTTTATTTTGGCTTACTCTAGGTTCAACCGTTTCTACTTTTTCCGCTTCCTTAGTCTGCTTATGACGATCCATCCTTGTCATCTGAGTCATCTCTACACCTCGTTTTTTATTCACTAACTTATTATAGCATAAACGGATTCGCAAAAAAAAGAAACCAACTAAAGTCGGATTCTTTTTTTAAATAACACAATACTGTTTTCTGATGAACTGTACTATTTCTAAAACAGATAAATCATCGACTTCAATAACTACACTTGCTACTTCACGGTAGTAAGCTTGCCTTTCTTCATAAAGCTGTTTAAAACCCTCTAAATTTTCACTATCAAATAAAGGACGTCGATTCTCTTTATCTTGACTCACTCGATTAACAATTGTTTCAAAACTTGCTTTTAACCAATAAACAGGTTGCTTTTTTAATTGCTCACGAGTGCCCAATGAACTAATAATCCCACCACCGGTCGCTACCACACCACTTTCAAGGACTAACTCTGATAATAATTCTGCTTCTAATTTTCGAAAATAACGTTCGCTTTTCTCAGCAAAAATAGAGACTATACTTTGTTGTTCTCTCTGAACAATGACTTGATCCATATCAAAAAAAGGAATAGACAATGCTTGTGACAACTCGTAGCCCACACTTGTTTTTCCAGACCCCATAAATCCTACCAAAATCAATGTTTGATTACTCATCGTGGTTTCACTAGTCTTTCTAAATCAGTAAAGAAGTGAGGATACGATACAGAAACCGCCTCTGAATGAGCTAAAACCACATGTCCCTCTTTCACTAAAAGTGCTGCTATTTGTAGCATCATTCCCATTCTATGATCCCCATAACTATCGACTTGTGTTGCTTTTAAAGGCGTTTTACCTTCAATAATCAAACCATCTTCTGTCGGTGTGACCATTGCCCCCATTTTAGTTAGCTCTGTTGCTACCGCTAATATCCGGTCGGTTTCTTTGACTTTTAATTCTTCAGCATCTTTAATAATCGTTGTGCCATGTGCCTGAGTTGCAAGTAAAGCAATAACTGGTATTTCATCAATCAACCTTGGAATTAACGCTCCTGAGATTACCGTGCCATGAAGTTCACTCGTTTCGATTGTTAACGTCCCCGCTTGATTTTTTGCATCCCAATCACTAATTGTCAATTTTCCGCCCATTGCTTTAACGACATCGATAATCCCTGTTCGGGAAGGACTTAATCCGACATTTTTTATCACAAGTAAACTCTCAGGTATCATCAATGCAGCTGCGATGAAAAAAGCGGCTGAAGAAATATCCCCCGGGATAGTGACTTGCTGACCTTTTAAATCTTGAGGTCCAACCACTGTTATTTCCTTGTCCTTCACTTCAACTGTCCCACCAAATTGTTTAATCATAACTTCAGTATGGTCCCGTGTAACTTCTTTTTCAATAATTTTACTAACTCCCTGAGCTTGTAATGCTGCAAAAAGTAGGGCTGATTTAACTTGAGCACTCGCGACAGGTAAGTGATAGTCAATTGGTTGTAAAGCAGATGTTCCTTTGATAGTCAATGGTGGATAACCATTATTCTTTTGTTGCTCAATGCTTACCCCCATTTTTCCAAGTGGTAATAGCACACGATTCATAGGACGTTTTTGAATAGATTCATCACCTGTCAGCGTCACTGGAAAAGCAGTTCCTGCTAGAATCCCCATAGTTAAACGAATTGTCGTTCCTGAATTGCCGACATCTAGTTCTTTTTTCGGTTTCTTTAACCCTTGCCAACCACAGCCATCAACCGTGATTTTTTCTCCATCGTCAACAATTGAAATGCCCATTTGTTTAAAGATTTCCAGAGTTCGTAAACAATCATCCGCTCTTAAAAAATTGGTTATCACTGTCTTACCATGGGCGATTGAACCAAACATGATACTGCGATGCGAAATTGATTTATCTCCTGGAACTTCAAGAATCCCTCCTAAAGAACTCTCTTGCAAACTTATTAATGTTTTCATTCTTTACTTCCTCTCGCCTAACTCTTGTTGCACTTCTAATCCTAATTGCGTTGACAATAATTTTTGTGCTGTCAACTGGTCTTTTTCTGTTCTAAAACTTAATTGTAACACCCCCTGAATGTCTTCTCTTGTTTCTAAAATACGAATATTAGTGATACTTATTTGAAATTCATATAAGAGCTGGGTGATACTTGCTATCGCACCTACTTCATCCGTCACATTAATAAACAAATCATAAAGATTCGGAATTGCCCCCTTCTTGTGTTGAGGTAGTTGATTACGGATAGACTGTGCTTCGGTAAAAAAAATATTGATTTTTTCTTCATCGCTCAATTGGAGCGCTTCTTTTATTTTTTCCATCGCTAACTGCCATTTCGAAATTTGATCAATCAACGTAAGGCGATTAGTCAGTAAGATATCCGTCCACATTACCGGATCGGAAGAAGCAATGCGTGTGATGTCACGAAATCCCCCCGCTGCTAATCGTGAAAAAAGAAGTGAATCCTGACTTTCTTCTTGAACTAAATTAACTAATCCAGCAGCGATAATATGAGGTAAATGACTTAATAAACCCACAATTTCATCGTGTTCTTGCGGCTCTAGAAATAAAAAATTTGCCTTTGTTTCTGAGAGTAACTGCTCCAGTTCCTGTGCTCGTACTTGATCTTCAGTAGAGGTTGAAACTAATAAATAATAAGCATTTTCAAATAGATCAACCCGACTAGCTACATAACTCGTTTTATGTGAACCTGCCATCGGATGGCCCCCTACAAAATCAATCCCTTTTTGCCTTAATAAAGAAGCCTGCTCCATAATTTCACTCTTAGTACTACTGACATCCGTCACTAAAACGTTTTTTTTAAGAGATAATTCAGCTAATTCTGCTATCAGTTTTAACGTCACTCTAACTGGCGTACAAAGAAAAATCACGTCCGCCTTCTGGACTGCTTCTTGTAAATCTAAAGAATAAGAATCAATCAAGCCCAATGTTTTAGCACCCTCAAGTTCACTAATTGAATGACTATAACCTGTAATCATAAGTTGCGAGTCTTTCTTTTTTAAATTATAACAAATTGAACCGCCAATCAGTCCAACACCAATCACCGTAATATGCACTTGCTGATCTCTCCTTTCCTAGCCCATCGACTATTTAAAATTCACGAACACGGTTTCGATACATCTTAATTTCTTTTTTTAATTGTTCAAACGAATCACTTTCAAACTTATCCAATACAGCTTTGGCTAATTCAATTGTCACCATTGCTTCCGCAATAACACAGGCCGCAGGAACAGCCGAACTATCCGAACGCTCCACACTCGCTTTAAAAGGTTCCTTTGTATCAATATCAACTGACATTAGAGGTTTATACAAAGTTGGAATGGGTTTCATCACACTACGAACAACAATTGGCATCCCTGTTGTCATCCCTCCTTCAAAACCACCTAAATGATTGCTCATGCGGTAATATCCTTTTTCTTTACTCCAGACAATTTCATCCATTACCTCACTACCATACAATGCACTCGCTTTAAATCCAACGCCAAACTCAACACCTTTAAACGCATTGATACTTAGAATTGCTTGTGCTATTTTACCATCAAGTTTGGCATCCCATTGCGTATAACTTCCCAAACCAACGGGTACGTTTTCTGCGACAACTTCAATAATTCCGCCTATTGTATTACCAGCCTTTTTAGTTTCATCAATTTTTTCTTTCATTGCCGCTTCAATTTTAGAATCAACACAACGGACACTTGATTCTTCAGCACGCTTACGAATTTCTTTAACCGTTAAAGTCTCCGTTATTTCCGCCTTAACTCCGCCTATTTCTAATACATGTCCGGCTATATCAATCTCTAACTCAGCTAGCATTCTTTTGCAAACAGCTGCCACCGCAACACGAACAGTCGTTTCTCTAGCAGATGACCGTTCTAAAACATTTCTTAAATCATCGTGTTCGTATTTAATACCGCCTACTAAATCAGCATGTCCTGGTCTTGGTTTTGAAACACGACGCTTCTTTTTTTCTCGGTCAGAGACTTCCTCAATCCCCATTACGGTTTGCCAATTTTTAAAATCATCATTCTTCACAATTAAAGTTATCGGAGACCCTAACGTTTTCCCATGTCGAACACCTGAAGTGATTTCAACGGTATCTGTTTCAATCTTCATCCTCCCCCCTCGACCATGCCCTCCTTGTCTTCTTTTTAATTCAGAATTTATTTCATTCACGTCGATTGGTATTCCTGCTGGTAATCCATCTATAATTGTTGTCAATTCTTTACCATGTGATTCCCCTGCTGTTAAAAAACGCATGATGATATCCTCCTCTATTTAAATTAAAAACTCTTTGAATTCATTCATATTAATTGTTTTTATTTTAGCTGTTCCAATTTCTTCAAGTAAAATAATTTTTATTTGACTACCTCGTGCTTTTTTATCATGTGTGACCGCCTTGAATAATTTTTCCTGATTAAATTCGGAAAAATCAACGGGTAAATGAAATTTACTTAACATTTTAACCAATTGAAGAGTTGTTCCTTTAGCTGTTTCACCTTTCGCCTCACTGACTTTATTAATTTGGCACATTCCAATAGCGACAGCTTCACCATGAGTCACTACTCCAAAGCCAGCACTTTGCTCGATAGCATGTGCAATCGTATGTCCAAAATTCAAAGTCAGACGACTACCATAATCGAACTCATCTTCCTCAACAACTTTACGCTTAACCTCTATTGATCTTGTTATTAATTCAACAGCGTGCTCCATGGCTTCACTCTCATCTTGACACTTATCTAACAATTGCCACAATTCAATGTCACTGATTGCCCCACATTTTATAATTTCAGCTAACCCCTCACGTATTCGTCGAGGTTCTAAAGTTAATAATGTCTCTGGATCAATCAAGACACCATTTGGTTGAGCAAACGTTCCAACTAAATTTTTAGCACTTAATGTATTAACAGCTGTTTTTCCACCTACACTACTATCAACTTGGGCTAATAAGGTTGTAGGAATTTGTAAAAAACTTAGCCCACGCATGTATGTTGAGCTTACAAACCCAGCTAAATCACCCACAACGCCTCCCCCTAAAGCGAGGACACCATCATGACGAGTCATTCCAAATTCAGCAAGACATTCATAACAGTTGGCAGCTGAAATTAAATTTTTACTATTCTCACCTGGTTTTATCGAATGAATCAAAACGTCAAAACCACTTTTTTCTAATTGACGTGACACTTTGTCACCATGTAATGCATTAACTGTATCATCTGTGATAATAACAACTTTTCTTGGTGCCCACAATGATTGCACCCACGCGCCCACTTGATTTAAACTCCCTTTTTCAATCCATAATTCATAATGATGATGTGGTAAATTAACAGCTACTTTCATTTTTTTCTCCTTACCTTTTAGTTTAATTTTATAGCGATGATGGTTCAGTTCACCCTCTAATTCAATTCTCTTTATCCTTTTCTTGATTCTTCTTTAATTCTAATAATACGTTCTCTGTAACTGAAGCGACTGGCATCTTCTTACCAGTCATCATTTCAAATGCGATGGCTGCTTGATGTACCAACATTCCTAATCCATTTTGTGTCGCACACCCTTTGCTTTTAGCTTCCCTCATTAATTGCGTCTCCAAAGGATAATAAATTAAATCGGCAACATAAAGTTGCGAATGTAGCCCTGCTAATGAAGCCATTGGTAAATCTAGGGTACCCATCCCAATATTGGTTGCATTGATTAAGATATCACTCGCTAATAAGCAATCTGTCATTTTTTGAGTTGCTTCATAAGGGTGAACATAATATAAAGAGTTTACTTCTTTAGCGAGCTTTTTA
Source organism: Vagococcus sp. (assembly GCF_052102835.1). Classification (NCBI taxonomy): domain Bacteria; kingdom Bacillati; phylum Bacillota; class Bacilli; order Lactobacillales; family Enterococcaceae; genus Vagococcus; species Vagococcus sp. The sequence continues at coordinate 31,746 of NZ_JBQEIL010000008.1, forward strand.
AAATAAGACATTGTCTCACCAAAAGTTTTGTTTTCTCTTTTAAAAATGTGTGTTTCCTTAGCTTGCTCTAAGCCACACTGGCAGGCGATAGCTTTGGCGGCTCCACCAGCCCCCAAAATAACAATTTTCTTATCTTTTAATGAGATACCCACTTCTTCTAAACTACTAACGAAACCAGCACCATCAGTATTAGCTCCTAAAATAGTTCCCTCTCGGTGAATCAATGTATTACAAACACCTAATATTTTAGCAACTTTAGTGTGACTATCCGCTTTCTCAAACGCTCTCTTTTTGTAAGGCATTGAAATATTGACGCCTAACATATCAAGCGAACGAATACTTTTAAACGCTTCATCAAAATTTTCCGGCTCAATATCAAAAGCTAAATAACATGCATCCGTTTGTGTCATAGCATAACCACTATTATGAATGAATGGTGATAAACTATGTTTTATTGGCGTTGCCATTACACCTGCTAACCTTGTTTGTCCTGTAATCATTTTTTACCTCCTTAAACTAATTCATCAAAAAAACGATACCTATCATAGATAAAAATCTACTGGTATCGTTATCTAATCTTGCTTATTAAGATAATGAAAAAGCCATATAGATTTTTTATCTATATGGTCTCTAAGTCAACTTGAAACAACCTAACCATCATAGACACAAACTAACCAAATCAATTGTTTGTATCCAATTAAATATTGAGTACAAACGTTATCTATAATAGCTAAGCTGAAATTTAATATTCGATTGTGAGTTCATGTTTTGAATTGATAATTTCATTATAATCACTCCATCAATTATGCTTCATTTAATTTACCAAATTATAGCTTTAATACAAATTAATGTCAAATTAAAATTTAGAGGTATTTTATTCAAAATGTTTTTTTTAAAAGCTTATCTTTGTTATAATTCAAGAAAAGGACTGATGATAAGATGGTAAAAAAATTAGTAATTATTTCGATTGATGCTTTTGGAAGTGAAAATTTAACCAAATATCCCGAAGCTATTCCAACTATTTTAAATTTAATAAAAAATGGCGCTATCGTTAATGAGATTAAAGAAATTTATCCGTCACTCACCTATCCGTCGCATACCTCAATTGTCACCGGTGTGAAGCCTAATATCCATGGAATTGTTAATAATACAAAAATCCAACCCGAACGACTGTCACCCGATTGGTATTGGTATCATAAGGATATCAAAGTTGAAACACTCTACGATAAAGCGAAAAAGAAAGGTTTAAAAACAGCCGCTTTTTTATGGCCTGTTACTGCTAATAGTTCTATTGATTATAATATTGCAGAAATTTTTCCAAACCGTATTTGGACAAATCAAGTTCTTATTTCTTTAAAAGCGAGTTCTCCTTTCTTTTTGTTAGAGATGAACCATAAATATGGACATTTACGTCACGGTATCGAACAACCTTATCTTGATAATTTTATTACCGCCTGTGCTATCGATACCATAAAAACAAAAAAGCCTGATCTAACCATGATTCATTTGGTTGATTTAGATAGTATGTACCACCGTTATGGCGTTCATTCTGAAGAAGCATATCATGCCTTAATGCGACAAGATTTGCGGGTCAAAAATATTCTAGCGGCGATTGAAGAAGCTGGCATGACTAACGAAACAAATATAGCTATTCTAGGTGACCATTATCAACTAAATGTTGATACATTAATTCGTTTAAATAAGCTTTTTGAACAAAAAGGGTGGTTGACACTTAACCAAAAAGGCAAAATAAAAAAGAATTGGCAAGTTTTAGCAAAAAGTTGCGATGGCTCTTGTTATATTTATCTCAAACCAACAGCAAGTGATTTATTCAGACAAGTAAAAAAAGAATTAGAAAATATTGAAGGTATCGAAAAAATTTATGAGCCAATTGATATTCTGAATGAAGGAGCTGATCCAAACGCTGTTTTTATGTTAGAAGCAAAAAAAGGGTACTATTTTATTGATGAAGCCATTGGTGAACTGCTCGAAGAAACGGCCTTAAATGAATTAGGTCAACCAGAACGCTATCTAGCAGTTCATGGGTATCATCCTTCAAAATCCAACTATGCCACAACTTTAATCTTGAATGGACCAGATATTAAAAAAGGAGTTCATCTTCCTACTGCTAATTTAGTAGATGAAGCCCCCACTTTTGCGAGGCTACTAGACCTGCCTCCTTTTGATTCTAGTATTGAAGGTCAATGCCTCAATGATATTTTTGTTTAATATAAAAAGAACACTTTAACCTATCTTCTTAAAAGATAAGTAAAAGCGTTCTTTTTTATTTATTCTTTTTCAACTTTTTTAAATGATGCAAAAACACTAATAACACTTAAAATCAAAATTACAAGTAAGCACACGATAGCAACCGTAGAACCTGTACTTGTTCCTTGAGCAAAATCAGCTGAGCGTTTTTGAAAAACACCGACAATAATTGCTACGAAAGAAGTTGAAATCGCACCCATAAATTGTTGTAGCGTACTAAATACAGCATTACCATCGTCTTGCAGTTCTTTTCCGATAGCCGATAAGCCAACGGTCATCACGTTACTATAAGCTAAACCTACACCTATCATATAGATAACATGCGAAGCAATAATTAGTGGTATTATCCCTGTATGTATTGTAAAAATAAAGCTCGACCAACCAATCACAGCCAAAAGACTACCGATGGCAATTGGTTTTTTAAAACCAAATTTATCTAATAAAGTCCCAGAAACAGGTGCAAACAACGCTCCAACCAAGGCTCCCGGGAACATCATCATTCCGGCATTCGAAGCCGGTGTCTCTAATACAATTTGAACAAAATTAGGTAAAATAAAAGAAATACCTAAAAGAATAATTTGATAAACTAGGAAAGCCATTAAATAGATAGTAAATGTTTTATTTTTAAAAACAGTCAGGTTAAGCAACTGCTTTTCCTGGTTAAATCGATTGAATAAATAAGCACCAATTAAACCAATTAGTAATGCTAGCCAACCAATCATACTAGTTGCATAACTAAAGAAACATAAAAGACCAGTAAACATCACAGAAAGCGCCATTACTGCTTTCATATTAATGGTATCTGACTTAGTCACTTTCTCTTTAGGTATCGCTAGTAAACCGATTAACGTGGATAAAATTAAGATAGGAATTAGAAAGAGATAAATGTAAGTCCAGTCTAATCGTGTCGTCAATATCCCACCATATGTCGGCCCCATCGCTGGAGCAATCGAGGTTGTTAAATTACCAATTCCAATCATCATTCCCCTTTTTTTCATTGGAACTTTCGTCAAAATAATATTAAACATCAAAGGTAATGCCATACCGGTTGCAATCCCTTGCAAAATTCGACCAAATAAAAGCATCGTAAAATTGATTGAAAAAGCATTAACAATCACTCCTACTAAAAAGAAAAGACTTGAAGCAATAAATAGGCGACGCTTATCAAAGTTCTTTATCAAATAGGATGATAACGGTACCACTATTGAAATCATCAAAAGATAAATTGTTGTTACCCATTGGACTTGCGATGTACTAATATTGAATTCCTTCATCAGCGTTGGAAATGTGACATTCATCGCTGTTTCAATCAGCACTCCTGCAAATGCCATCATTCCTGTAGCCAGTACTGCTAAATTGACATGAAACTTTTTTTCAATCATTTGCTCACTCCTAAAATTTCGTAATAAAAAGACGATATTCATCAACTGATAAATATCGCCTCTATTTCGGCACAAAATCATGTGCTATCTGTACGAATAATATATTCTCATTTTAAGAGAGGTGAGAACAAAAGTCAAGCAATAAAAGTATAAATTACTTTAACTTTATTTAACATAAGCTAAGCGATAGGAAATACTTCTCCCAAACGGATAAACTTGCAGGCCTTCCAATCTATCTGATTTCAAGTAGCCTAGAGCCCCTTGATAAATTGGTAAGACACCTGCATCTTGTTCAATCAAAATCTTTTCTAACTCTAACATCTTATTCCAACGCGCTTCTTTATCATTGGATAAAGCATTTTTCACATCATCTAATCCTTTATCATAATCAGGATTATGATACTTAGCTGTATTCAATCCACCTTTAGAATCATAAAATTCTAAAAAATTAATTGGATCAGCATAGTCAGGAGTCCAAGTTCCAAAAACCAAATCAAATTCACCCTGTTGTTGTAAATCTAAACGATTTTGAAGTGGCATTGATTTTAATGAAATTGTAAGACCGGGTAAATTATCTTGTAATTGCCCCTGAGCAAATTCAATTGTTTTTTTAGCATTACCTGTATCTGCTGAAATCAATTCCAAAGAAATTTCATCTTTTCCTAATTCTTTTTTTGCTATTTCCCAGTATCTTTGAGCTTCTTTCACATTGTATGTTAGTAATTCGCCATTTTGCTTTCTAAAATCTTCCTTATCTTTTGGTGATTTTGCAAAGCCCTCTGGAATAAAGCCATTCAAAGGTAAAGAACCATCACCCAAAATATTTTCAGTAAACTCAGCTTTATTGATAGCTAACAAGAAAGCCTTTCTAGCATTAATATTACCAGTTACTTCACGTTTCTGATTTGGACTTAGATAGCCTATCATCGATTTAGGAACGAAAGTAGCTTGTTTTGAATCTTTGTATTCTAAAGCATAAGTATCAGCTAAAATAGTATAGTCTAGTTCTCCTGCTTCAAATAATTGGATTCCTGTTGCTATTTCTTTTAAAACTTGAACATTTATTTTATTGAGTTTTATATTCTCTTTATCCCAATAGTTATCATTTTTCTTTAATGTCCAAGTATCATTAGTCCCTTTCCATCCTTCAACAACAAATGGACCATTTCCAATGAAAGTGTCTGAACTTGTTCCATATTTCTTACCTTGCTCTTTCGCAAACTTTTCATTTTTAGGCATGAAAGGCGTTCCGACTAATAATTCAGATAAATAAGGAATAGGGTATTCTAATTCTAATTCTAAAGTTTTTTCATCTAAAGCTTTTACACCAAACGTATTAAGTTCTGCCTTACCTTCACGAATAGAACGACCGTTTTTAAAAACATCCATCTGATTGCTACTACTCGAACCATAAGCCGGATCAACTACCGTTTGGAATGAATAAACAAAATCTTGAGCCTTAACAGGTTCTTTATTTGACCAAACGGCTTCTGGTTTTATTTTAAAAGTATACTTTAAACCATCTTCACTTATTTTCGGTTCTTCCAGTGCCATTGCCAATTCTGGTTGTTGTTCCTTATTTAATCGATACAAACCTTCTGTTGCCTGACCAATCATATCTGAACTATAAATATCAGAATAAAATGCGCTATCTAAAGTGGATAATTCACCTGCTGAAGACACATTTATTTCTTGTTTATCCACCTTTTGCTTTTGTTCTTTATTGCTACCACAGCCTACTAAAATGAACAACCCAACCATTAATAAAACAGTTAACTTATTTTTCATCGTCTTATTCTCCTTTACAGTTTATTCACTACAAAATCAAAGACACGACGCTCTTGTTCCAAAGTTGTATAAGCAAAATCAGGATGCCATTGAACCCCCATGATTTGTTTATTTTGATTTTCAATTCCTTCAATAATCCCGTCTTCACTCTGAGCTGTCGCTTCAAAACCTTGTGCTAAACGTTTGACAGCTTGAAAATGAAATGAGTTTACTTTTGTCTCTTTACCATATATTTTTCTTAATAAACTATCTTCTTTAGTTGTAATCAAATGAGTAGGTATTGTACTCGAAATGGGGGCTTGCATATGCCTAACCGGTTCTGGACTTCGTTGACTCAAATCTTGATACAACGAGCCTCCAAAGTAAACATTTAAAAGCTGCATTCCTCGACAAACACCAAAAATAGGTTTTTTTTGTTTTAACGCTTCTTTAATAATTGCAAACTCAAAAGCATCACGTTTGTGCGACATTAAATTATCAGGAAAAATTGCTTTTTCTTGATAATAAACTGGATTTACATTTTGTCCACCTGTTAAAACCAATTTATCAACCATAGAAACATATTGCTTAACATCTGTTATTTGATGACTGATTGGAATTAAAAAAGGTAAACCTCCTGCTAATTCGATACCTTTAGCATAACCTGAGGGTAGATAGCTGACTTCTAAATGATGTAATTTCTCACCAGAATCTTCTATCTCATTTGCGATAATACCAATTGTTTTTTTCACTATCCTCTTGCTCCTTTTTAAATTTTTTAATTAAAATTTAATAGAGCAACACTGGGGCTCAGCTCCTTCATCTATTCGAAACATATCTTTTAGATGGCGTATTCGTTTACGATGAAATTGAATTGTACTTAAAATAAAGTAACGATAACTATTCTTCACTTTTCATTGCCCCTTTCTAATAATTACATTAATTTTTTTTAATGTATTTTAGAAATGATAGCAATAATCAATGATAATGTCAATTTTATTTTCTTATAAAAAAACAAATAAAAAGAAGACTGTGTTTTAATAATAACATTAAAACAGCAATCTTACTCGTTAGGCCTCTTCTTTTTTCATTTGTTTACTTCTAAGTTGACCACAGGCAGCATCAATATCCGTCCCATGTTCCTGACGAATAACGCAATTAATCCCCTGTTTTTTTAGCTCATCATAAAAAGCTAACGTCGTTTGTTTGGAGCTACGTTGGTATTGATTGTGTTCATCAACTGGATTATATGGAATTAAATTGATATATACCAATTTCTTCTTATTTTGCATTAATTGAGCAAGTTCAGTGGCATGATGAACTTGATCATTCACCCCTGCCAACATAATATATTCAAACGTAATACGACGATTGGTTTTTTCAATATAAAAATCAACAGCCTCCATTAAACGTTCAATTGGATAAGCTTTATTGATTCTCATAATCGATGTTCTAACTTCATTATTTGAAGCATGCAGCGAAATTGCCAAATTCACTTGCAATGGAAGTTCTGCAAAAGACTTGATTTTTGGAACTAAGCCACTTGTAGAAACAGTCATGTGACGCGCTCCAATGGCCAAGCCTTTTGGATCATTCATAATATATAAGAAATTAGTTACATTTTCATAATTATCAAAAGGTTCTCCAATTCCCATCACAACAATATGGCTGACACGCTCATCCTCATCTTTTTCATCAAAGTAAGCTTGAACTTGCATAATTTGGGCAACAATTTCACCCGTTGTTAAATTACGTTGTTTTTTCAACAAGCCACTTGCACAAAAAGTACAACCTATGTTACAACCAATTTGAGTTGTCACACAAACTGATAAGCCATATTTATGACGCATTAAAACAGTTTCAATCATGTGATGATCCATCAATTCAAATAAATATTTTACTGTTCCGTCTGCTGCTTCTTGAACAACAACTTCCTTTAAAGGATTAATAATAAAGTTCAAAGTTAGTTGGTTTACCAAGCTTTTTGAAAGGTTACTCATTTCCTCAAACGTTTTAACACGTTTGACATAGAGCCAGTCCCAAATTTGTTTTGCTCTAAATTTTTTTCGCTATGTTCGACTAACCACAATTCTAATTCAGTTTGCGTTAATCCGTAAATTGATGATTTCAATTTTATTCCTCATTTCCATTAAATCTCATTAACCAACTATATAGTATCAGAAACAACTTTTCAATACTCTCATAAAATTAAAACCTGTTATGTCTTTATTGATTGACATAACAGGTTTTAAATGGTTTATTTATGATTAATTATTTTGTAAATCTTGACCAATAACATCACCTAAAGTAAAACCAGTTGTTTCTTCAGGCATTTCATAAGTTTCTTCAACTTGAGATTCTTCTTTTTCTTCTAAAGCTTTGATACTTAGACCAATACGATGACTTTCTTCATCGACATCCAAAACTTTAACTTGAATAGTTTGGCCTTCTTCAAGAGCTTCATGAGGAGTTGCAATATGTTTATGCGATATTTGTGAAATATGAACTAAACCTTCGACTCCTGGGAAAATTTCAACAAAGGCTCCAAACGACGTTAGACGTTTGACAACTCCTTCTAACACACTTCCTACAGCAGCTTTCTCTTCAATTCCACTCCACGGACCTTCTTGAGTTTCTTTGATTGATAACGAAACACGCTCTTCTTCAGGATTCACACTTAAAACTTTAACTTTAACTACTTCTCCAACTGCTAAAATATCTTCAGGCTTTTCAACATGATAATGAGCAATCTCAGAAACGTGGACTAAACCATCAACGCCACCTAAATCAATAAAGGCTCCAAATGACGTTAAACGAGCGACTGTTCCTTCGATGACATCATCTGCAGATATTTTAGATAAAATTTCTTTTTTAGCTAATGAATTTTCAGCTTCAACAACCGCTTTACGAGATAAAATCAAACGATTCTCTGACGGTTCAATTTCAATGATTTTGAAAGTTAATGTTTGACCTTTATATTCAGAAAAGTCTGATACAAAACGGACATCTACCATTGATGCAGGGACAAAACCTCTAACGCCAGTATCAACAACAAGTCCACCTTTAACAACATCTGTGACTGTTCCTTCAATAAGCTCACCATCTTGGAATGTTTTTTCAATTTTTTCCCAAACTTTTTTAGCATCAACGCGACGCTTAGATAGTAAGTAACTTCCATTTTCCTTGTCTTTACCAATTTCTGAAATAACAACGAGCTCAATTGTATCGCCAACATTTACAACTTCCGTTATATTTTCGACTGGAAGTGTTGATAATTCTTTCATAGGAACCACACCTTCAACGCCAGCACCTAAAATACCAACGATAATTTGTTTGTTATCTTCGATTTTTAGCACTTCACCTTGCACTGAATCGCCTACTTTAACTTCATTTACACTTTCCATTGCATCTAACATTGTTTCATTCATTTGATCTGTCATTTTCCGTCCTCCTCGACAACACTTACTTCTACTACTATATCTATTCTACCTAAAATAATCAAAATTGACTAGCAAAATCTGTTATTTTTTATGCTAAAGTTTTTTTATTGATTATAAACTCAATCTTTTTGACCACCTGTTCAATATTTAGTCCAGTCGTATCTACTAAAATAGCATCTTCTGCTTGAATCAATGGTGAATTTTCTCTTGTCGAATCATAGTGATCCCGGTTTTTTATTTCCATTTTCAATGTTTCAAAATCAGTAGGTATTCCTTTTGCTTGATTTTCTTTAAAACGACGCTCGGCACGTTCTTCAACACTAGCCTCTAAAAAAATTTTTATATCAGCATTAGGTAAGACTACTGTACCAATATCTCTACCATCCATTACAATGCAATCAGAATAACAAAAATCTTGCTGTCTTTTCACCATTTCTTTTCTGACTTCTTTAAATGATGAAACTTCAGAAACAGAGTTAGTCACGTTATTTTGACGAATCTCTTGAGTGACGTCTTGGTCATTCAAGTAAACATGTTGACCATCATCTAATTGCCTAAAAGTAATTTTTGTGGCGTTAAGTAAATTCATTAAAGCTACTTCATCAGAAAGATTAACTTTTTCATTTAAAGCAGAAAGAGTTAAGGCTCGATACATCGCTCCAGTATCGCAATAAATATAGTTGAGTTTTTGAGCTAATATTTTTGCTACTGTACTTTTTCCAGCTGACGCAGGTCCATCAATAGCAATTTGAATTTTTCTTGACATAGATTTACACCTTTACTATTAAATTAAAAAGTCGTCCAAAGACGACTTTTTTTATTTTTACTTAATACGAATAGATTGACCTGGTTGTAAGTTTTGTGAATCAATCCCTGGATTTAATTGCATAACTTCATCAACAGTCAAACCATTGTTTTTAGCAATACGATACAAGTTAACATTTCCGTTTTCGCCTACATTGACACTAGCGCCTCCTGCCGGTGTAGCTGGCGTTTGGTTTTCTTGAGCGGCAACATTAGCATTATCAGCATTTTGCTGATTCGTATTAACATCATTTGGAGAAACTTCAACGTCTGCAAAAGTACTAGAACTTGGAACTGTACTAGTTTCTGGAGTTGATGATGCTACGGTTGAGCTTTCTACGGTTGTCGATTCTTTTGTACTAGATGATGTCTTACTAGTTACATCAGATTTTTCAACAATCAATGATGAGCTCTCAACAATATCTTTTTTCGTATTCATATTTGCATTAACTTTAAAATATAAAATTAAGAATGTTGCAACGATGACAATAAGAAAAAGTAACGTGATTAAAGAAATCGCATACCAGTTTTTACCATCGGTTTTGCTTCTACGGTTTGTTCTAGAAGGATCTGAATTTTCTGCTTCGCCTTCGCCTTCTTCATAAATCGGTTGCTCCCATGGTTCATTATCGAGCTGTTCGTCTTTTTTCTCTTCTACTTTATCTTTATCTTTTTTACTCACAGATATACCTCCTTGAAAACTTCTTTTATCATTTTATCATAATAAACACAATAAAGCTTCCATTTTTTATAATAAAAACAGATTTTTTAATATTTGTTGAGCAGTTGGGTTCTCTCTTTTTTTAATTTTCTCCACTTTTCCGTTCTTTAATTCTGGTCTTTCATCTTGACAATTATCACAACAAAATGGTAATTCCTTAGTGGATTGCGCTCTTTTCTCACCATCAAAATAAGCTTGTATAAATTTTTTACGACATGTCTTTAAGTAGACGTAGTTTAACATCCATTCTAAATTAGTTGTCTGAGAGTGTCTTTTTATTTCTAATTGTTGTTCAAAAGAAGCCCAATCCTGTTTTGTTTTAATAATTTGATTTAACCATTTGCTTTGTAAATCTGTCAATTGAACTCCCTTATTTTTCATAAATAGAGGATCTTTGTCTTTAAAAAAAAGCAAATCTTTTTTTTGTGCATATGAATCTTCATGTAAAAATCGATGAATCTGCTCATCACCTGATTGATACAACAAAATAGCAACACTTGGGAGCCCATCTCGACCGGCTCGACCAAATTCTTGAACATAGTTTTCCAAACTATCTGGCAAATGATAATGAATAACAAAACGAATATTTCCTTTATTAATCCCCATTCCAAAAGCGCTTGTCGCACATAGTATCTGAATAGAACCATTTATAAATTGTTGTTGGATTTTTAATCGATCCTCATTAGAAACATCACCATGATAATAGTCAATCGGTAAACTTAATTTTCGTTCTAGTTCTTTTGCTACTCTTTCCGCCTCAGACTTACTAGCAAAATAAAGAATACCTGGTCCTGAATTAATATTCAAAAATGAAGTCAAAAAATCTAACTTATCCTCCGTCTGGCAAACTTCCAAATAAATATTATCTCGAGTAATTGGCAATTGAATCAATTCAAATGTCGTTTGGAACAATTGCTGATGGATATCCTCTATTACCTTAGGTGTTGCAGTTGCAGTCAAAGCAAGTGTTAACTGACAATTCAATGCTTTCTTCGCATCATTTAACAACAAATAATCAGGTCGAAAATCTGTCCCCCATTGAGAAATACAATGTGCTTCATCAACAACAAACAAAGAAATTTTAAGCTGTTTTAAATATTTTAAAACTTCTAAATTTGCAAGTGTTTCTGGGCTTACAAAAATAAACTTATAAAAAGATAAGCGTTTTAGTACATATTGTCGTTGCCTAAAATCCATCAAACTGTTGATTGCCACTGCTTTTTTTTCACCCATTCGGTATAATTGATGCACCTGATCTTCCATCAATGAAATCAAAGGAGAGACAATCACTGTCGTCCCTGTCAAACAATAGCTCGCCAATTGATAACATAGTGATTTACCTGTTGCAGTTGGTAAAATAGCTAGCGTATCCCGTCCAGATAGTACACTTTCAATCGTCTCTTTTTGTCCCTTTTTAAAATCGGAATAACCAAAGCGAGTTCTTAAAATCTCTGTTAACTTATCCATCTTGTGCACCCTTTACTAACCAAAATTGAAGTAATCGAAAACAAAAAAAATCAACGTTTCTTTTTTCTTGTATTTTTGAAAAATGCCAATCTATTACGTTTGGAAATTGTCCAGCTAACTCTAATGCTGCTTTATCTAATTGAAAACGTTGCAACAACTGAGTTAGTTCTTGAAGAGACAATGACACCAACATTTCAATCAAATGATCAGTCACTGTACTTTCCTTCAGTCTTCTAATCTTCGCAATTTCCTGAATCGCTAACCCCTCATTGAACAAACGTTGTGTAATTACAACAGTGTCTTCAGGTTGGATTTTTTTTGAAAATTCTAAAAGATGATTAAGATAAGGATACTTCTTTTTTTTTTGAAGTACACACGTGATTAGTTCGTGTAACGCTTCTTTTGATTTAATGTCACATACCCAAATAGCTAAATCATACTTTGTACTCAATTGACGTTTGGTTAATCCCGTTGTCTTATGGCCCATCAACTGTTCTACTAAAAGTAAACTTGATTTCTCTTCCAGCTCATTTAAAATAGCTAACCATTCATCCATAATCCCTTTTAACCAATGATTCGATTGCGATTTTATCCACATTTTTAACTGATATTGATAAAAAAGATTACTTTCGATTGGGATATATCGGGTATTATTATAACGTTTTTCAGAAATGACTTGCGTTAAAAACTGAAGCATTCGCCAAAAATCATTTGCAAAACGATAATAATTAAAACCATTTAGATTTTGAAAAGACGGACGACCTACTTTCGCTAATCCTTTGGCTGTTATTTTGACGAACGGCTCCGTTTCAACTATTTCTAAATCATTATCCTTAAGTAACGTATCAATAATTTGACGATATTCATTTAAAGATAGGTCTGGAAATAAATTAAAATAAGGGAGTAACGAATTAAAAAAACCAAACGTTAAAATCGAAGATGTTTTTTTCCCTTTTAAAAAATGGTACAATGTCGTAAATCGGACCACCTGTTGATGTGTAAAACAAGAAAGAATAAATTTTTGTTTTTCATCCATGACTCATCACCTCACAAAGGAGAATATTAATATGATTTGTAAAATTATGCCAGAAAAATGTATTGCTTGTGGTTTATGCCAAATTAAAGCTCCAGATTATTTTGATTACTTAGACAATGGTTTAGTTATTTTTAAAAATAATGATGCGACAGAAATTCAAGTCGAAGAGCCTTTACCTCTATCTCTTTTAGAAGCTTATCGGACATGTCCAACACGAGCCATTCTCTTAAGCGAAACCTAATTTTTAACTGGTTTTACCAGAGTTGCGTATTCTTTAAGTGTTTCAATAGCACGATGACTAAGTACTTCATAACGAAGTTTTTTGTCTCTGATGCGCTTAGGCAACTCTGGGAAAAGACCAAAATTGACATTCATTGGTTGGAAATTACTTCCAGACGTATGCGTAATATAATGTGCCATTCCTCCCATCGCTGTCTCTATTGGAAATACCAATAAGTCTTCCGATTTTGCTAAGCGAGCCGCATTAAGCCCCGCAATTAAACCACTTGCTGCACTCTCAACATATCCTTCAACTCCGGTCATTTGACCCGCAAAAAAAAGATTGCTATTTTTTCTGGATTGATAGGTTGGATTTAATAATCTAGGTGAATTCATATATGTATTGCGATGCATCACACCATATCGAACAATTTCAGCCTCTTCTAATCCTGGTATCATCTGAATAATTCGTTTCTGTTCTCCCCACTTTAAGTGAGTCTGAAAACCAACGATATTATAAAGTGACGCCGCAGCATCATCCTGCCTTAGCTGGACAACAGCGTACGGTCGTCGACCTGTCTTAGGGTCTTCCAGCCCAACAGGTTTAAGAGGACCAAACGTCAATGTTTTCTCACCCCGACTGGCCATCACCTCTATCGGCATGCAACCATCAAAAAACTTTTCTTTCTCAAATGATTTTAATGGTGCGACTTCAGCAGACACCAAAGCTTCTCGAAACTCATGAAACTCAGTTTTTGTCATTGGACAATTTAGATAAGCTGCTTCTCCCTTATCATAACGGGATTTTAAATAAACTTTGTCCATATTTATTGAAGACTGCTCCAAAATAGGAGCCGCAGCATCGTAAAAATATAAATCTTCCGTTTCAGTAAATTCTTGAATACTTTTTGCCAAAGGTTCTGAAGTCAATGGGCCAGTTGCTATCACAGTAATCCCTTCACGAGGGACCTCTAAAATCTCTTCATGATGAACAGTGATATTAGGATGGTTCGTTAATTTTTGAGTAATATATTCCGAAAATTTTTCACGGTCAACTGCTAAGGCACCTCCTGCTGGAACTTGATGGGTATCTGCAGATTCGATAATGACAGAATCAAATTGTCTCATTTCTTCTTTTAAAAGTCCCGCAGCATTTGTTAAATGATTAGCTCTCAAAGAATTTGTACAGACAAGTTCAGCAAATTTATCTGTATGATGTGCTGGCGTTTTTTTAATTTTTCGCATTTCAAATAAATCAACCTTTACTCCTGATTGAGCTGCTTGAAAAGCCGCTTCACTTCCAGCCAATCCAGCTCCAATTACTGTAATTCTTGTTTCTGTCATCTCATAACCTCTTTCCTATTTTTAAGTATCTAAAGTTCAAGGGACCTAAACATAGGTTATGCTTAGGCCCTCAATCTCATATATTATACACAATTTTTATAAAAATAGTACTTTTATTATTTTTGAACCGCTTCTTTATAATCACAATCACTACATTGAATCTGGACACTACCTCGAGCTTTCTTTTCAATCAGATAATGCTTACACTTCGGACAATTTCTACCAATTGGTTTATCCCATGATGTGAATTCACACTCTGGATAACGGTCACAACCATAAAAAATACGATTTTTCTTGGTTTTCTTCTCAATAACATCGCCTTTTTCACATGTCGGACACTTCACACCGATTTTTTTAACAATTGCTTTAGTGTTACGACACTCTGGAAAGTTACTACACGCATAAAACTTACCATAACGTCCTAATTTAATTACCATTGGACTCCCACAAAGTTCACAGTCAAAACCGGCAGGTTCATCCTTAATTTGAATTTTTTCCATATTAATTTCTGCGGAATCTAATTCTTTTTTAAACGGACCATAAAATCGGCTCACAACATCGACCCATTTTTCTTTTGCAACTGCGATATTATCTAAGTCTTTTTCCATCTCAGCGGTGAAACTCATATCAACGATTTGAGGGAAAAACTCACAAATCAGCGAATTCACAATTTCGCCTAGCTCAGTCGGTTCAAAACGACGAGCATTTAATTTAACATAATAACGTTTTTGAATTGTTTCTAAAGTAGGTGCGTAAGTTGAAGGTCGACCGACACCATTTTCTTCTAATGTCTTAATCAATGTTGCCTCACTAAAACGAGCAGGTGGTTGCGTGAAATGTTGTTTAGGTTCCAAATCAACAGCATTGACTTTTTCGCCTTCTTCTAAATCAGGTAAAATATTTTCTTTTTCTTCTTTTCCATCATCTTTCGTTTCTACGTAGACTTTCATAAACCCTGAGAACTTAATTTTAGATCCATTAGCCACAAACATCACACCATTTTGTTCTAATTCAACACGCATAGTATCAAGTACCGCTGGTGCCATTTGACTTGAAACAACTCTTGACCAAATCAGAGAGTATAATTTCATTTGATCTTTATCTAAATATTGTTCAATCGAAGCGGGTGTTCTTAAAACACTTGATGGACGAATGGCCTCATGAGCATCTTGTGACCCTTTCGCTTTTTTAGTTTTCGCTTTCGTTGTTGCTAGGTACTCTTCACCGTACTGTTCAATTACAAATGCTGAAATCTCATCTAATGCAGTATCTGATAAACGTGTTGAATCTGTACGCATATAGGTAATCAACCCAACCGTTCCTTCGCCTTTACCTAGTTTGATTCCTTCATATAATTGTTGAGCAACCATCATCGTTTTTCTTGTTCTAAAATTCAAACGGCGAGCAGCCTCTTGTTGAAGACTACTTGTCGTAAAAGGCAAAGCTGGATTTCGCTTTCTTTCTTTTTTAGTAATTTTCATTACTTCATATTCTGAACCGCTCAAACGATCGGTAACTACCTTGACATCGTCTGCATTTTTTAATTCCATTTTCTTACCATCTAATTTAGCGAAATTCGCTTTAAACTTTTTACGTTTTTTAATAAAATTATTAGCAATGCTCCAATACTCTTCAGGTTTGAATGCTCTGATTTCTTCTTCACGACTAATAATCATTTTTAATGCCACCGATTGGACACGACCTGCACTCAAGCCCTTTTTAACTTTTTTCCATAACAAAGGACTAATCGAATAACCCACTAAGCGGTCTAAAATCCGACGGGCTTGTTGAGCATCAACTAAATCAACATTTATTTTTCGAGGTTCTTTAAACGCTTCTTTAACTGCTGGTTTTGTAATTTCATTAAAGACCACTCGATTATTATCTTCTAAATCTAAGTTTAAAATATGAGCTAAATGCCATGCTATTGCTTCTCCTTCTCGGTCCGGATCGGCTGCGAGAAAAACTTTCTGAGCTTTTTTAGCATATTTTTTTAATTCTTTAATCACGGGACCTTTACCACGAATATTGATATATTGCGGATCAAAATTATTTTCAAAATCTATTCCCATTTTACTTTTAGGTAAATCCCTTATATGGCCCACACTCGCTACCACTTTATAATTTCTACCTAAATATTTTTCTATTGTCTTTGCTTTAGCAGGGGATTCGACAATTACTAAGTATTTATAACTCATATTTTTCAATCCCTTTCTCTTTTATGACTATCTAATGATGCATTGAGCAACAATCGTTAACCATCTTAGTCCATTAAATAGTCACTTGTCAAGAAAGTTATTTAAGAAAGCCCCCATTCGTTCAAGATATCTTCTGACCGCCAGACACATTTAGCTCCCTCTTGGATCAAGCGGTGACACCCTTCTGAGGTTGTTTTTAAAGCATGACCCGGTACAGCAAAAACATCCCTTCCTTCTTCTAACGCAAGACTTGCTGTAATAAAAGTACCGCTTTTTTTCTCTGCTTCAATCACACAAATACCTCTAGATAGTCCCGCAATAATTCGATTTCGACTTGGAAAATGATATGCCATCGGTGGAACGCCTGGTAAATACTCAGACACCACTAAATGATTGTTGCATAAATACTCCTGCAGGCCACTATTTTCTGCGGGATAATGAATGTCTAAACCACAACCTATTACAGCAACTGTTCGTCCATTCAAACGAGTCGTTAGCTGATGAGCTACTGCATCGTTTCCTCGAGCCAAACCGCTTACAATTGTTATTTGATGCTTTACAATCTCTGGTAACAATGATGCACTAACCTCACGTCCATATTTTGTCATGTTTCGCGAGCCAATCATGGCTAACTTTTCTCCGGTTAACCAATTCAATGAACCATCCATAAACAAGGCAATTGGTGGATCATAGATTTCTGCTAAACACTCTGGGTACACATCATCTAAAATGGTAATAAAATGATAAGTATATTGAAAAACTTCAAAATCATCCTCCGTTATTGTACAAAAAGATTGCCAAAAAGAATTGGTAAAAAGCGTTTGATATTGTTTTTTTACTTGGCCAATTAATATAAATCGTTCCAACGTTATTGGCTCCTCTTTATTGTCTAAATAGAAAGACAATATTTTTAATAACCCCTTATTTCCAATTCCTTTCAGATGTTTCAACTTAAAAATAAAAAAACGAATATCTTCCATAAAAAAAACTCCCTTCAATAATTAAATCTCATAATAAGATTCGTATTTGAAGAAAGTTTTTTTTATTTCATATCTTTTCTTTAACAGGTGCGAAAGACTGGCGATGAATCGGACAAATGCCATACTTATCAAGCCCGTCAAGATGTTCTTTTGTGCCATAGCCAGCATTGTTAGCAAAACCATAACCTGGATAATTTTGATCATAATCAATCATTAATTGATCTCTTAATTCTTTTGCGATAATACTTGCACAAGCAATTGAGACACTTTTTGTATCACCTTTAATTAATGATTGTTGGGGGATTTCTGTTGAGAGTGTCATCGCATCAATTAATAAGTATTCAACAGGAACATTTAACTCTCTCACTGCTGAAAGCATCGCAAGTTTAGTGGCTTCATAGATATTTACTCGGTCAATTGTTTTTTCATCAATTATCCCGATCCCTATTGCTAATGCTTGTTCTTTAATTTTTAAAGCTAATTCTGCCCGTTTTTTATGAGATAATTGCTTAGAATCATTCACTTCAATTAATTTAAAATCTTTTGGCAATACCACGGCACAAGCAACAACTGGACCCGCTAAAGGACCTCTACCGACCTCATCAATCCCAGCAATATAAGTAAAACCTTTTTCATAAAGCTCTTTTTCAAAAAACAACATTTCTTCAAAATGTTGTTCTAATTTTATACGTTGATTAATTCTTTTTAAAGTTGTTTTTAAAAGAGCTTGTGCTCCTTTACGTTCATCTAAGGCCAACTCTTTTAACCACTCATCGTTGAGCGTATCCACCCGTTTAGCTTTCATTTTCAATTCAGCTATTGTTACTTGTTTACTCACTCGCTCTCCTCCTGATAATCAGAAACATGATCCAAAGTATATTGACCCAAGCGACCGTCACGAATCTCTTGGACAATCATCTGACTTCCTCGTTCAAAATCATCCTGAAATCCTCTCTTCTTTGTAATTAACAAAAGAATTTCTACAGTGGAGAACCCCAACTCTTCCTCCGATAATCCATAACGATTTGCTAGTTGCTCTGGATAGAACTCTTTGAAGAATTCTATCCCAAATAAAGCCAAATCATCCATGTGTAGCAAAGTGTCTTTAATCGCTCCGGTTAACGCTAGTTTTTTACCAATGATTTGATCTTCAAACTTCGGCCATAAAATTCCCGGTGTATCTAGTAATTCAAAATCCTTACCCGACTTCAACCACTGTTGACCTTTCGTTACACCTGGTGTATTTCCTGTTCGAGCCATATTTTTATTAGCTAAGCGATTTAAGAGTGTTGATTTTCCCACATTAGGGATTCCAATACACATCGCACGTAATGGTCGTGGTTTCATCCCTTTTAGACGTTGTCGCTCGATTTTTTCTGCTAATAATTCTTTTGCTGCTGTACTAATCAATTTAATCCCTTTTCCTTGATTAGCATTGATATTTAAACAAGCATGTCCTTGTTTTTTAAAATAAGCCTGCCATAAATTTGTTTGAACTGGATCAGCTAAATCTGCTTTATTTAGTAAAACAATTCTTGGTTTTTGTTGAATAAGATTATCTAACATTGGATTACGACTCGATATTGGTAATCTTGCATCGACAATTTCTAAAACTAAATCGACTAATTTTAGTTTTTCTGCTACTTCTCTTCTAGCTTTGGCCATATGACCTGGAAACCATTGAATGGTCATTTTTCATTTCCCCTCTTCATTTATCTTTTATTTTAAAACGTATTTTCAGATTTAAACAACTTGCTTATCATAGCATTTAGCCCCTCAATCAGACAAGAACAAACTGGAACGTTTCATGATCAATTGAATTCGTCCCAGTTCGTTATTATCTAAAAAATTTAAGGTCTTTCACCGGATAATAAATAATACGCACTTTACCAATAATATCTTGAGAACGTATGACACCAAATGAACGACTGTCTTTACTTAAACGACGATTATCTCCCAACACAAAATAAGAATCTTTTGGAATTTTTTTCACACCTAAGAGTTCTTTAGAATCAAAATCAGTCGTGTACATAAACCCATTTTTCTTTTTTCGAATCCCTTCTAAAAATGGCTCTGCTGTCTCGTTACCATCTATCTGAAGTATATCATTACGGTAAGCGACTCGCTCGCCTGGCAAGCCGATAACTCGTTTTACATAGGTGTTACCATCATTCGAATGAAATACAATGATATCAAAACGTTTGATTTCTGTAAATTGCTCTGAAATAACAAAATCATGTTGTTTTAGTGTTGGAGCCATCGAATTTCCGGTCACTTCAATCGGAACAAAGATAAAAGCTCTTATAATTAAAACGATTAAATAAGCAACTACTAGCATTTTTAACCAATGCCAAGTCACTTCTAAAACTTTTTTTCCAAAACTCGCCACCACCTTACGTCTAACTATCATGATATACAAAAATATACAAAAAAGCTAGAATTTAAAATAAACTATAAAAAGAAAGAAACACAAAAAAGCCCAGGCTAACTTAAAGAAGTCAAACCTCAGCTTTTTGATTTTATTTTAAATCAATGATGGGTCAAATGATCCAACGTCTCCTCTAAAATATCAATGACATGTTGATCATCGATCGAATAAAAAATCCCTTTACCTTCCCGACGTGTCTTGACTAACCGTGCAGAACGCAACAATTTTAATTGATGAGAAACTGCTGATTGTTCCATGTTAAGTCTTTTAACTAAAGAAGAAACATTTAACTCTTTTTCTTCCATTAATAAAATTAAAATCCTCAATCGGGTAGGGTCACTGAGTTTTTTATAAAATTGACTCACTTTATTTAATTCATCATCATTAACTGGTCTCATTCTCATATCCGTTTGATTCCATCCTTTTAATTTACTTGATTAATTCTCGGATAGCCTCTTCAATTTTCAGATATTTATTCTGTGCTACTTCTTGACTATCACCCATGATACTTAAGTATAGCTTAATTTTAGGTTCAGTACCAGATGGACGTGCTGCAAACCAACTACCATCCGCAAAATGATATTTTAAAACATTAGAAGACGGTAATCCTATTTTTTCTTTCACGCCAGTTTCTAAAAACAAACGCTCGTCTACTAGATAATCTTCGCGACTCAGTATTTTTTCTCCTGCTAACTCCATCAGTGGATTCGCTCTTAATTGAGACATAATCGCTTTAATTTGGCTTAAACCATTTTGTCCAGATAATGTAATCGCGATTGTTTTTTCTTGATAGTAACCAAATTCTTTATACAAATTTTGTAAAGCATCATAAAGTGTTAAGCCATTTTCTTTATAAAAAGTTGCCATTTCAGCAATCAAAACCAATGCTTGAATCGCATCTTTATCACGAACAAAAGGTTTAACTAAATAACCATAGCTTTCTTCAAAACCAAAAACAAATGTATGAGATTCTGTTTTTTCAAATTCTTTTATTTTTTCTGCAATAAATTTAAATCCAGTTAAAACATTTAGCATTTTAACATCATATTTTTCAGCAATCGCTGTCGCTAATTCACTGGAAACTATTGATTTTAAAGCAGCTGAATTAGATGCTAATTGTCCCGTACGCTTTTGTGCATCCAAAATATAATGTAGCATCAAACTACCAATTTGATTTCCTGTTAAAACTTGATACTCACCATTTGGCAACTTAACAGCTGCCCCTAAACGATCGGCATCTGGGTCTGTCGCAACTAAAAGATCGGCATTTTTTTGCTGACCTAAACGAATAGCGTATTCAAAAGCTTCACTATCTTCTGGATTTGGTGAAACGACCGTTGTAAAATTCGGATCCGCTATCGCTTGTTCGGGAACGAATTCAAAATTAGAAAAGCCTGCATGGAGTAATGCTTTTTCACCTAACATTTGACCTGTTCCATGTAACGGAGTAAAGATTAGTTTCAAATCTTTAGCTGAGCGTTCTAATAATTCTAAATCAATTGAAACTGTTTTAACTTCTTCTAAGTAAAGATGATCAATTTCCTCACCAATAATATTGATAAAATCTTCTGCATCTTGAGGATTAGACACACGAAGCTCCAATGGGTTACCAATACTACGGACATGTTTTATCACTTCATCCGCGTCACAAGGTGGCATTTGCCCTCCATCCGCACCATAAACTTTAAATCCATTATAATTCGATGGATTATGACTTGCTGTAATCATAATTCCAGCAACACAGTCAAAATGACGTACCGCAAAAGAAAGTTCCGGTGTTGGTCGCAAACTTTCAAAAACAAACGATTGAATACCATGATCAGCTAACATAGAAGCTGATACCATCGCAAACTCTTGCGATTGATGGCGACAATCATATGCTATGGCAACCCCTTGACGTTTCGCTTTAATTCCTAATGATTCAATAAATAAAGCTAAGCCTTCAGCCGCCTGTCTAATTGTATAAATATTCATTCGATTAATTCCTGCACCTAGAACACCACGCATCCCTGCCGTTCCAAATTCCAATGGTGCAAAAAAAGCATCTTCTAATTCATGTTCTCTTTTTTCCATCTCATGCAAGGATTCTTTTACCTGACTATCCAGTTCTTCAAATTCTTTCCACTGTTGATAAACTTCTTTCCAAGACAACTTCATCACCTCTAAGCATTTTATATCATGATTATAACATTAAGTCAGATCCTTTAGTAAATATTTTAGTAAAAAAATAAACTATCTGACTCATTTGATTTTGTCAGATAGCTCGCCATTTTTAATCAGCTAATTTTTGAATATAATTATAAACCTCTTGACCAGCGATACTGCCATCACCAACTGCAGTAGCAATTTGTCTCAAAACGGTTTTTCTTACATCTCCAACCGCATAAATACCTGGTATTGCCGTTTCCATTTTTTCATTCGTTTCTATCCACCCCTGTTCATCCGTGATCTTTAATGATTGAACAGGCTCTGATAAAGGATCTAAACCAATATAGATAAAGACACCATCTGCTTCTAATTGTGATTCTGCTCCGGTTTGAGTATCTTTTAGTGTTAACGAAGTGACTTTACGATCATCACCATGAATTTCAAGTGGTGTTTTATTCCAAATAAAATCAATTTTTTCATTTTTAAAGGCACGAGCTTGCAGGATTTTTTGAGCACGAAGTTCATCACGGCGATGAACAATCGTCACTTTTTTTGCAAATTGTGTAAGATACATTCCCTCTTCCACCGCTGAATCTCCACCACCAATAACGACTAAATGACGATCTCTAAAGAACGCTCCATCACAGACGGCACAATAAGAAACACCTTTTCCAGTAAACTCTGCTTCACCAGGAATATTAATTTTTCGATGATCACTACCTGTTGCAACAATGATTGTTTTTGCCTCATAAGTTTCATCTTCACAAACCACTTTTTTTATTTTCCCATGATCTTCAATCGAGATAACGTGACCATAAACATGTTTTGCTCCGAAGTTCAAAGAATTTTCATACATTTTTAAGGCTAATTCGGGACCTTCAATTTTCTCAAACCCCGGATAGTTTTCAACCTCACTAGTATTCATCATTTGACCACCGGGAGCTCCTCTTTCAATAACCAAAACGGATAACTCCGAACGAGAAGCATAAAGTGCCGCTGTCATCCCCGCTGGTCCTGAACCTAAAATAATTACATCATACATTATAAAACCTCCAAACATATTTTCTACTTAACTTTAACCTTTTACAAATTACTTGTCTATTCTTTTGTTTACTTAGCAGATTAGCATAATTTTACCATCACTATTTTTAAAACGAATCATGTGATTTATTATAAAAACGATTGACTTATCTAAAATAACGATTACAATACTCTAAGATATATGAAAACGATTAGAAAGAAAGGGGTAGATTTATGGAGAAAATCAAAAACTTTTTCAAAAGCTCTTCCATCTCAGACAAAGAATTACTTTTTTTAAGCTGGCCCATTTTTGTAGAATTATTCCTCAGGGTGTTTATTGGTAATATTAACGTTTGGATGATTTCACAATATTCTGAATCTGCTGTTGCGGCTGTTGGGGCTGCGAATCAATTGCTCAATTTATCTGGATTTATTTATGGATTTATCACTGTTGGTGCCCAAATCATTATTGCCCAGTTGATTGGGGCGGAAAAACGTGAACAAATAAAACAAGTCATTTCTACCGCACTCATTGGCTCATTTATTTTAGGTATTATTATTAGTTTAATTTTCATGATGTTTCCAGAACAATTACTCTATTTTATGAATTTACCAGAAAACATTGTAGAAATTGGGGTTAGTTACGTTCAAATTTATGGTGCAAGTCTATTTATTACTTCAATTTCTTCAGCTATAATAGCTGTTTTGAGAAGTCATGGTCAAACAAAAGCAGCTTTAATTATTCCAACTATTGCGATTGTTTTCGCAGTAATTGGTAATTACTTTGCGCTTTATGGTCCTTTTGGTTTACCTCATCTAGGTGTCGAAGGTCTTGCCATTTCTGCCGTTATTAGCAATTTCATCTCACTCATTTTTGCATTTATCATTCTCAATCGAGTTATTGGTTTTAATATTTTTAAATTACAGTTTAAAGATATTTCCTTTGTAATGTTAAAACGAATTTTAACATTAGGACTACCATCTTCTGGTGAAAACCTTTCTTATACTGCTTCACAAGTTGTGGTAACGATGATTGTTGCTAGTTTAGGTGAAAATATGTTAGTCGCGAAATCATACGTAACAGCTATTACACAATTTGTTTATCTCTTTGCTGCCTCTTTAGGCCAAGGAAATCAAATCATGATTGGACGAAACGTCGGAGCGAAAGAATTCGATCGTGCTTATAATCGTGGTAAAAGAACTGTCGTTATCGCCATGATGTTTACTGCGGTTATCTCCATCTTTACATGGCTCGCCATTGAACCAATTATGCATATTTTTACGTATAATCCTGAAATCATCGCAATTGCGAAGGTTGTCTTTTTTGTAGATATCTTCCTTGAACTAGGACGAACAGTTAATATGATAATGGTCGGATCGCTAAACGCTACTGGAGATGTTAAGTTCCCACTTATTTGTAGTTTAATTGTACTTTGGATTATTAGTTTACCTTTCTCATATCTTTTAGCTATTCCTGTCCACCTTGGTTTGGTTGGCGTTTGGTTAGCCTATGCTATCGATGAAGGGTTACGAGCCGTTCTTTTGATAAAACGTTGGCAATCTGGTATTTGGCGTTCAAAATCAAATATTTAAATAAGAAACACCAAACGATTCATCATAAATTATGAACCGTTCGGCGTTTCTTTAAATTCTAATAATCATATCTACTTGATTTAATACAGTTTCGCGATGGCTTACTAAAACAACTAATCTTTTCTCTTTTTCTTTTGCCAACGCTTGTAAAATAAGTTGTTCATTCAAGTAATCCAAATTACTTGTTGGCTCATCTAATAATAAAATAGGGGCATCGTGTAAAAATAAACGAGCTAAACCGATTCGCTGTTTTTCACCGTCAGATAAGTCTCGATTTCCTTTTTTTATTAATGTCAAGTAACCATCAGGTAGTGCCATAATCCATTCATGAATGGACGCTTTTTTGGCAGCTGCATAAAGGTCTGCTTCTGTAGCATTCTTATTTCCAAGTAAAATGTTTTCTTTAATCGTACCTGAAAATAAATCTGTACTTTGAGTCATAAAACCTTCAATTTCATGCAACTGTCGTGTGTTTATTTTTTGAATGACAGTATCATTCAGCTTTACTTCGCCTTCACTGACTTCCCAAAAACGCATCATTAGGTGCAGGAGTGTACTCTTGCCTCGACCACTTTTTCCTTGTACCCCAACTAAGCCTTTGTCACCAAAATTATAAGAAAAACTAGAAAACAAAAGCTCTTGATGAGGATACGCAAATGTTAGATCATGCCCTTCTGCTAAAAAATGAGTCGCTTGGCTTAACTCCGATTGTTTTGTTACTTCTGCAACAACTGGAGCTTCCTCCATTATACTTTGTAAACGTTTAGCTGATGAAAAGGTCGATAACAATTCATTTCCTAGCATACTCAAGGGAATAAACGGACCAAAAGAACTCATAAATACAACCATTAAGATCACAAGTGATACTGGGTTAATCTTTAAAGCACTTCCTATTAATAAAAAGAACAGTGAACTAAGTCCAATTACCGTTTGCATCAATGTTTCAATTGACATTAATTGATTTTCTTTTTTTAATGAATATAAATTTAGTTTACGACCTTTTTCTGTTAACTTTTTTAATAATAATTCTTTTAATTGATATTGTTGAACCTCTTTATACCCCTCACTCATTTCAATCACACTTTGATTTAAATTTGTTAGAGCTTCTTTGTAATTATCACCAATACTTCTTGCTTTTTGATATTGTAAAATTGGCAATAAAATACCCAAAATCGCATAAATTAGTAACGTGAAAGCGCCTAAAACTAAACTATAACTCGCAAAAAACGCAAAAAGCCCAAACGTCATAACTAATCCAATCAAAGCAGGTGAAATCGTATGAGCAAAAAATATTTCTAGCATCTCAACATCACTTGTAATTAGCGCAATGTAGTCACCTTTCTGACGTGAGAGTAACTTAGCAGGAGCTAATGTTCTTAATTTTTTAAACAGAGCATGACGCACATTAGCTAAAGTATGAAAGGCTATATAATGATTCATATATTGTTCACCATACCTCGCAATTCCCCGAACTAAAACCAAAACTAGAAATATTATAGCTAGAAAAGGCATTTGTTTTTTCATCATAATTAAAAATATTAAACTTTCAATACCAATGTATGATATTAAAATGACTGATGAGTAACTAATGACACCTAACAATACTGCTGTAAAAACTTGAAATGGGACTTTTTTAACAAAAGAAAGTAACCATTTAACTGTTTTAATTGTTTCTTTCATTGTATAAATCCTCCCCTACCAACGCTCGTTCTCGATTAACGAATTCATAGTACAAACTCTTCTTAGCATACAAATCACCTGGTTTACCTTGCTCAGCCAACTTACCTTTATTCAAAACAATAAGCCAATCCATCTCTTGAACTGTATAAATTCGGTGTGAAATAAAAATAACAATCGCATTATAAGATAACTCTTGAACAGCTCTTAAAATAGCAACTTCACTTTCATGATCAACACTAGAAGTGACTTCATCAAATACATACACTTTTTTCTTAGCTAATAATGCACGCGCCACAATAAAACGTTGTTTTTGTCCACCAGAAAAAGCAGCTCCATTACTTTTGATTGTTTCATTTAACTCCAAAGGTAAAGATTGAACGAACTTTGTTAAATGTACTTGTTCAAGCACTCTCCACAAATCATCATCAGTTGCTTGTGAATCACCCATCAGCAAATTATCTTTAATCGTTCCCTCAAACAAGTAACTTTTTTGATTAACAACTAAAAATGTTTCTTCATAAAAAGAATTAGTAAATTCATTTAAGTTGGTTTGATCGATTAAAATCGTCCCCTCATAATTAAAATAATCACCACTTAAAATTTTACTAAGTGTGCTTTTTCCTGAACCCGAATGGCCAATAACCCCATAGACTTTGCCCTTTTCAAAACGTGTGTTTATTTGCTCTAACGCCGGTTCATTTTCATTATATGAGAATGTTAATTCCTCAACGGTTAGTTCATTAAAATAATCTAGATCATTTATTACACCAGAAGTACGTGTTGCTGTATCTAAAAAATCAAACAAACGTTTAGAAGCACTAATTCCATTCATTGCAACGTGAAAGAAGGCACCCAATTGACGGAGTGGAATAAAAAATTCAGACGCTAATAAAATAAAAGTAAGGGTTTGAGCAAAATTGATAGCCCCTAGAGAGTAACCTCTCAATGCTAAAAAGATGCCTAACGCAGCACCTCCATAAGCCACAATATCCATAACAATTAAAGAATTTAATTGCATACTCAAAAGTCGCATCGTTGCCTTTCTAAAAGATTCTGCATTTCGATCCATCTGTTTCTGTTTATTTTGATCTTGATTCAGTACCTTAAGTGTTGTCAATCCCATTAAATTTTCATAAAACTGCTCGCCTAAAATAAGATAACCGTCCCAATAATTTCCTAAAACACGTTTAGCAATTTTCATAATAGCCATAATCGATATTGGAATTAGCGGAATACAAACTAACAAAACAAGTGCTGGTTTTAAATACATGAAAGCCAATATTAAAAAGACAGTGAAAGTAGATAATAAACTGTAAAATAATTGAGGGATAAAACGAGCAAAATAATTCTCTAATTGTTCAACTCCTTCAACTGATAATTGAGTTAACTCACTGCTTCCTAACTTTTGATGTTGACTAATACCTACTTCTGTACTTTTAGTCAAGACTGCTTTCCGAATATCTAACCGTAAACGTCGTGAAACAGCATGAGAGTATTGGTGCAAATAATAATTGGCAATCGATTTAACAATCAAAGCTACCACTACCACCATACTCATCCGAACGATTAAATGTAAGGGAAGTTTAAACGTTTCAAAATAATGCGTTATTCCTCTAATCAGCATAAAAATAATGGCTAAGTTTGCGATTAACATTAGCCATTTGGTTAATACTATTCCCCAAAGATATTTTTTATCCTTTTGAAGTAAACCTAATAATCGTTGATTTATCATGACTTAACTTTTTCAACCTCACTTTTTTGTTTCACTAACTTGACTTCTTTCTTTTTAAAGTAAAAATAAAAGAAAAAACAGTGAGCTGTGAAAATAATAACTAAACAAGCCCTCATTAACGTATTTGGAACCAATACGAAAGGAACCGCCATGATAATAAAAATCACGGTTAGAGCTTTCCGACGCTGCTTAAAAGTCATTTGTTTTTCAAGCACCATCTGTTTAACATATTTATGGTACCAATTACTTGATACAAATTTGTCATGAAAGTTCTTCGAGCTTCTTAACCAACAAAACGTCGTTAATAAATAAAATGGGACGGTTGGCAATAATGGAATCAGAATCCCAATCGTTCCTAAAACAAAAGCAATACACCCAACGATAAAAAAGAATATTCGTTTCATCTAAATCCTCCCAACCTTTGATACTATATCTAGTCTAATTGAAAACAATTATCAATGCAATGACTATTGTTAATAAAAACACACTTTTCTATAGAAATAAAATTAAAATGATTATATCACAAAATATTGATCATAAAAATGCGTTATAATAACAAAAGATAATTTTATTTCAATATACTTTCATATTACAGACATTTTTTGCTATAATGGTTTATAATTAGTCAATTATTCTCAGTTTAAAAAGGAGAGAAAAGAGGAAAAAAATGAAAAAGTTAATGTTCGGTTTATTACTATTGCCTACCGGACTTGCGATTTTTCTGTTATTATTAGCTACCTATAAGTCTGATTTGCAAGTCTTACTATTTAGTATCACCATTTTCTTAATGTTAATCGCGATAGAAATCCTTCTTTTTGAAAGTATTATTAAATCAAAAAAACGTAAAGGAGAAAAAAAATATTTAAATAAAACTTCCGATATAGAGGATGAATTAAAGCAAGTCGAAATATCTAACACAGACATAGATAATGAATTTGATTATGAAATTACACCCAAATTCGAATTTTTCAGTACTTCCGTATCAGGTGTAAAGTACGATGGCCGAAATCGACGGTTAAGAAATTATGTTGAAAAGCTAAAATTTGAAAATTATTTTTTCTTTTCTTACGATGGCCTTTCAGATGAAGAATTGACTGAAAAACTGAAACAAAAAGATAAAATTTGGGAAATCAATGAAGAGTTCTTACCTTGGGCTGAAATTAAATTCGAACCTAATAAATATGATGAAAAAGCAATTGCAGTCTACGTTGGGGAAAATGAATCTGAAGCTTTTAAAGTCGGATATATTCCTAAAAGAAATAACCGTCGTTTATTGCATCTTTTAGAAGACCACAAATTTGTTGATGTTGGTGCTAAAATCAGTGGGGGAACCTTTAAAACGTTATCACAAACTGGTGATGTTTGCTTTAGCGAAAGTCCTTATCGACTTGAACTAAATATTACGTTAAAATTAAAGTAAAGAAAGCATTTATTTAAATGCTTTTTTATTTTTTGAAAAGGAGTTTTTTTATTTATGGCATTATCTTCAGTTTTTACTTTAACAAAAAGAAAGCAGCAAAAACAACTTCGGAATAAACTGATGATTGTCTTTGGTCTATTTTTTATCTTAACAGGATGCTCACCTACTAAACAAACTATGAACTCTAGTGATGAGACGTCCTCTCCCCATCAGTCAACAGCGATAAAAGAAGACATTTCAACCAATGATCATCAAAAACAAGCTTCTATTAAACAAGATAATCATCGCAGTGAGACCTTACAATCGCTCGCTAATAAAGAATTTGATGGTACCCAAACCATCACAATCAATCATAATCTCCCTCAATTTTCTAAAGAGGATTTATCAATTGATAAAGGTGGTTGGGAAAAATATGGCGAATTAGATTCTTTAAACCGAGCAACTTCTGCCGAGGCAATGCTTAATCAATCCATTATGCCAACAAAAAAACGAGGAAGCATTTCAAATGTAAAACCTTCTGGTTGGAAAAACAAAAAAATTAAAGGGGGCTATCTCTACAATCGCTCACATCTTATCGGGCATGCTTTAGCGGGAGAAGATGATAATTGGCAAAACCTTATCACCGGGACTAGTCAGTTAAATAACCCAGAAATGTTGCGTCACGAAATGGATGTTAAACACTATCTTGATCAAAGTGCCAATCACTATGTTCGCTATTCAGTCACTCCCATTTATCGTGACAATGAACTTGTAGCTCGGGGAGTCCAGATGCAAGCGCAATCAATTGGTGATAATGCTCTCCAATTTAATATTTATATTTTTAACGTACAAGATGGCGTAACTATTAATTATCAAGATGGTTCAAGTCAAATTGAAACTACTGCTCTCGAACAGACAACGACAAATAAAAGCAATAGCAACACGCAACACACAGCAACGACTGAAATAGAATCTGTATTTATCACACCTAGCGGTTCAAGATACCATACTCATCCGCATGGCAAAGGAAATTTCAAACCCGCAACACTGCAGGAAGCAAAAGAGAAGGGATACACTCCTTGTAAAGTTTGTTATTAGAAAAACTTTTTATTTATAACTTATAAACAAAATTTTTAAAAGATAATGAACATTAGTTTCCAAAAACGTATGAATTAGGTTATAATAGAGATAGTTTATTTTTTTGGAGGATCTTTAGTGAAATTAACAAAATTAGTGATGGGGGGGGCTCAGTATTTTAATTGCAATCCCTCTTTTAATCCAAACACAACTAGTTAAATTGAAAATATTACCAATTGAAGCTTTTGACATTAGCAAAACAATGGGTGTTTTACTTGCTCTTATCATGATTATCACAGGTTTCATTACCATTTTTACGCGAACGCATCAACAAGCTGATTTACTAATAGCTGCTCCTTATATTATTTTTGGATTCATTTGTTTACCCTTTTCCGGTCATTTTTTAGCTCTACAAAAATGGGCTATTTTTAGTATTATTTTCGGGTTAATTTTTATGGCCCTTCAAGCTCTTTTAATAAAAAAACAAATAGAAAAAAGAAAAAAAATTCGACAAAAACGAAGAGGGACTTCCAAAAAAAAGCATTAACCATAATCATAAAAAAGCTTTCCTTTCTCCAGTTTTTAGAGAAAGGAAAGCTTTTTTATTTATTTTCAAATGATTGAACAACATGTTCAGCCAATGTATAGGTCGTTACTGTCCCAACACCCCCAGGTACAGGCGTAATACTTTTCACCTTATCGTAGACACTTTCGTAATCAACATCACCACACAAATGTCCTCTCTTATCAACATTGATTCCAACATCAATAACAACGGCTCCTTCTTTAACATACTCTTCGTTTACTAATGATGGTACACCGGTCGCCGAAACAATGATCTCAGCTCGTCGACACTTTTCTGCTAGGTTAACAGTGTCAATATGACAAACCGTTACCGTGCACCCCGCTTCAACTAACAATAAACTTAGTGGTCGGCCAATCACAAAGCCAAAGCCAATTATAACAACATCTTTCCCTTTTAATTCTATCTCTTGATAGGCTAAAATTTTTAAAACTGCTTCTGCCGTACAAGGTAAAAAGCCTTTTTCATTATCTAAATAAATTTTTAGTGTATTAATCGCACCAATACAATCAACATCCTTACTAGGATCAATTTGCGCTACCACATGCTCTAAACTCAAATGTGAAGGTACTGGATTAAATAACAATATTCCATCAATTTCCTCATCATTGTTTAATTGATCAAATTCGAAATCAAATTTTTGTTGAGAAATATCATTCGCTAAATGCGTTGTTAAAACTTTAATATTCAAACGCTTCATGACTTTAGTTAGTGATGTTTCATAGGCCGAATCGCTTGTCTTATGTCCAACTCTTAAAATAGCTAGTGTCGGTAACCGGCCTTCATATTGTTTATTAGCTAACGCTATCTCTATTTTTTCAACAACTCTTTTTCCCGAGATATCCTTTATCATACAATCCTCCTTAAAAAAATAAAAAAATATACTTATCCATTTTAACACAAATTTTATGATGACAGCATGCACACTTCTAGTAAATCAAACAATTTTCTGTCGAGGGTTCAATAAAGAAGATATTTAGGTAAAAAAGAGCATTAAAAAAGGATGAATATGAGAAAGTTCTCAAATTCATCCTTTAACTGAAAAGTTCTATTTAACAATGTTGTCTCATAGAAAAGTGAGACAGACAAGTTGCTTTAAAACAAATGATACCTTTTGGCCTTTTATAGACGTTCGTTTAACTCTTTAGCTAAATCTTCAAATCCTGGTTTACCTAAAAGTGCGAACATATTTTTCTTGTAAGCTTCGACACCTGGTTGATCAAATGGATTAACACCGTTTAGATAGCCTGAGATACCTACTGCAATTTCAAAGAAATACATTAAATAGCCTAAAGTATAAGCATCTGTCTGAGGGATGTTGATCACAAAGTTAGGGACATCACCATCAGTGTGTGCCAATAAAGTACCTTGGAAGGCTTTAGTATTAACGAAGTCAATCTCTTTGCCTTCAATATAGCCTAACCCATCTAAGTCCTTATCCATTAAGGGGATTTTAACATCATGACGAGCTTTATCTACTTTGATCACCGTTTCAAAAATATTACGACGGCCTTCTTGAATATACTGACCTAACGAATGTAAATCAGTTGAGAAATTAGCACTTGAAGGATAGATTCCTTTTTGATCTTTTCCTTCAGACTCACCAAACAACTGTTTCCACCATTCAGAAAAATATTGTAAGTTTGGTTCGTAATTAATTAATAGCTCTGTTACTTTACCTTTACGATATAACACGTTTCTTAAAGCTGCATACTGATAAGCTTGATTCGTTTTTAAGTCATCAGAGGCATATTCACTTCTAGCATCCGCTGCGCCTTTCATCAAACCATCAATGTCAGCACCAGTTACAGCAATTGGTAATAAACCAACAGCAGTTAAAACTGAAAAACGACCGCCAATATCATCAGGAATAACAAACGTTTCCCAACCTTCAACATCCGCTTCAACTTTAACAGCGCCTTTAGCTTTATCTGTTGTCGCATAAATACGTTTGTTTGCTTCTTCTTTACCATACTTACTAATTAATAATTCTTTAAAGACACGGAATGCAATTGCTGGTTCCGTTGTCGTACCTGATTTTGAAATAACGTTAACTGAAAAATCACGATCTCCGATGACATGGATTAAATCAGCTAAATAACTTGAACTAATACTGTTACCAGCAAAGAAAATTTGTGGTGCTTTGCGTTCAGTACTATCTAGTAAATTATAAAATGAATGATTTAAGAAATCAATCGCTGCTTTCGCCCCTAAATATGAACCTCCAATACCAATCACTACCAAAACATCTGAATCGGATTGAATTTTCTTAGCCGCTGTTTTAATGCGTGAAAATTCATCCTTATCATAATTAACTGGTAAATCAATCCAACCTAGATAATCACTTCCTGCACCTGTTCCTTCACGTAATTCTTTATGAGCTGCACTTACTTGAGATTGCATATAAGCCAATTCATTTTCTCCGATAAATTTACTTACTTTAGAATGATCAAAATTGATATGTGCCATAATTACCCTCCTAAGTTTTTTAGTGTTATAACACTTCAACATTCATATTTTACCATTTTTTCGTGTAATTCACATTAAAATTTCTGAAAAACACAAATTTGTTACGGCTAACACTTTCAATTCTGGTTAGACAAGTCCTTGAAGGGTCATTGCCAAAGCCACTCGCTCAAAACCAGCGATGTTGGCACCTGCCATTAAATCCATAGGCGTTGAATATTCATTTGCTGTGTCGCGACATTTTTTATAGATATTTTCCATAATCTCATCTAGCTTTTCATCAACTTCTTCAAATGTCCATGGTAAACGCTGTGAATTTTGTGACATTTCTAAGCCGGAAACAGAAACTCCACCTGCATTAGCCGCTTTTCCAGGACAATAAATGACCTGATTTTCTTTTAAAATAGTCACAGCTGTTAAAGTTGTTGGCATATTTGCCCCTTCTGCTACAATTTTAACCCCTTGAGCTATCATATTTTGTGCTTGTTCAGCTGAGATTTCATTTTGAGTTGCACATGGTAAGGCAATTTCATATTTTTCATGTGTTTCCCAAATATTTTGTCCTTCAAAAAACTGAGCGTGAGGATGTATTGTTAGATATTCGTTAATCCGACCACGTTTTACTTCTTTAATTTCTTTAACAGTCGCTAAATCAATTCCCTCATTATCAATAATATAACCAGATGAATCAGAACAGCCGATAACTTTTGCTCCTAACGCTTGAGCTTTTTCAATCGCATATATTGCGACATTTCCACTACCTGAAACAATGACTTTTTTATTTTGTAAAGTTTCGTTAATATCTGCTAGTAAATGTTTCACAAAATAAACTAAGCCATAACCGGTTGCTTCCGTTCGAGCAAGACTACCCCAAAAAGCTAGTGGTTTTCCTGTTAATACACCTGCTTGATAACTATTTAAACGTTTGTATTCACCAAATAAATAACCGATTTCTCGACCACCCACTCCAATATCTCCCGCAGGAACATCTTGATTCGGTCCAATATATTTTTGCAACTCTTGCATAAAACTTTGACAAAATCGCATAATTTCAGCATTTGATTTACCCTTAGGATCAAAATCACTACCTCCCTTTCCGCCACCAATCGGAAGTTGAGTTAAACTATTTTTAAAAATTTGCTCAAACCCTAAAAATTTAACAATACTTTGGTTCACCGTTGGATGAAAACGTAAACCTCCTTTATAAGGTCCTAACGCGGAGTTATACTGAACTCGAAAACCTGTATTCACTTTCCAGTCACCCGTATCTGCTTGCCAAGGAACTCTAAATTCAATAATTCTTTCTGGAATCACCAAAAGTTCTAGTAAATTATTCGCCACATATTGTGGATTCTTCTCTAGAAAGGGAGCGACGGTGCCCAAAAATTCATCGACTGCCTGCATAAACTCAGGTTGGTGCGCATAATTTTGTTCTAATTTTATTTTTAATTCATATAAATAAGTTTGGACTTCTGTCATCAATAACCACTCACTTTCAATTGCTAATTTGTTAATAGTATACACTATTTATGGCGATTCTTTAAATAATTGATTAACTTTTTTCTAATTATCATACGAAATGAATAAAAAAAAAACGATATTATATGTTAAACTTAGATGACTTAAACTTAAGGAGGAAACACATGAATTTTGATGTAATCGTCATCGGTGGCGGCACTAGTGGACTAATGGCGGCTATCAGTGCAGCTGAACATGGAGCAAAAGTTGCTATCATAGAAAAAAATAGACAACTGGGTAAAAAACTACGACTCACAGGAGGTGGGCGTTGTAATGTGACTAATAACCGACCACCTGAGGAAATTATTGAATTTATCCCTGGCAATGGGAAGTTTCTATATAGTGCTTTTTCACAATTTAATAACTACGATATTATGTCTTTCTTTGAATCACACCAGATTCCATTAAAAGAAGAAGATCATGGTCGAATGTTTCCAGTCGCTAATACGTCAAAAGCTATTGTCGCTGGTTTAACTGAACAATTAGAAAAAAATAAAGTTACTGTTTTTTTGAAAACCGAAGCAGAAGAAATTATATGTGATCACGAGAGTATCACTGGTGTCAAAACAAATGAAGTAGTTCTTACTGCACCGTGCGTTATCCTATCAACAGGTGGTAAAACCTACCAGTACACCGGTTCAACTGGCGATGGCTACCACTTAGCTAAATCTCTAGGCCACCATGTGACACGACTTTTCCCAACAGAATCACCCATTAAATCAGATGATCCAGTCATCAGTTCAAAAAAACTACAAGGTTTAGCTCTTCGAGATGTTAGCCTCTCTGTGATCAATCAAAAAGGTAAAACAATCGTATCACATCAAATGGATCTCTTGTTTACACACTTCGGAATATCAGGTCCGGCTGCTCTAAGATGTAGTATGTTTGTCAATCAAGAACTGGCAAAAGGAATAAAAAAAGTCCCCTTACAATTAGATAGCCTTCCTAAATTAACAGCACAAGAAGTTAAGCAACAATTATTAATAAAAATATCAGAAGAACCAAAAAAAGCCATAAAAAATGG
Organism: Vagococcus sp.; assembly: GCF_052102835.1. Taxonomy (NCBI): domain Bacteria; kingdom Bacillati; phylum Bacillota; class Bacilli; order Lactobacillales; family Enterococcaceae; genus Vagococcus; species Vagococcus sp. The sequence continues at coordinate 68,040 of NZ_JBQEIL010000008.1, forward strand.
CTTTAAAGGAATTTTACCCGATCGTTATCTTGAATTTTTAATTGAGCTAGCCGCTATCGATGAAACATTACCATTAAAACAATTAACAGATGAACAACTAGATGGGTTAGTCAATAAAATAAAAAATTTCAGCCTTACCGCATATGCTACCTATCCTTTAGATAAATCTTTTGTTACTGGAGGGGGGATTGAATTAAGAGAAGTTCAACCTAAATCAATGGAAAGCAAGCTCATCAATGGCCTCTTTTTTACAGGTGAATTATTAGATATCAATGGTTATACTGGTGGTTATAACATCACAGCCGCATTCATTACTGGCTATGTTGCAGGTAAACACGCTGCTGAGATTTCCAGTTATCATCATTATTAATCATAAAAAACCTCTCTTGAATAAAAATAGTTGACTTTGGCTATCTTTTATCCAGGAGAGTTTTTTTGTGAGCAATATAATAAATCATATGGATAGTTTTTTCAATCCACATGATTTATTATGCACCCTTTTTAAGTTGTAATATCTGCGACTGTTATCCCAATAATTTTTATCAAATCATTTGGATTTATTCCTAATTGAATTCCTCTACGACCACCTGAAACATGAATTTTAGTTAATCCGATAGCTTGTTGTGCTAAATAAGTTGACAGTTTTTTCTTCATTCCAACGGGGGAACACCCCCCATGAACATAACCTGTTAACGGTTCTAACTCTTTCATCGGTAACATTTCAACTTTTTTATTACCACTTACTTTCGCTATTTTTTTCAAATCTAATTCATGATCCGCAGGGACAATCGCTACTAACGCACCTGTCACATTACCAACAGCTACCAACGTTTTAAAAATAGTTTCTTCTTTTAAACCAAGTTGTGCTGCCGTATATTTTGCACTAACATGAGATTCATCCCAGTCATATTCAGTCACTTCAAATTCAATTTTTTTTTGCTCGAGAAATCGAATAGCATTTGTTTTTTGAATTTTTTTCTTACTCAATAAAACCCCTTCTTTTTTCTTCTTTATCAAATAATTTAAAACCACTTCTTAATTCCTCAATCGTCATCTGTCCCGGAGCAGAACTCTGTTTACCATTATTGGCAAACGTCATCACGGAACCAAATAATTCACCTGTAAAACGGGTTAGCTTTCCTAACTCTCCCATACCCAATAGGACAAAGGGCGCATCTGGATGTTTCATCTTAACCTGATTTGAAGCACTTAAAATAGTTAAAACATCTTCCATACTATTCGGTGTTACAGCAATTTTACTGATATTAGCACCCAAAGTGACCATATCAGTAATTGTTTCAACTAATTCATCTTTATCCGGTGTCAATAATGTATTATGATGTGAAATAAGTACTTTCACATTATTTTCATACGCAAATTCCATAATATTTAAATTAAATTCTGGTAATCGAGCAAGCTCTAAATCAATCGCATCAACTAAGCCTGTTTTAATCATATAATGATTCAATCGAAAATAAAAATCATCGTCAATTTCTTGTCCGCCACCCTCTTCTAAAGAACGGAACGTGAAAATTAAAGGTTTATCTTCAATAGCATACCGAATAAAATAAGCGGCTTTACGCATAAAGGTTAAGTCATTAATATACATAAAGTAATCCGCGCGCCATTCAATAATATCACAGTCTAATTTACTAACACGCATCGCTTCTGAAAATAACTCTTTAAAATTATTTGCGATGAGTGAAACACATACTTTAGGGTCACTATTACCCAAAGTTAAATTTCTAATTTTAAAATTTTCCATAATCTTCGATCCCATCCATTAATAAATTTGATAGATTAATACTTTCAAATAATTTCCTTCAGGATAATGTTTTGAAACTGCAAAATCCGTTGGTAATTGATTTAAAAATAATTTCTTATATTTTCGTTCATTTTTCTTAATTCCATTTTCAATCATCTCTTCAAAACGCTTAAGCGAAACATTCGCTGCATTACTTGATGCAATCAATGTCCCCTCAGGATTTAATATTGCAACTGCTTCTTCGACCAATTCAGCATAATTTTTAGCCACCGAGAAGGTCTTTTTCTTATTTCTTGAAAAGCTAGGTGGATCTAAAATAATCAAATCAAACTTTCGATCTTTTTTCATTGCATATTTATAGTAATTAAAAACATCCATTACGATAATTTCCTGCGTTTCTGGATCAATTGCATTGACTTCAAACATCTCTTGTGTTTTATTTAGACTTCTTTTTGCTAAATCAACACTCGTTGTCTCTAATGCCCCACCCATCAAAGCGGCTACAGAAAAAGCTCCTGTGTAACTAAACGTGTTTAAGACTTTTTTACCCATACTTAGTTCTTCCATTAAGCGTTGACGAACATCCCGCTGATCAAGAAAAATACCTGTCATTAACCCATCATTCAGATGGGTTGCATAATTAATCCCATTTTCCTTAATCAGTAAAGGTGTAGGTGCTTCTTTCCCTGATATAAAACTAGAATCAGCTAAAGTTAACTTAGACTGAAATCTAACCTTTTCATAAATCCCTATTATTTCATTTTTTAAAATTTTTTCAATAATTTTTATGATATCTTCTTTAAAAGAATAGATTGTTTCATTATACCATGAAATAACCAGATATTTATCATACCAGTCGATTGTAATCCCACCAAATCCATCACCTTCGCCATTAAATAAACGAAAAGCTGTAGTGTCATCATCATTCATTAGTACTTGACGATTACTAAATGCGGTGATAAATATGTTTTCTAAAAAAGAGACACTAATCGGTTCATCTTCAGAAAAACTCAATAACCAACCAATTCCTTTATTTTGTACTCCAAGATAACCATAACCTAAAAATCGTTTTTTTTCATCAATAAACTTTAACCATTCATTCGGAATGCTTTCAAGCTGATGTAATAAGTCATGTGGTGATATTAATGGAAATAAGTGTTTAAACTTCTTGTTTTTTTCATTTTTAATTACAATTTCTTTCATTGTTTCGTGTTATCCTCTATTCTAATCTGTCATATATAATACTATATCAGTTTTTGATAAAGTAAGCTAAAGTTTTTTAGCTTTTACAACCCTCTCATTCCATATTAATATGTAATTGACACAATTAATGGATAAAGGTAAAATGATAGAGGTATGTTCAATTTTATATTTGAACAAATGACTAGTTACAGTTTAGAAAGGAAGATTAGTCTTGAAACATAACTATCAAAAAAATTGGATAAATTCCAGACTTGGATTTTTTGCTACACTAGCATTCTTTTTCTGGGTCAAAACGTGTATTGCGTATTTTGTTGATTTCAATTTAAATATGGAAAATATTTTTCAGTATTTTATTCTGATTATAAATCCAATCGCAACCACTCTTTTGTTATTTTCAGCAGCTCTCTATGTTAAAAACCCTAAAAAATCATATATTGTCTTGCTAATTATCTCGTTCTTAACAACACTTTTACTTTATTCAAATATTATTTATTATCGGGAATTTACCGACTTCATCACTGTGAATACAATGCTTGGAGCAGGTAAAGTGAGTTCTGGATTAGGTAAAAGTACAATTAAGATGATGCGACCTTACGATATCATTTATTGGATTGATATCATTGGTTTAAGTTTAGCGTTAATCTTTAAAAAAATAAAAATTGATACTCGTCCTATAAAAGCTCGAGGTGCCTTAGCGGTCACAAGTTTTGCTGTTTTCTTATTTGCAGTGAATTTAACATTAGCTGAAGCCGATCGCCCTGAACTTTTAAAAAGAACTTTTTCAAGAGATCATATTGTTAAATATTTAGGAATGAATGCTTTTACTGTTTATGATGGTGTTCAAACTTATAATGCTAGCCAACGTCGTGCTCAAGCAAGTGAAAATGATTTAGTCAGCGTTCAAGAATATGCTAAGGACCACTATGCTAAACCAAATGAAGAATTATTTGGAATGGCTAAAGGACGTAATGTCATTTATATCCATTTAGAAAGTTTCCAACAATTTTTAATTGATTATAAGTTAAAAGATGAAAACGGTGTTGAACATGAAGTCACTCCATTCATCAACCAACTTTATCATTCCAATGAAACCTTTAGTTTTGATAATGTTTTCCATCAAGTAGGTTCTGGTAAAACAAGTGATTCTGAAACTCTTTTAGAGAATTCATTCTTTGGACTTGGTCAAGGTCCGCTATTTAGTCAATTGGGTGATAAAAATACGTTCCAAGCCGCTGCAAATATCTTAAATCAAGAAGCAGATTACACAAGTGCTGTTTTTCATGGTAATGGCGGGTCTTTCTGGAACCGTAATGAAACTTACAAGCATCTAGGTTATGACTACTTCTTCGACGGTAGTTACTATGATGTTAATGAAAGTAATTCGTTCCAATATGGTTTACATGATAAACCGTTTATGTCACAATCTGCTCAATATTTGGAACACTTGCAACAACCATTCTATACTAAATTTATCTCAGTCAGTAATCACTATCCTTATTCACCTCTAAAAGGAGATGAAGGTGGTTTTCCAATGGCAAATACACCTGATGCAACGATTAATGGTTACTTTGCTACTGCCAATTACTTAGATAAATCCATTGAAGAATTTTTCAATTATTTAAAGGAAACAGGTGTTTATGATAACTCAATGATTATCCTATATGGTGATCACTATGGTATTTCAAACTCACGTAATAAATACCTTGCTGACTTGTTGGATAAGTCAAAAGATGATTGGGGAGATTTCGATGATGCCCAACTTCAAAGAGTACCATTGATGTATCATATTCCTGGCCAAACAAAAGGTAAAGTTTCTCATACTTATGGTGGTCAAGTTGATATGTTACCAACATTATTACACCTACTAGGGATTGATAATTCTAAATACATTCAATTAGGACAAGATATGTTCTCTAGTGAAAAAGACCAAATTGTGGCCTTTAGAAATGGTTCATTTATGACTCCAAAATATACCGTCGTTGGACAAGCCGTTTATCTGAATGAAACAGGCGAGTTATTAGAAGAACTTACACCTGAACAAACAACGGAGATAGAAGATCTTAGAGAAAAAGTAACCACTCAGTTAAATTCATCAGATGCCCTAACAAATGGTGATTTATTAAGGTTCCATACTGATAGTGGATTAAAACCTCTTGATCCTAAATTATTCGATTATAAAAACGGACTAGAAAAAGCCGAAGCGATTGAAAAAGAAAAGGGAAGTAAATCAACTAGTATCTATTCACAACATGGTAACAAATCGACAGCAGATTTATTTAAAACTAAAACTTACCAAGAGTACCATGGTAATGCAACAACGACGTCGTCTAGCACAACAGAAAACAAATAAAAATAATTTAAGATGTACTATTCTTACACTTTTTTAAGAATAGTACATTTTTCGTTCGATGATTAATTTCGGTTTATTCATATTTTTTTCACATCTTCACGTTATAATTTTATTGACAATTGATGGAGGGATACAAATGAATTTGATCAAACAGTCTTATCGCGCAATTAAATATCATAAACGAAATACATTGTTATTCTTTGTGTTCTTTTCTGTATTTCTTATTTTATTCGTTGTCAATAGTCAACTGATTTTAACCCAACGAGCGTCTAATCAATTAATACAAGACAAGTGGGACAGCTTTAAAGCGATTACTTCTTTTTCTTCAACTAATTTACATGAAGAGATTATTAAGAACAATCACAATATTTTAAGCCTTTATAATCACTATTTTATTTTATTGATTACATTTTCGTTTGGCATCTTCTTCTTATATGGACTCGTTACAACTACTTTAAGACGTCAAGAAATATCTTATATGAAAAATCTTGGCTTAAAGAAATTACAAGTTGTTAAACATCTCTATACTGAATTAATTTTAATTTCTGTTGTTAGTTTTCTTGCCATCACTTTCGTTCTCTGCGTTGCTCAAAATTTATTTATTCAGACGACCGCTCAAATTAATCATCAAGTAGCAACACGTGAGTTGTCTGATCAAAAAATTATATTTAATCAAATTTCTCAAGATGATGCTTCCTTAGTCCCTACGACAAAAGAAATCGACAAAAAGATAATCAACAGTTCTCAGTTGTTTTTACCTTTTAATGAACGATCAATCTTTTCTAATAATCATCAAACAGATAATATTGAACGGTTAACCTCAAATATCTCAAGAAACTTTTTATTTTTAATTGTTCTCTGTGGGATAGCAACCCTTTCAGGTTCTTTACTCTATCTCTCATTTTTATATAAAAGGAAGGTTAGTTAATGACTCAATTACCTACAGATCAAACACAATCACTAGCTTCATTAATTTCTGATAAAATTACACTCGTTTTCGACAATCATAAAAACGAAGCAAATGATGCTGATTTTTCCTCTATGGAATGGGACCCCTCATCCTGTGAAGAAGAACTCTCGTTTTTTGATTTGTCCTCTAAAGTAAATGTCATGATCCCTTTTCTTACCGTGCAGGAAAACTTGTTACTAGGTATCTCAAGAAAAGACACCGATAATGTTATCGATGCAATTTTAACCCAACTGCCTATTTTTCATTTACCAAAACGTATTCTAGAAGCTTCGGCAAATGAAGTCACTCAAAAAGAGCAAGTTTTACTTCAAATCATACGTGCAATCTCTTTAAAAAAAATTGTCGTTTTTGATCATATTGACAAAGATAAAAAACAATCTTTGTTCATCAATAGTATCCTACCTGCGCTCTTCAAAATAAAAAAGAATCAGATAATTTCGGTCATTATTTTGACTGATGACAAGGAACTACTAGACTCCGTTTATTATGATCAAGTCTTTTTTATTAAAACTAAATAGAAAAACCTATTTGAGTAAATTCAGTACTACGTACTTACTCAAATAGGTTTTTCTGTTTTTAAATAAATAATGATTCCTGATAGGCTTTTTCAAGTATACTTCTAGCAAACAATGCACTCTCATATCCCTCACAAATTGTATTAAAATACTCTTCTGAAGGGGTTGCTCTTTCCGCTATTGGATTCATGATATAAATCATGACACTCAAAACTCTACCTTGCCATTCAACTTCTACTAACTCTTTACTGTACATTGAAGGATAGTCTTCATATAAATCTAACGCTACTTCGTCCTCTGCCGTAATTTTCCAAATTAAAACAGGGACTTCACTTGCTTTAGCTTTACTTACCGTTGCATAAGCATGTTCTGTTACTCTTCTAAATTCCAATTTATAATCCTTTAAGACCGTCGCTCCTAAAACAATCGCAGACGGACAACGTTGTTCCATTTGTCCTAAATTTAAATTAGAACCGTATGCTAAATAATAGCGTTCTTTCATGCAAGTACCTCCTTTTATTTACTTGTTTCCTTAATTTCTGGAAATAATTTTTCTAACATTTTACTAGCTAAGGGACGACCTTTACCCTTGAATGGATACATATGCATATGAATTGCTGGGTTAAAATTAGCTTCAATAATACCATAATCCAATGAGATTTGATTAGCTGGGCGATGATGATCTTCAATCATTAAATCAATCCCCGATACAAAAGCGCCTAGTGACTGAACTGCATCTGCTGCGATTTTTTTATAACTCTCATCCATATCATCCGTCATATCTATCGAATCTCCACCCGTACTAACATTTGAATTCTCTCTAAGGTAAATTACCTGTCCCTCCGTTGGAATGCTGTGGATGGTCATTCCTTGCGTTTTAAGCATTAGCTTTTCAACATCATTCAATTTAATAAGTTGTAACGGACGACGATAGTGTGTTCCTCGTAATGGATCTTGATTTTTCTGGTTAACTAATTCTTCGACTGTTCGGATGCCATCTCCTTTAATATTAGCTGGGACACGGAGAATTATCCCTTCAACTTCACCATCTAACACATAAAAACGATACTCCGTTCCAGAGATAAATTCTTCAATTAAAATATGCTCATCCTCTTCAAAAGCAATCCGAATTGCCTCGTTGAAATCAACTTGAGTAAATCCTTCTTCAAATATTGAAATTCCTAAACCAAAATTAGTCGATTTAGGCTTCACTACTATCTTTTGATGACAAAATTCGATATAACTCGCTTCGGCAATCGAAAAAGAACTATACTCTTGTCCCATGGGTACACGAAAACCATTTTCATTCAAAATATTTTTTGTGACTGTTTTATTTTCCATAATTAGGGGTGAAACATAACTATCTAAACTTGTCATATTTGTGTTTTTAACATACTCAACATGATTTTGATAATAAAGCTTCACAAATTGATCATTACTATCTAAGATTTCAAAATTAATTCCCTTTTCAATCGCACTTGCTAACATTAATTGTGTTGAAAGCTCCATTTCCTCAAAACCAGGTAATTGAAAAGGATTATCCCAAATGTAGTCATGGTATTCTTGATTTTTTTCTATGGACGACTTTGTTGGAAATGTTAAAGTCTTGACTTTGGTTAATGATTCAACTAATTCTAACTCCGGACTATTTCCATTAATTTGAGCTAACATTACTGATAATTCTTTCGATAATTCAAAAACATTGGCCACTTTTTTTTCCTCATTTAAGGCATAGAACGCATAGAGAAACAATAATTTTAAACTCATCAAATGCTCAGAAGTTAAGGATTGGTCTGTTTCCTGACTTAATTCTAAATTTGAAAAGGAGAAAACCTTTGTTTCTTTTTCAAATTTAATTTCAAGGTTTTGTTTAAAAATAGGGCCTAACATAGGGATTAATAGATAAAGGCGATCTACCAAAGTTTGACTTAACTCTAATAAAATATCTTTATTTTCTATTTCAAGTTCCGATTGGAAAAAAGAATTTAATTTAACTTGAAATTCCCAACAACCACTCTTAGCCTGTGTGTCTAAGTAAAAGGGCTTGCCCATTTTCCTCAAAAAAACAGCTTGTTCTGCAGCCAAATATTGAAGAATAGAAAGTTCGCTAAATAAAAAAGGCGTCCTAAACTGAACTTTTTCATTTTGTAAATCTAAAAAAATAGAGTGTTCATTTTTTTGAAAGTAGGAAGTATTCTCCTGTTTACTTTTTATTCTATTACCTTGTGAATCCACACAACCTTTTTTCAAAATGACACTAAAATGAACTCTTTTAAAATACTCAATTAATTGTCGCTTTTCATTTAATAATTTTGGAATGTCTAGCATAAGTCGCTCTCCGTATCCTGTTATATTTATCAAAACGCTGATAATTTTCGTTTCAGATATAAGTAAATAATAGCATTGCCTCTGCTCTAGGGCAAATACTTCCTATTTTAAAACTAAACGTCTTTGATAAAGAGTTGCAATTTAAAACTGACTAACTTAATTTTTTATAATAAAAAAACAGAACTTTTTGAAGCGACCCCCAAAAATCAGATTTTTAATCTAACTTCTAGGGCCACTGCATTTACAGCTCTGTTTTCGATTTGAAGCTATTCAATTTTAACGATTGTTTCTTTCTTAACGTCTTTCTAAAAGTGCAACACTTTCCACATGTGATGTTTGAGGGAACATATCAATCGGTTGAACTTGTGATGTATGATAACCCAACTCAGCATAAAGTGCTAAATCACGAGCAAACGTTGCTGGGTTACAAGAAACATAAACAATTTTCTTAGGTTTCATTTCAACTGATGCTGTAATAAAACTTTCATCCAACCCTTTTCTTGGTGGGTCAACAAAAATAACATTTGGTTTAATTCCCTTTTCTAACCATTGTGGGAAGACAACTTCTGCCTTACCTACTTTAAACTCAATATTTTCAATTTCGTTTAGTTCAGCGTTGATTTTCGCGTCATTAATTGCTTCTTTGATGACTTCAACACCATAAACTTTTTTAACTTTATCCGCTAAACTAATCCCAATTGTCCCGATTCCACAATAAGCATCAATCACAACATCTGTTGGTTTCAAAGTCGCTAGTTCCATCGCTTTTTGGTATAAAACCTCCGCTTGTAAAGTGTTGATTTGATAGAATGAACGAGCGGAAATACGATATTCTTTTTCTAATAAATAATCAATAATATATTCTTTTCCGGATAAGCAAACAAATTCGTCTGATAATAAAACATTTGTTTTTTCAGGTTGGACATTTTGCATAATTGAGATTACTTCTGGCAAAGCTTCTTCAATCTCTTTACACATTGCCTCTGAATTAAATAATTTTTTCTTTCGCGTCACAAAAACAATCATCATTTGATTCGTAAAATGACCTTTACGAACCATAACTGTTTTGATAGTTCCAGAATTATCAGCTTCATTATAAGGCTTTACATGATATTTTTTTAAAATATCTTTGATTACAACTAAAGCATCGTCAATTTTTTTATCTTGAATATAAAAATCATTAATTGCCACTAAATCATGACTATTCTTACGATAAAAACCAACTTCTAACTCACCATCAATTTTTCGAACTGGAATTTGTGCTTTATTACGATAATGTAATGGGTCAGCCATTCCTAAAACTGGTAAAACTTCAACATTTGTCAATTTAGCAATTTTTGTAAGGCAATTTTCGACTTGTTGTTGTTTAAATAATAATTGACGCTCATAGGTCATATGGTGTAGTGGTGCAATCCCTGTTCTGATTAAAGATTCATCGATTTCTTCTACTCGATCTGGACTTTTAGTGACCCAATTTAAAACTTTTGCAAAACCAAATTTTTTGCCTACTTTTAAAATTAAAACTTCAACTACTTCGCCTGGAATCGCATTTTCAATAAAAAGGGGATAACGTTCAACTTTGGCAACGCCTAAACCTTCATGTGTAAAATCAACAATTTCAACTTCTAACGTTTCATTTTTTGTTACTGGAATTTCTTTATTTGTTTTTTTCATATTTACCGTCCTTAGATTATTTAAAAAAGGAAAGACTAGACACTAATTGTCCAGTCTTAATCTTCATTGGAAATTTTACCATCACCATCAATATCTTCGTTGGTGAGTTTTTCAACCTGTTTAATAAATTCATCGCTAGCTTTCTCTGCTTCACCCGAAACAGCCGATTCAGGGATTTCATCAAGATTAGCATAAATTTCAATATGTTGCTTTAAATTTTCGAAAGTCATCGGTGCATCCCCACCATATTCACCATCTAAATTTATCATCATTCTAAAATCTGGATCAATTGCATCAGCATAAAGTTTAGATGTTTTAACATAAATAATTCGTGGATCATTAACATGTTTCCCACCATTAATCATTAATGCAACCAAATGCATAATTTCAATAACATTGGCTGTTTTAACAATAATTAAAGAAAATTTACCATCATCTAGTTGAGCATCTGGCGATATTTTTTCAAAACCACCAATTGAATTAGTTAAACCCAAAAAGAACATCGAGGCTTTTCCTTCATAAACCCCGTCATCGTATTCCAGTTTCATTTCAATTGGTTTCACACGAGGTAACATCTCTGCTCCTTTAACAAGATAAGCAAGGTAGCCAAAAAGACTTTTTAAGTGAGAAGGAACTTCGTAAGTCAATTCTGTTAAGTACCCACCCGCTGCAATATTCATAAAGTAAGTTTCACCTGCTTTACCAATATCAGAATGAATCGTTTGGTTTTTCAAAATAACTTTAGCTGCTTCAACAAAATTATCTCGAGGAATTCTTAAAGCTCTTGCAAAGTCATTAGTTGTCCCACCAGGAATAATCGCTAACTTAGGTCTTTTTTCTAACCCTGCAATTCCGTTAATTACTTCGTTAATCGTACCGTCACCACCTGCCGCAACCACTAGTTCAAAACCATCCAATGCGGCACGTTTTGCTTCTTTTTTTGCAGAATTTGGTTCAGGTGTGGTCGCAAAAGCACTTGCTTCATATCCTGCTTGTTCCATCACATTCAAGATATCAACGATACTTTTTTTCAATGCTTCTTTTCCCGATGTTGGATTGTAAATTAATCGTGCTCTCATGTCATCCTCCTATCCAACGTTTTTAACGTTTTGATAATTCTTGATTTAGTAATTGGTTCACAACTCCAGGATTTGCTTTTCCTTTTGTTGCTTTCATCGTTTGACCTACTAAGAAACCTACGGCACGGTCTTTACCATTTTTAAAGTCTTCAATTGATTGTTCGTTTTTATCTAAAATATCATTAATTATTGGTAATAATTGAGCGGGATCAGAAAGTTGAACTAATCCTTTCGCCTCAACCACTTCTTTTGCATTTCCACCATTTTCAATTAATTCTTTAAACACCTTTTTAGCAATTTTTGAACTGATCGTTCCATCAGCAATCAGATTAATCATTCCCGCTAAATTCTCAGGTGTTAACTTAGTTTCTAATAGCTCTAATTTTTCACTATTTAAATAAGCAGAAACTTCACCCATTAACCAGTTAGAAGCTTGTTTAGCATCTGCACCATTCGCAAGTGTGTTGTCAAAGAAATCTGACATTTCTCGAGATAGTGTTAAGACCATCGCATCATATTCGGGTAAACCAAGCTCTTCTACATAGCGTATACGACGAGCTTGAGGTAACTCAGGAAGGCTTTCTCTTACTTTTTCTACCCATTCATCTGAAATCTCAAAACGAGGTAAATCTGGTTCTGGGAAGTAACGATAATCAGCCGAACCTTCCTTTACACGCATCAGTAATGTCTTTTTCGTTGCTTCATCATAACGACGTGTTTCTTGTTGGATAATTCCTCCTGATAAAAGAACACGTGCTTGACGTTTTTCTTCATGTTGTAATCCTAGTTTTACATGACTTAATGAGTTTAAGTTTTTTAATTCTGTTTTTGTACCAAATTCTTCTTGCCCATAAGGTCGTAATGAAATATTAGCATCACAACGCATCGACCCTTCTTCCATTTTAACGTCACTGACGCCTGTAAATTGAATGATTGAACGAACGGCTTCTAAATAGGCATAAGCTTCTTCAGGCGAACGCATATCAGCTTCAGAAACAATCTCAATCAAAGGAGTCCCTTGACGATTTAAATCAACATAAGAAAAACCATCTGTTCCATGAATATTTTTCCCAGCATCCTCTTCCAAGTGAACACGTTCAATTCTAATTTTTTTCTTTTTACCTTCTACCTTAATTTCAACCCAACCATCGTGTCCGATTGGCTCATCAAATTGTGAAATTTGATAAGCTTTTGGGTTATCAGGGTAAAAATAATTTTTACGATCAAAATGGGTCTCTTGTGAAATTGTACAATTTAAAGCAAGTGCTGCTTTCATACCATATTCTAAGACACTTGTATTCATTACTGGCAAGACACCAGGCATACTAAAATCAACAACGTTGGTATTTGTGTTCGGTTCTGCTCCAAAATGAGCGGCAGAAGATGAAAATATTTTACTATCTGTTTTTAATTCAACATGGATTTCTAATCCGATGACTGTTTCAAAATTCATTAATCCCGACCTCCTAGAATTACTGGTTTCATTTTATGGAACTCTGTTGCCTCTTCAAATGCTGCCGCAGCTTGATACATCGTGACTTCATCAAAATAATTACCAATTAATTGTAAGCCAATTGGTAGTCCTTCAGAGAAGCCAGCAGGAATACTCATACCAGGTAAACCAGCTAAGTTAACAGGAATAGTTAAAACATCACGCATGTACGCTGTAACAGGATCATCTGCATCCGCACCAAAATCATAAGCAACAGTTGGTGAAACGGGACCTAAAATTAAATCAACCTCTTTAAAAGCTGCTTTAAAGTCATTAATTATTAATGTACGAACTTGACCAGCTTTTTTAAAATACGCATCATAATAGCCAGAACTTAATGAGAAGCTTCCTAACATAATGCGACGTTTAACCTCTGTTCCAAATCCTTCAGAACGAGAATTCACGTAAACATCATCTAAATCGTGGACATTTTCAGAACGATAACCATAACGAATACCATCAAAACGTTGTAAGTTTGATGAGGCTTCTGAAGAAGCGATAATATAATAGACTTCTACTCCATATTTAGAATGTGGCAAGCTGATTTCTTTAACAGTTGCACCTAACGCTTCATAAGTTTTAACTGCATCGTTAACTGCTTTTTTCACATCCGGATGTACACCTTCACCCATAAATTCTTTAGGCACACCGATGGTTAGACCTTTAACGTCTTGACCGATTTTACTAGTAAAATCTGGAACTGCAACTTTTGAACTCGTACTATCTTTAGCATCGTAACCAGAGATAGCATTTAAAACCAGTGCATTGTCTTCAACTGTACGTGTCATTGGCCCAATTTGATCTAAACTAGAGGCAAATGCGATCAAACCAAAACGAGAAACACGACCGTATGTTGGTTTTAACCCTACAATACCATTAAATGAGGCTGGTTGGCGAATACTACCTCCTGTATCGCTTCCTAAAGAAGCTGGAATTTGGCCAGCTGCAACTGCGGCGGCAGAACCTCCCGAAGAGCCTCCCGGTACTTTGCTTTCATCCCAAGCATTTTTAGTCTTTTTAAAGTAAGAAGTTTCCGTTGTTGCGCCCATTGCAAACTCATCCATATTTAATTTCCCAACTGGAATCAGATGATTTGCATATAAATTCTGAACACTTGTCGCATCATATACAGGTTCAAAATTATATAACATTTTACTTGCCGCTGTTGTTAGTAAATCTTTTGTAACAATATTATCTTTAATCCCAATTGGAACACCTGCTAAAGGTGTTGCCACAGTGATTCCTTCTTGATCTAATTTTTCGGCTTGTTGTAATGCTTTTTCTTGGTTTAATGTAATAAAAGCATCGATTTTAGGTTCCGTTGCTTCAATGCGTTTAAATGTTTCGGATACAACTTCTTTAGCAGATACTTCTTTTGTTTGTAAACGTTGTGCTAATTCTTTAACAGATAATTCATGTAATTTTGTCATTATGCATCTGCCTCCCCATTATCGATAATCACAGGTACTTTAATAAAGCCATCCTCTGTCTGAGGCACATTCTTCAATAACTCATCTCTTGATTCACCTGGAATAACGATGTCTTCTCTCATCACGTTAATTTCTGAAGCAACATTAGAGGTAAATGGTACTCCTTCAGTATCGATTGAATCTAACGTTGCGACCATATCAATAATTTGACTCATTTGGCCTGTAAATGTTTCTAGCTCTTTATCACTAAAAGATAATTTTGATAAATTTGCGACTCTTTTAATTTCTTCATTTGTAATTGCCATTTATGTCCCTACTCTCTTTTCTTTAATCATAACATCTCTATTTTATTCAACTTTCGAACTATTTTCAATGGCTGTTATCATTTGTTTTTCATTCCAAACTAAAATGCCTAATTTTTCAGCTTTTGCTAATTTGCTTCCTGCCTCTTCGCCCGCAACAACAATGTCGGTTTTCTGGGAAACACTACCAGTAACTTTCCCACCAAGTCTCTCAATTTTTTCTTTAGCTTCCGTCCTTGTATAATCATACAACTTACCCGTTAAAACGACTGTTTTATCTTTAAAAGGCGATTCGACAGACTCTAACGTGGCACTCGTCACTCCAAGATAAGTCAGATTAACGTTTAACTCTTTAAAAGATTGAATTAATTGTTGAGTTTCTATTTTTTCAAAATATTTTTCGAGACTATCCGCAATGATTGGACCAATTGTTTCTATTTCATTCAATTCCTCTTTAGTGGCAGCCATAATTTGATCAATATTCCCAAAGTGAGCCGAGATAATCTTAGCTGCTTTCGCACCAACATGATTAATCCCTAGACCAAAAATTAATTTTTCAACCGAATTTTCTTTGCTTACTTCAATCGCCCGTAAAATATTATTTGCTGATTTCTCTTTCACTTTATCAAGCATCAATAATTCTTCTTCTGTCAATCGATAAAGATCAGCTACATTCCTAATCAGGTCTCGCTCATACATTTGTTCCAATAGCTTAGGCCCTAAGCCGTCAATATTCATTGCTTGGCGCGAAACAAAATGATTTAATCCTTCTTTAATTTGCGCTGGACACATCGGGTTCATACAACGTAAAGCAACTTCAGATTCAATTTTTTCTAAAGCCGACTGACAAGTCGGGCAAAGCGAAGGCATTTGGTAAGGTTCACTTGTTGCCGTTCGTTTTTCAACTAAAACTCGAGTGACCTCTGGAATAATATCACCCGCTTTATGAATCATCACTACATCTTCCAAACGAATATCTTTTTCTTGAATTAAATCCGTATTATGCAAACTCGCTCGAGAAACTGTTGTCCCCGCCAACAATACTGGGTCCATCACTGCTGTAGGTGTCACAACACCTGTTCGCCCTACTGTCCATTCAATTGAACGAATCGTCGTCTCAGCCTCTTCCGCTGGAAATTTATAAGCAATGGCCCAGCGAGGTGCTTTGACGGTAAAGCCAATTTCATTTTGCTGTTTAAAATCATTAACTTTAATGACAATACCATCAATTTCATAAGGTAAATCATGACGTTTATCTGTAAAATAGCAAATATAATCCCATACCTCTGAAATATTTGCGCATAATTTTCTTTCATGGTTAGTATGAAAGCCTAAGTCATCTAAACGGTGTAATGCTTTTTCTTGAGTAGCCATACCTAAGACTTCTGGTTGTGCAACCGTATAAATAAAAGTGCTTAAATTACGTTTAGCCGTGACATCCGCATTTAATTGACGCAAGCTACCAGCAGCGGCATTTCGAGGATTTGCAAAAACATTTTCGCCATCCTGTTCCCTTGTTTCATTCAATGTTACAAATGACTGTTTCGACATGTAGCATTCACCACGTACCTCAAGGTTAAGAGGTTCTGGTAACTGGTGTGGGATATCTTTAATCGTTTTTAAATTAGTTGTGATATCTTCGCCAACCGTTCCATCTCCTCGCGTTGAACCTTGCATTAACTTTCCATTGACATACCTTAAATTAATCGCTAAACCATCTATTTTTAACTCAACCATATAAGTTAAAGAATGTCCGACTATTTTTTTGACACGCTCATCAAAACGAATCAAGTCAGCTTGATTAAACGCATTTCCTAGACTTAACATGGGAATAGTATGCGTTACTTTTTTTAACTCACTTGATGTTTCACCACCCACACGTTGAGTGATTGAATCTTCCGTTACAAGTTCAGGGTATAAACTTTCCAATTCTAAAAGTTCAGCGTAATGACGATCATATTCACTATCTTGAACAGTCGGTTGGTCCTTTTCATAATACTCACTCGCCCATTGATTTAATAAACCATGCAAGGTTTGGACCCGTTTTTGTATTTCACGATCAACTGTCATTTCTTTTCTTCCTCTCAGATTATACTTTTTCAATAGGAGCGAAAGCTGCTAGTAAACGTTTGACTCCTTGTGATGGAAAGGCTACATCTAATTCTAAATCTTTCGCACGACCACTAACCTTTACAACAGTACCAACTCCCCACAATTTGTGCGCTACTTTATCGCCTGCTTGCCACGTATTTAAATCGCCACCCGTTTTAATTTTTGATGAAACAGATGTCTTTTGAGGTTGGATATACTTAGCACGTTGTGGTGTTCCTGACTGCCGAGAAAAGTTAGCCTGAGAATTCGGTTGCGCACCTTCACGTTCTAAAATTGTCTTATCAATTTCTTCTAAAAAGCGAGAGGCACGATTATATTGAATACGACCATACAACATTCGACTAGAAGCATTGGTTAAATAAAGTTGCTTTTCAGCTCGAGTAATACCAACATAAGCTAAACGGCGCTCTTCTTCTAATTCCTCATTTTCTAATAAGGCACGAGATAGTGGGAAAATCCCCTCTTCCATTCCAACTAAAAAGACATACGGAAACTCAAGTCCTTTTGCTGCATGTAGCGTCATTAACGTAACTTGACCATTCTCTTCTTCCAAGTTATCAATATCCGAAACCAAGGACAAATCATTAAGAAAGAGTGCTAATTTACTAAACTCCGCAGCCTCTAACTCATCTTCAAACTCTCCTGCTTCTATTTTACGATCAAATTCTTGTGTCACTGTGAGAAACTCATCTAAGTTTTCAATTCGAGAATGTGATTCTAATGTGTTTTGAAGTTTTAAATCATCCATGTAGCCACTTTTTTCTAAAATCTGTTCAACCAGTTCAGTGATACTTAGAAATGGAATCATCTTTTGAAAATTTTCAATCATGGAACCAAAATTTGCAAGTTCTCTACCGGCTTTACCACTAATATTAGTTAAATTAACATCAATCGCTGCTTGGAGTAATGTCCAGTCATGAATCGTTGAAAAATTACGTAATTTTTCAATTGTACCTGGTCCAATCCCTCGCTTAGGGCTATTGACCACTCTCTCAAAGCTTAGTGAATCACTCGCATTAGAAATGATATTTAAATAAGCAAGAATATCTTTTATTTCCTTACGATCATAGAACTTATGTCCACCAATCATTTTGTAAGGTAGATTTGCTTTTAATAACATCTCCTCTACCAAACGGCTCATTGCATTCGTACGATAAAGAATACAAAAATCACCGTAAGATCCTTGCGTTTCACTTGATATTTCCTGAATCTTAGACACAATATACTGTGTTTCTTCACGGTCTGTTTGTCCACGATAATAAACAATTTTTTCTCCAGGTTCATTATCAGTCCATAATTCTTTTTTCTTACGTTCTTGATTATTTTGAATCACATCATTTGCAGCTTTTAAAATATTTTTAGTTGATCGATAATTTTGTTCTAGCAAGATAACTTTAGCATCACTATAATCTTTTTCAAAATTCAAAATATTTTGCATGTCGGCCCCACGCCAACCATAAATACTTTGATCCGCATCACCAACAACACATAGGTTTTTAAAACGCTCTGATAACATCTGCACCAACGTATATTGGGCATGATTTGTATCTTGATATTCATCCACATGAATATATTGAAACTTTTGTTGGTAATATGCTAACGTCTCTGGATTTTTTTGAAGTAATTGAGTCGTTAACATAATTAAATCATCAAAATCCATCGATTGATTATGCCGCAATTCCTTTTGATAGCGATGGTAGCATTTAGCTACTATCTTTTCAAAAAAACCAGTATAACGTTCTTCATAAGCTCGTGGAGTTAACAATTCGTTTTTTGCTTGACTAATAGCATTAATTAAACTACGTGGTTCGTATTTTTTAGGATCTAAATCTTCCTCTTTAACAATCCGTTTCATCAATGTCAATTGATCAGATGCATCTAATATCGTGAAGTTTCTTTGGTAACCTATCAAATCGATATCACGACGCAAAATTCGGACACACATCGAGTGAAACGTTGAAACCCAAACGTCTTCACCTGCACGACCTAAAAGAGCAATAACTCGTTCTTTCATTTCACGTGCAGCTTTATTTGTAAATGTAATCGCAAGGATATTCCAAGGATTAATCTCTTTTTCTTCAATGAGGTAGGCAATACGATGGGTTAAGACTTTTGTCTTACCACTCCCTGCTCCAGCCATAATGAGCAACGGTCCCTGAGTGGTTAATACCGCTTTTTGCTGTTTATCATTTAGACCAGAAATTAGTTTTTCTTTGTTAAACATAAATACGAACATCCTTTCTTACTCAATCTTATCTATTATAGCAAATAAACCAAAAAAATTCTTTCAAAATCATCAGATAAACAAGGAAATATTTGATTTTTAACAAATTAACCGTTATGATAATTTAGAAATTTAGATAAAATTATTGGAGGACAAAATGAAAAAAATAGCAATTAAACTAAGTTTAGCTACAATACTGTTCATCACAGTAGGCTGTGGTCAGACAAATGAGAAACCAAAATCAACAACAAAAACAGCGAGCACCGTGACTTCACTCGAAAAAAAAGAAGACAGAGCCACTATTACTCTCATCGAAGATGAAAAAGAAGTTACTTCAAAAACAATTGAATTCAAAGAAGGAACAACTATCATGGCTATTACTAAAAAAGCATACGATCTCACTGAAGACAAAGGTTTTGTTACTGAAATTGATGGTATAAAACAAAATGAAAATGAAAAGAAATATTGGATGTACTATATTAACGGTAAAGAAGCAACTAAAGGAGCAAATGAAATTAAAGTTCAAAAAAATGATAAAATCGAATGGCGCTTAAATTCTTTTGAATAAAACATCCTCTTTATATTTTATAACTTATGTCGGCTTAATCAGTACCGCTTGTTATGTGGGACGGATTGCTTTTAGCTTTTTACCAAATATTCAACCCGTTACAACTATCTTGATTTTAACAACGCTCATTTTAGGTTTTAAATTTGGATTAAGTGTTGCGGTTGTCACCTTACTAATTTCTAATCTTTATTTAGGAATGGGACCTTGGACTTTTGCACAAATTGGAGCTTACTTAGCCATTATTAGTTTAACTTTTCTTTTAAGAAAACTATTAAACAAAAGCACACTTTTAGTTAAAAGTCTCTTTTGTGGTCTAATGGGATTTGTTTTTGGATTGGTTATTTCTCTAATTCAAGCTCCTTTTTTCGGACTAACGGCTTTTTTACCCTATTACCTACAAGGACTTAGTTTCGATTTCTTACATGCTGTTGGAAATGTTGGCTTTTCCCTTATTTTATTTCCAATTTTAACGCCTCTATTCAATAAAATAAAAGAAAAACATTTTTTATAAAAAATGAGACTGTATCTTAAGTAGTCTTGCGTGCCAAAGCCAACGATTAAATAATATAAAAAAGGATGAATCTGAGAAAAAACTCAAATTCATCCTTCAACTAAAAAGTTCCTATCCACCCTATCTGACGAGGTTCCAAAACATTCAACTAACCATGGCTTACATAACATGGTGGTTGAATGTTTTTATTTATTTATTCTAAAAAGTCTTTTAATTGTTTCGAACGTGATGGATGACGTAGCTTTCTTAAGGCTTTTGCTTCAATTTGACGTATTCTTTCACGTGTCACACCAAAAACTTTACCTACTTCTTCTAAAGTACGTGTACGACCATCATCTAAACCAAAACGTAACCGTAACACATTTTCTTCACGGTCTGTTAATGTGTCTAAGACACTTTCTAATTGCTCTTTCAACAATTCGTAAGCAGCATGTTCTGCTGGACTCGTTGCTTCTTGGTCTTCAATAAAATCACCTAAGTGCGAATCATCTTCTTCACCAATTGGCGTTTCTAATGAAACAGGCTCTTGAGCTATTTTTAAAATTTCTCGAACTTTTTCAGGTGGTAACTCCATCTCTGCTCCAATTTCTTCTGGTGTTGGTTCGCGACCCAAATCTTGTAATAATTGTCTTTGGATACGAATTAATTTATTGATTGTTTCAACCATATGAACTGGAATACGAATCGTTCTCGCTTGGTCAGCAATCGCACGAGTGATTGCTTGTCTAATCCACCAAGTAGCATAAGTCGAAAATTTAAACCCTTTTTCATGGTCAAATTTTTCAACGGCTTTCATCAAGCCCATATTTCCTTCTTGAATTAAATCTAGAAATTGCATCCCACGCCCTACATAACGTTTGGCAATACTAACTACTAATCGTAAGTTAGCCTCGGCAAGTTCTTGCTTCGCATCTGGATCTCCTTCTTTAATACGTAAAGCTAACGATACTTCCTCTTCAGCGTTTAATAAAGAAACACGACCAATTTCTTTTAAATACATACGAACAGGGTCATTAATTTTAACACCTGCTGGAGCTATTAGATTTTCTGGTTCTTCTTTTTTCTTTTTAGGTTCTGTTTTCTTAGCAACCTCTAAACTACGAGCACTTGGTTCACCGTTCTCGTCAACAACACTAATTCCCGAGTCTTCAACTTTTTGAATTAATTCGTCCATTTGGTCCGAACTCAACTCAAAAGGAGTGGCCAAAGTATCCGAAAGTTCATCGTAAAAAACGGATCCTCTCGGTTTGTTTTTCTTGATAAAAGCGCTCATCGCTTGTTTGTAACTTCCCTTGCCATTAACTATTTCACTTGCCATAAAACAAAGCCCTCCTAAATAATTTAACTTATATTTTTCAACTCTTTTTGGAGTTGAATAATCGCAATCATCATTTCAAACTCTAATTGCTTGTTACCTACTTTTACTGCTTCTTTTTGCTCAAGTAGTTTTTTCTTAATCTTGTGTGTAATTCTTTCTTGTTTAATCACTTTCAAACAATCTGATAACTCTTGTTCTGAGCTTTCCTCACTGTAAATAGCCATCGTAATTTCTGTTAACAATGATTTCAAATAATCCTCTTTTAGATAATCAAACATCTCAGCTATCGTCACTTGACCATAGCTTGAAGAATAACTCATAATGTGCGTATATAATTCTTGATACACATCGTGATAAAATGCAAAATTTTCAACCTCCTTTAAACGAGGAAGAAAACTTCGTTCCGTTAATAAGCGATACAATAATAATCGTTCTGCTTTTTCGACCTGTTCAATATATCGAACTTCTCGCTGTTGCGGAATTATAACTTCCTTACGATGCTCTTGATAAATTCCTTGGTTACGTTTATTCCGCTCTTTCTGCTGTTTTTGACGTAAATCATTTTGTAAAGTTTCCTTAGAAACAGAAAATTCATCTGCTAATTGCGTTAAAGCCATATCTGTTTCTATCACAGAAGGGACATCAACCAAAGCATTCAATAAATCTTCAATATACTCGAGTTTATCTGTTTCTATTTCAAAATTTCTATTCCGTTTAAAGAATAACTTTCTAAACTGAAAAACAGTCTCGCGACTAGTATCTAATAAATTTTTTAGTTCTGTTTCTCCATACTTTTTACGATAATCATCTGGGTCTAACTTATATGGAATTGAGACAACCTGACACGTTAATTGACTCTGTTTTTGAATCAAATCAAGCGCTCGATAAGTTGCTTCAATACCAGCATTATCACCATCATAACAAACAAGAACATTCTTAGTAATGCGTTCAAGCATCTTTATCTGCTCCAGAGTTAAACTAGTTCCCATTGAGGCCACACCATTTTCAACACCAGATTGATCTGCTGAAATCACATCCATGAATCCTTCAAACAAAAAAACTTCATTCGTTTTCCGTATCATTGGACGTGCTCGATGATAATTATAAAGAATAAAGCGTTTATTAAAAATATCTGTTTCCGGACTATTTAAATATTTAGGTTGGTCTGACAAATCAAATTGTTCATCTACCAATAAACGTCCTGAAAACCCGATAATTTTACCTTGATTATTAGCAATTGGAAACATAATCCGTTGATAAAAACGATCCAAAATAGTACCATTCTCTAATTCATAGAAAAGTCCACTTGATTTTAACAATTCAGAATCAAATTCTTTTCCTTCTAAAACTTGCTTTAAAACTTGGCGTTCAATTGGAGCAAACCCTAATTGGAATTTCTCAATTGTTTCTAAAGTCAAGCCTCTATCTTTTAAATAGGTTAAAGCTTTTTCACCAACTTTAGTATTAATTAAAACATGGTGATAAAACTTAGCAGCTTCTTCATGTAAGACTATCATCTGATTCGTTTTATTCTGAGTTGACGTCTGGCTTGCCGTTAATGAATAGTTTTCTACATTAAAATATTCAGAAATGTCTATTTCGCTTTCTTCTGCTACTTTACTAACTGCTTCCGGAAAACTCAATCCCTCAATTTCTTGAACAAATGAAAAGACATTGCCTCCTTTCCCACATCCAAAACAATGGAAAATTTGCTTGTCTTCCGCGACTGAAAATGAAGGTGTCTTTTCATTATGAAAAGGACACAAACCTAAATAATTTTTACCAGATTTTTTCAACTGAACATATTGTCCAACAACGTCAACAATATTGGTTTCTGTTCGTATGTTTTCTATAATTTCTTGAGGAATTAATTGAGCCACTTGTCTATCCTACTCCCCTTTAATCACAAATATTAAGTAACAAAAGTCGCCCTGTCTACAGTGCGACCTTACGGCATAATATTACATAATATATTATATCACATTTAGTCAATTTTGCAATTCACATTGTTTATTTTTTAAACGTTCTAAATCAAGTAACCTTCATTTTGTTTCTTTTTTCTCTTTTTTTAGTCGATATTTTTCTTTGATTAACACGTGATCCAAAATTATTTTACCAAGGAACGTCAAACCAATTAACATTATAAAAAGTGGGACTAGATTAAACGGCAAGAAAGTCAATTGTAAGATGTTTTTAAAGAGCATCGCTGCGATATAAGTTCCAATCGTTGTCGATAACGCTATGAACAGACGAAGAGCATTAAAGGGAAGACAAGCTTTGATAACTGCCATCGAGCTAACTGCAATTAACATGTAAAACATTAGTGTATTTGTAGTAACAAAATCCCAACGATAATATTGACTTAAGCCATAGACCGTAACAACATTGAAAATAACCAATAATGCGTTTGGTAACGCTCGACTCAAAGCTGTCGGTAGAAATTTTGTTTTTATTGGTCGACGGTCATTTTCGAACTGTAAAAAGAAGGAAGGATAGCCTTCAATAGCTAAGTCAAGCAATGTAATTTGAATTGGAATGAAAGGAAATGCAATCGTTGTCAACACACACAATAAAGACAATATAAATGAATAAATTGTTTTTATAAAAAAGACACTTGCTACCTTAGTTACATTATTAACAACTCGCCGTCCTTCGAATAAGATTTCTGGTAATGTTGTAAAATCAGAATTCAGCAATACTAAATTAGCTACTTGTCGGGTCGCATTATCTCCTTCTGCCATAGCAATACTACAATCTGCCTCTTTAAGTGCCAACATATCATTGACACCATCCCCCGTCATCGCAACAACATGTCCTTGATTTTTTAATTCTTCAACTAGTATTTTCTTTTGTTTAGGTGATACGCGACCGAATACGCGATAATCATTGACTAAAGAACGTACCTCATCATCAGATGTCATACTTGATAGATCGATATAAGAATTATAATCCGCTAAGCCAGCCCGTCGAGCAACATTGGAAACAGTCACTGGATTATCTCCTGAGATAACTTTAATCTCAATTCCTTCCTGACTTAAGTAGGCTAATGTTTGATTGGCGTTTTTTCTAATCGGGTCATCAATAACTAACATTGCTAAAGGAGATAGTGTTGGTAAGTTTTCATCTGGTGTCACTCGCTGATTGGATAAACCTAACATCAACACTCGGTAACCTTCTTTTTGCGCTTTCAGAATTTCTTTGGGTAATTCATTTTCTTCAAATAATCGTTCTGGTGCACCTAAAACAACTGTACCCAACGCCTCAAAATCCATGGCACCCCATTTTCTTTCAGATGAGAAAGGGATATCCACTATTTTGCGAAAGTAATCCGAAGGTTCAAAATGAGCTCTAATGGCTTGCATTGTAATATTATTATCATTTGAATTTTTTAAATAGCTTCCAATAATTGCTGTAAATGCCTCTTGATGTTCTTGACTTAAGAGTATAACCTCTTGAACTTTCATTTTACCTTCTGTTATTGTTCCCGTTTTATCTAAACATAAAGTATCAACATGAGCTAATGTTTCAACAGAATACATATTTTGTACCAACACTTCTTTTTTACCTAATTTCATGACCGCAGTCGCTAAGGCGATACTTATCAAGAGAACCATTCCTTTAGGTAACATGCCTAGAAGCGCTGCTGCAGACGAGACAACTGCTATTTTAAGTCCACCCCCACCTAACCAAAATGCTTCTGCAAATAACATGAGACCTAAAGGAACAATGATAAAACTAGTAAATTTAGTAATTTTACGAACAGACCTTATTAGTTCTGAAGTAATCGTTTTAGGTACTTTAGCTTCTTCTACTATTTTTGTTGCATAATTATCCTTCCCAACATGTCTCACTTTTCCAAAAATAAAACCACTTGAAATAAAACTACCTGAAAGCAGCTCATCTCCTAGCTGTTTTTTTATTAAATCTGATTCACCCGTCAATAAAGCTTCGTTCACTTCTACATTTCCTTCTAAAATCACCATATCTGTCGGCACTTGATCTCCAGCAACTAATCTTACAACATCATCCATCACCAACTCTTCAGCTGTTGTTTTTTCTTCCTTGCCATTACGAATCACACTTATTAAATTTTGATTTACAATTGAGAGCTGTGCGACTAGATTTCGTGCACGAATCTCAAGAGTAATCCCTATCAGTATGTTTATTATGATAATCACCATAAAAAATAAATTGCTATAGGCACCTACCGCTGCTAAAAAAACAGCTATTATTAAATTCAGAAAATTAAATAAAGTAAAAATATTATCTTGAACTATTTTTTTAGTTGATTTAGAAACATCTTGTTCATAATTGTTGACTTGCCCTAACTGTTGTCTTTCTCTAACCTCTGCTGTATTCAGGCCGACCTTTTCCTTTTCCATTTTCATTCCCTACCAGTCCTTTATCTAGAATCAATCTAATAAACTATTTTAACCTAAAAAATATGTCTTTCATATGAACTATTTCTTTAATTAATCATAAGTTTTATGGCCTCGATAGAATCAAAAATGAATGACAAGATTCACTCATCATTCATTTTACTTTATTGATAAATTAATAACCCCAATAATTTGCTGCTCCATTACTAATTCCAAACTCTAAATGTTGATCTAACGGCATGAATTGATTACATATATTCTCTTGAACTACAGTTCCCTTAGGTTCTGCAGAATAAACTTCATACGTATTAAACGTTATTTTTGCACCTTTCGAGTTAAAATCATTGAATAGCTTATGAACAATTTCACCTTCGTTACTGCCATAATAAGATGTAAGATAAGGTTGTCCTAACGAATAAGTTACTTTTCCTTGAGCGTTCGTCATCAATTGATTAGGTTCTAACGTTTGAGAAACAAACGCACCAAATGGTTTTGAATCTGAATACTCTTCAATTAACAAAACAGCCTCTTCTTTAGCTGTCATTTTAGCTTCTGTCAAATCCATTTGACTAAAATCAGGCATTTTCTTTACTTCTTTGCCCTTAGAAATCGTAAAACTAATATCAGAAAGGCTCTTTAACTTTTCTCCACTTGCTAAACTTTGTGATACTATTCGGCCCGATGGAATTGTATTCGAATAAACTTTAATAAATTCACTTGTCAAATCTACTTGTCCTAACCATTCTTCAACAACCGCTTTTGTTTGACCTGTAAAATCAGGCATCTCTTCTTTATTTGCAAAGTCAGAAAGTGGGTTAACCAAAATGGTTAGTTTACTACCTTTTCTAATTGTTTCTCCTGCTGGAACAGATTGTAAATTGGTCCAATTACCCTTGTCAATAAGACTCTGAGTGGCCAATTCAACTTGATTTACCTCTGCCCAATTTTGAATTTCTTTAGCTGTTGCCTGCCCAAAATTAGGGACTCGAATCTCACGTTGACCTTGATTCCAAATGATCATAGAAAAACCAACGATTACAACAAGTATTAAAATCACAATCGGTAGATTTGTACTTCTAGTTGTTCGTTCTTCCTTCTTCGTTAAACGACTCGCTTTACTTTTTGATTTTGTTGCTTCATTATCTCTATGATTTTCAATAATTAATTTTTCAAATTCATCATCAACCAACTGCGAATCATCGAACATTAATTTTCTTTTTTTCTTTTTTATTGTTGGTTGCTCGACAGATACCATTGATTTTTTCTTTCTCTTTTTTACACGTCTACGCTTCATAACGACTTCGTCTCCAGTCGAACTAATGACTCTACGTGTAGTAGCTACTTTATCTTCTAACTTATCAGATTTTTCAAATGGTTTCTCCATGCTTTTTCTTTTACCCCCTCATCATTTCAAAACTAAAGTATTTAATGCAGGGTGTTTATAACACACACAAGACTATCATACCATTTTTTAAAATGGATAACACTATCCTTTTAAATAAAAAAGATAACTAGAAATTAATCTAGTTATCTTTTTAACTTTACTATTTCACACGACTGACTAATTATTCGGTTGGTGCTACTTCTTCAGCAGGAGCAGCAGGAATAACCATTGTCATCGTACCTTCAAACCCTGCAGCATCTACGACAGTTACTTCAACAGTTTTACCTGGTGTTACTGCCTTAGTTACTAATTTTTCAACAGCAACATCTTTAGTTAAACTACCAAAACCAACAGTTGTTAATTCTGCTGCTGTCAAAGCAACTCCATCAAGTTTGATACCTTTAACTGTCACAGGTTCCACTGTTGTATTCGTAAGGTTCATTTTAAACTCACTATATTTACCTTCAGTGTATTTAGTAGCATCCACTACTAGATTCATAGTTAACGAAATTGCCGGTTTAACAGTAATTTCTCTAACTCTCGCAATACCATTATGAGCAGTTGCCGTTATAATTACTGTTCCTGGAGCAATCCCTGTAATTTTTCCGTCTGCATCAACAGTTGCGATATTATTATTTGAACTCATCCAAGCAATCTTTTTATTCGATGTATCTGCTGGTAGGACACTAGCCTCTAATTTTCCTGTTGCAGCAACTCTTACAGAAGTTAAGTTATTTGTAATATCAACACCGGTAGCTACTTGTTCAAAAATAGTCACTCTACGGGTAACGTTGACTACCTCATCAGTGTCTTTATTTTTAGCACTGTATTCCAGTACATAAGTACCTAATTTAGTTGGATTAACCACACCTGTAACTGTAAAGTCAACAGATTCGCCAGCCCCATTTTTAGCAATAACCCCTGCTTTAGGTTCAAAAGTTCCTACTGATACATTTTGTCGAACATCTGAAACACCCTCAAACTTAATTGGGCGATTGTCTTTAACAGTGATTTTTCTTGTTTCCGTAAACACCTTACCATTAATCCCGTTCACAGTATAAGTAACGGTTTGTTCGCCAGCTTCATTTATCTTAAAGCCAGTAACTGTATAAGGCATTTCTTTTTTATTGTGATCTAAAACTTTTACGCCAGCTTTCAAATCAAAATGTTTAGCTTCAGTAATATTAATCGTATTGACAATATCTTTAGCAAATTCAAATTTAGGTTTAGTGATAACATCTATTTTTGCATGTTGAGAAATAAATTGATTGTTGTTATCTTTAAACCAATACTCAACATCATAAGTTCCTGGTTTAGTTATATCCAATTTTTGTTTATCAAAATTAACCTTAAATGTTTTACCTTCAGTATCTTTTGCTACAACTCCGGCTAAGAAATCAACGTCAGTTTGATCCACATAAATTTGTAAATCTTTCACACCAGTTAAACCAGCGACATTAAATGATAGTTCTTTTTCAGCGACGTAACCAATTTCTTTATCGTCTTTATCTAAAACTAAGTAATAAGTATTGCCATCAAAATGACGATAATATTTAGTAGTCGTTAGTTTTTGATTCAGATAATCTGATGTTTTCACTTTATCTTTCAAATCTAACTCTGTATAAATTGAAACATCAGCATTTTTCAAGCTTACTTGTTTAGCTGGTTTTACTGCGATTCCTTCACTTGTAACCTCAGTATTAAGCGCTAAATCAGAATCTTTTGCATATCCACGCCAAGCACCTTTAGCATCATATAAAGAATAAACAGTTACTCCTTGATAACTAATATATTTCCCAGTCACTTTGTAAGGCATTTCTTTAGCAACTTCACGCTTATTAGTAGTGGCAACATCATTATATAAAGTTACTTTATTTGTTTTTGGTACCACATACATATTCTCTGACAACCATGCACCTGTGGCAGTTTTTGAAATTTTCAATGCATTATCTTGAACATAACCTTGCCATTTTCCATCATTGTCATATAGTGAATAATAAACTTTAAAGTTTCGGACATACTTATATTTAATATGATATGTTTTATCTACTAATGACGTCGTTGTACCTTTACGAGCAAAGTTTAAATTACTGTAAACAGGCTCTTCTTTTTGAGTTACTGTTGCATAAATATTAACTGCAGAATTTGAATTACCCGTATCAACAAAAGGACGAGTTGCATCACTATTAATATAACCTAACCATTCATTATTTAAGTTATACATTGAGTAATAGGTAGAACCATTGTAATGATTATAACTATATTTGACTTGTAATTTACGATTTAAAAAGTCTTTAGATAAATTTTTACGAGTCCAATTAAAATTACTATATAGCGTGTAATTTGGATTTCTCATTACTACAAGGTCATCTTTACTAAATGCGTTGCCCGATGCTCTCTTAGATAGTGAGAGTGCATCGCCATTAACATAGCCTAACCATTGATCTTTTTTATCATAAATAGAATAATAAGTTGCTCCTGTATTATATTCATAACGATATTTTACTTTCACAGTCTGATTAAAAATCGTACTTGTTTTACCTTTTGGAGCCCAGTTAAAATTACGCCAAGTCGTATAATTTTTGTTAATGACAGTCGCATAACCATTATGTGAGTATCATTTATAACTTACTTGAGGGGCTGCATAAACAATATTACTATCTTTAACAGTATCATTTGGCAGTAACTCAGCAGGATTCATAGCGATTCCACCTAGTAGTAACGCACTAAACAACACTTTTGACAAAGTCTTCTTATTCAATTTAGGTCTCTCCTTTTTTAAACACTTATAGTCTACATTATATAATCTAAAAATAAAAATAGCAATGATTATCTTAATTTTAAAATATGTCTTATTTGATTTTATAATATCGTGATTTAAGTCTTGATTTTCATAGTTAAACCAAAAAAACATTACCGATTTTACACGGTAATGTTTTTTAATTAGTGCTTACTTAACAATTAAATATTCTAAATTAGCAAATGAAATAACTAAATTTGCTAATTTTTTTAATTGACTTAAACGATTTTGTCTAAGTTCATCGTCATCAACCATCACCATTGTATCTTCAAAATATGCTTGAATTAGCGGGGTTAATTGTTTTAATTCCATAAATACTTCATTTAGAGATAACTGCGATACATTTTTTTCAATCGTTTCAACAGCTTGATATAAAGCCTTTTCTGCCTCGTTTTCAAATAATTCAGGCTTTATTATAATTTCTTGAGTGATTTCTTTTTTGGCAGATAAATTTAACACTCGAGTTAATGACTCAATGGATGCTTTAAAATCTTCTTCTGCCATTTGTTTTTTTAGAATCTCTGCCACTTCAAACATTTGACTTAAATCTTCTTGTTTACTCTCAACAACAGCATCAATAATGTCATAGCGAATTTTTTTAGCCGCTAACCATTGCTTGATACGACCTTTCATAAAAGTTGATATTGCATGCTCTTCATCTGTTATGGTGATACCAAACTTGTCAGCTTCTTGGTTAACTAATTGGTTCATTTGACGTTGCAACTCAGCGATTGGAAAATTCCACTCTTTATTTTCGATAATGCGAATCACTCCGTAAGCTTGACGTCTTAATGCGTAAGGATCATTTGATCCTTTAGGTCCTAATCCAACCGTAAAGAAAGTAAAGAGGGTATCTAGTTTATCGGCAATGGCTAAGACTGCTCCTATATTTGATTCAGGTAAATCACTATCACTTGAATTTGGTAAATAATGTTCTCTTATCGCTTGAGCAACAGCTGCATTTTCGCCTTTAACAAGTGCGTATTCTTCACCGATGACTCCTTGTAATTCAGGAAACTCATTAACCATATTCGTTACTAAATCAAATTTATAAATCTCACTTGCGCGATTCAAATCAACTAATTCCTTACTTGACAACCCAACAAATCCGCCTAAGTACTGGGCCATTGCCTGAACGCGTTGCATTTTCTCATACATTGATCCAATTTTGACATGAAAAGCAACGGATTTCAAACGTTTTACACTAGCTTCGATTGAAACTTTTAAATCTTCATTGTAGAAAAATTCTGCATCCTCTAAACGTGCACGCAATACTTTTTCATTACCACGAGCCACATTTTCAATATAGTCTTCATTACCATTACGAACAGAGACAAAATGATTTAGTAACTTACCATCTGCTGATAAGACTTCGAAATAACGTTGGTGTTCTTTCATCGAAGTAATCAACACTTCTGCAGGAACTTCTAAATATTTTTCATCAAAATTCCCAACAAAGGACGTTGGATATTCAACAATATTGTTCACTTCTTCTAATAAACCATCATCCAATGGTACCAGCCAATTTTCCTTGGTAGCAATTGCATTAATTTGTTCTTTGATTTTTGCTTTACGCTCCACCGCTGAAACCATCACCGATTGAGCAAGTAAATCCTTCTCATAATCTGCAGCATCTTTAATTACAGTTTCTTTTCCTAAGAAACGATGGCCTCGAGAGCGATTAGAACTTGCAACATCAAATAAAGTCATCGGGACAATCTCTTTATCTAAAAGCGCCACTAACCAATGAACCGGACGAATAAATTTATAATCATAGTCGGCCCAATGCATAGAAATTGGAAAATTAAGTGAAGCAATTATTTTTGGTAATTCTTGTAAAATTTCAAAAACAGGACGACCAACTTCATATTTATTTGCAAAGACGTATTCCACACCTTTTAATTCTTCAATAAACAAAGCGTCTGGTAAAACACCTTGCCCTCTAGCAAATCCTAAAGCTGCTTTTGTCCATTCACCCTCAGCGTTTTGTGCTATCTTTTTAGCAGGTCCTTTTGCTTTTTCTTCAATATCTTGTTGCTTTTCTGCCAAACCATTAATTCTAAATGCCAAACGTCGAGGTGTTGAGAAAGGTTCAAACGAATCGAAGGTTAAGCGTTGTTCTTGTAAAAATTTAATCACATTGGTTTCCAATTGTTTCATTGTTGGCGTCACCAAATGTGCTGGAATTTCTTCTAAACCAACTTCTAATAAAAATTGTTTTGTCATCTTATTTTTCCTCCTTCTTTTCTTTTTGCAGTAAAGGAAATCCTAATTTTTCACGTTCCGCGACAAATGCTTTCGCCAATGCTCGAGCCATATTTCGAATACGAGATAAGAAACCTGCACGTTCTGTTACGGATACTGCTCCACGTGCATCAAGTAAATTAAACATATGGCTACATTTTAAAACATAATCATAGGCTGGATGAACTAAACCTTTTTCAATACAACGTTTTGCTTCTGTTTCGTATTTACCAAACAAATCTAATAATAACTCTTGATTACTAACATCAAAAGAATAAACGGAGTGTTCATATTCAGGCTGAACAAAAATCTCACCGTACTTAACACCATTTGTCCACTCTAAATCATACACACTTTCTACCTCTTGAATATAAGAAGCCAATCGTTCTAAACCATACGTAATTTCTGACGTAACAGGATGACACTCTAAGCCACCCACTTGTTGAAAGTAAGTAAACTGAGTAATTTCCATGCCATCTAACCAGACTTCCCAACCTAAACCAGCACATCCCATTGAAGGGTTTTCCCAGTTGTCTTCAACAAAACGAATATCATGTTGTAATGGATCAATTCCCAAGACTTTTAAACTTTCTAAATATAATTCTTGAATATTAAGAGGTGATGGTTTCATCACTACTTGAAATTGATGATGTTGGTATAACCGGTTAGGATTATCCCCATATCGACCATCCGCTGGACGACGTGAAGGCTCAACATAAGCTGCATTCCATGGCTCTGGTCCAATCGCTCTTAAAAATGTATAAGGACTCATTGTTCCTGCCCCTTTTTCTGTATCATAAGCTTGCATCAACATACAGCCTTGTTTTGACCAATAATTTTGTAAAGCTAAAATCATTTCTTGAACGGTTAATCCTTTTGTCATGTGATTTCCTCCTTATTTTTTACAACAAAAAACCCTATGCCTTTATAAAAGACATAGGGACGAATTTATATTTCGCGGTTCCACCCTACTTCTGATAATTGGTTATCAGCAGCTTCGTTTTTCTTACTCCTGAGTGCCTTCGTAAAAACTTTAGAAACCTGACTTTCACTCACACAGGATCGCTTATTTTCTAAACTATTCTTACTACTCATCTCAATCAACGTAATCATTTAATTATTCCTATCTTAATAAGATTTTTTCAATTTGTCAATTTAAATTATTCGTTTTCTCGGTTTTTCAAAACATCTTGCCAATTTTTCATTTGGTCGATAAATTTTTTGCTTTTCAAATGAATTCCCACATACTCTTCATAAAGCTGATCAATAATCGTTCGAAGCTCTTGTTTCGTCTCTGTTTTTAATGATATTGACTGTATTTGTTCATAGCTAATCGACGAAAAAACACGAAGAAAATGAACAGCAACTGGATCAAAGTGATAACGATGGGGATCTAACGACCAATGCTTCTCACAAAGAATACCACTATACTGTGCAGAAAAATCAAATTTGCCTTGTGTCTCTCCACATACAGCACATTGTAACCAATCAAATGAAAAACCGAATCTTTTTAAAATTTGAATTTCAAAAATATTAGTCACTACTTCAGCATCTATTCCTTGATTTAAAAAATGCAAGGCCTCTTTAGTAAACCCATATAAAGCTAAATCAATTTCACCATCATTAATTGCGACATCCACTAAATTTAAAATATAAGTAGCATAAGCTGAAATAAAAATATCTTTTTGAATCGTATGATAGGGTTCAATACTTTTTATAGCCTTCATGAAGGATAAGCCATCTTCATTAACATCAACCACATAATTAGCCAACGTATAAGGTTGAATCGCCGCAAGAAAAGGATTGTTTTTCCGATGAACATGACGAATATAAAACATTTTCTTACCTTTTTTTTCTGTAAAAAGTTTGACTAATTTATCTTTTTCCTTATAATCTCGATTGAAAAGGACTAGCGCTTCCGTTTCTAATTGTCGTTCCAATTTAGCCCCTCCTTATACCTCAAACACAAAAGAAGGGCTGTAACAGGACTTTTAAAATGCTGTTACAACCTCTTTTTTATAATTAATAATCCATCTTACGATAGCCAAAGTTTTGTAAATCTCGATGTTTGTCACGCCAATTTTTTTGGACTTTTACCCATAATTCTAAATAAACTTTATTACCGAGTAAATTTTCAATATCTTTACGTGATTTTGTCCCAATCGCTTTTAGCATTTTGCCACCTTTACCAATAATAATCCCTTTTTGACTATCACGCTCAACAATAATCGTTGCTTGAATATGAATTTTATCAAATTCATCTCGTTTCATTGTTTCTGTTACAACAGCCACTGAGTGAGGAACTTCTTGTTCTGTCAATTGAAGGACTTTTTCACGAATTAATTCTGAAACAATAAAATATTCAGGATGGTCAGTTACTTGATCCTCTGGATAATACTGAGGACCTTCTGGCATATCCTTAACCAATGTTTCTAACAATGTCGGCACGTTATTTCCTTCTGTGGCCGAAATCGGAATAATTTCCTTGAAGTCTAACTCTGAACGATAATCATCAATAATCGGTAGTAATTGATCAGGATGAACTTTATCAATTTTATTAATTAGCAAATAGATTGGTGCTTCTGCCCGTTTTAGACGTTCAATAATAAAATCGTCACCTCGCC
Source organism: Vagococcus sp. (assembly GCF_052102835.1). Classification (NCBI taxonomy): domain Bacteria; kingdom Bacillati; phylum Bacillota; class Bacilli; order Lactobacillales; family Enterococcaceae; genus Vagococcus; species Vagococcus sp. The sequence continues at coordinate 103,312 of NZ_JBQEIL010000008.1, forward strand.
CACGAGGTTGATCCGCACTGACCATGAAAAGAATCGAATCTACTTCTCGTAAGGCACTATAAGCTGTTTCCACCATAAAGTCGCCCAATTTAGTTTTAGGTTTATGAATTCCCGGTGTATCGATAAAAATAAGTTGTGCCTCATCCGTTGTATAAACACCTTGAATTTTATTTCTTGTTGTTTGTGCCTTATCACTCATAATGGCAATTTTCTGAGCTACAATCCGATTTAATAATGTTGATTTTCCAACGTTTGGTCGTCCTATGATAGCAACAAATCCTGATTTATAACCTTCTTTTAACATGTTGTTCCTCCATTCTTAAAATAAGCTGATTATTTTAGGTAGAAAGATAATCAATCCTATAACAACAGCAATCACTGATATCACTAATACCCCACCTGCAGCCATATCTTTGACCTCTTTAGCAACAGGGTGAAACTTTTTGTTTGTTGTCAAATCAACTAAACGCTCTAAACTAGTATTCATAATTTCTGCAAAAAACATCAAACCAATCAGAAAAACTAAAATGATCCATTCTATTTGATTTAAACCAATAAAAAGAGAAAAGCAGAGGATACTAATTGCTGCTAATAAATGATAACGCATATTACGCTCACTTTTAATTACTAGCCATAATCCTTCTGTCGCATGATGAAAAGATTGCAAAAAACTTTTATTTTTACTTGTCTGTTTATCTTTTAAGTCCATAACTATCTAATATCTTTCTCTGTAAATCAAACATCTCTTTTTCATCTGCTGCGTTCATATGATCATATCCATTTAAGTGTAAAAACCCATGAATAACAAGAAAACCTAATTCCCTTTCAAATGAGTGGTTATACTCAAGTGCTTGCTCTTTCACTTTATCAATCGAAACAAACAAATCACCGATATTTCTTGGGATATCAAAGGCTTCAAAATCAATAGAAAAGTCTTCTTCACCTTCATCTTCGATAGCAAAACTAATCACATCCGTTGGTTGATCTTTTCCACGATACTTTTTGTTGATTTCTTGAATTTCATCATTACCGATAAAACTGATCGACATCTCGGTATCTTCAGCTAATTCAACTTCTGGAAATGTAGCTGCGTAATCCATCAATTTTACGACCCATTTTGTCTGTTCTTCAGTTAACAAAAATTGCTCATCAATAACTGTTAAATCCATCTCTAAATCCTTCTTTCTTCTTGTTCTTGTTTCATTTTTTCAGCTTCGGATTTCATTTTAGGATATTTTATTCTTGAATGGAAAGTACTACATAATCCATTCACAATCGAATCCTCCACGATTTTCAGCTCTTTTAGTGTCAAGCCAGAATCAAGCAATTGACCATCTTCAATTCGACCTTGAATTAAGTCATGCACAAATTTTCTAATTTTTTCATTTGTGGGATTATCCATCGCACGAACCGCTGCTTCAGCACTATCAGCAATATTAATGACTCCTATTTCACGACATTGTGGAATAGGGCCTGGATAACGAAAAGAAGCTTCATTGGTTTCACTATTTCGTTCTTGTTCTTTAATATAAAAATATTTAACCAGTGTTTTCCCATGGTGCTGTTGACAAACATCAACAATAAATTGTGGCATTTTTGCTTCTTTTAATACTTTCACACCATCTGAAACATGTCCAAATATTATTTCTTTACTATCCGAAGGTAATAAGAAATTGTGGGGATTTTCTGCCCCGGCTGGTAAATTTTCAACAAAAAAGTTCGCATGTTTTAACTTACCGATATCATGATAATAACAAGCTACTCTGGTTAATAAGGAACGACCACCTATTTCAGCAACAGCATTCGCACTTAACGAGGCAACCATCATACTATGATGATATGTTCCGGGTGCTTCTTCTAAAAGTTTTTTAAGTAGCGGGTGCGTAGGGTTGCTTAATTCATTTAAAACAATGACACTATCATCCGTAAATAGTAATTCAATATAAGGATAAAGTCCAATAGAAAGAATAAATGAAAAAATCCCACTAACGAAGGCGAAAAAGATATTGGTTAACGTTTTACTATCTGTGATTCCCATCCCTTGATATGCTAATAAAACAGCCGTAAAAAGGATTGGCATGACAATCAATAAAAATGAGGCTTGTGTTAATTGTTCACTAATTCTTTTCCGATCAAGGAAAGTTGAGATGCTCCCAGCAAAAACATATAGCATGCTGATGACTAATAACGAGGTTGTACCCGCTAAATTATAAAAGATAAACATTGAAAATATTGACTGGAATAAAGATAACAGTATTCCCCAACGCTTTCCTAAGAAAAGATGAAGCACCAATGGACCGAACGCCGCTGGAAAAATCAAGCCAACAGCATTTGTCGTGTCTTTTTGAAATAAGAAGATGACTTTCATCAAAAAAATAGATACTAAAATCGCAACAAAATAAAACATTAAATTAGTATTTCTCAGATTTTCATTTGGTTCTTTAAAATAAAGATAACTAACTAAAATAATTTGTAAAAGTAACACACATAATACTGCTATAATTGGAAAAATTGAAGTCGATTGATTATCTAAGCCAAGTAAAGATATTTTTTCCATTGCTTTAGAATCAATCTGTTCACCTTCTCGAACAATTATTTCACCTTGATAAATCATGGCTGGTTGAACGGTGTTAAGTGCAATTTCTTTCATTTTGTCTGTTGCTTTTTCATTCGCTACTTCATTGACGACAATACTCTTTTCAATAATTTTGCCAACAATGGATTGACTTGTTGTCGAAATATTTAAAAAATTGACTCGTTCTAATGCATCCTGTTTTTCAATTTGTAAATTAGAATTTCTAATTTTTTTTGTCATTACCTCATCAACCAGTTTTAAACTCGCTTCTTTAGTTGCTGTGAGCTCATTGGGAGACAAATCAAAAAGTTGTTCATAAAAACTATCTGGAAATGATTGATAATACGTTAAATCGTCTGCATTTAGTTTTTCAAACTTTGATTTCAACATCGGTAATTTTTCTTCAACCGTTAGCTCAGAGACACTTTTTTTATCTTTTGCTTTTTCTAAGTTCTGATTATATTTTTTCTGCGCTTCATCATTAACTTCTGTCACCATAGAAAAAAGCTTAGTCATTAAATTTTCCTGAACTTTAGCTTGGTTACCATCGTAAGTATATTCAGGTGAAACACTTTCTGTAGCCAATCGTTGTTTTTCTTCTGTTTCTCTTTTATTCTCAATGGTTTTATTCGCTCTAATCGTTTCTTCGGCTAATTTACCGATTTTAAAATCAACTTGTTTTTGACGAACACTTCCAAACATAAAAGCAAACAAGATTAATGACATCGTCAAAACAAGGATAGGTAAAAATTTCTTACCTAATTTTTGTGGCAAACTTTTTATGTCGAATGTCATAAGATTACTCCTTTTATCTTTTTTAGTTTCTTTCATAGGCTCTGATGATATCTGCTACAACAGGGTGTCGAACAACATCATTGGCAGAGAATTCAACAAACTCAATTCGCTTAATCCCTTGTAATAATCGTTCTGAGTGGATCAATCCACTCTCAACTCCTTTAGGTAAATCAATTTGAGTTTTATCGCCGTTAACAATCATTTTAGAACGATAACCTAAACGTGTCAGAAACATCTTCATTTGCGCGTTAGTCGTATTTTGCGCCTCATCTAATATGATGAATGCATCTTCTAACGTACGCCCTCTCATATAGGCTAATGGCGCAATTTCGATGACACCACGTTCCATCAAACGATTTGTATGTTCCATTCCAAGAATTTGATACAACGCATCGTAAATTGGTCTCAAATAAGGATTCACTTTTTCTTGTAAATCTCCAGGTAAAAAACCTAAACTTTCACCTGCTTCAACAGCCGGTCTTGTTAAAATAATTTTTTGAACTTGACCATTTTTTAATGCAGCAACAGCCATTACCACTGCTAAAAATGTTTTACCAGTACCTGCTGGACCAATTCCGAAAACAATATCACTTGTTTTAATGGCATTAACATACTGTCTTTGACTTAAATTTTTAATTTTTATTTCCTGTCCCTTAGCATCTTTTATTAGCGTATTTTCATAAAGTAATAAAAAAGAAGATAATGTTTGACTTTGACTCATTTTAATTGCCGTTATCACATCTTGACTATTTAAAGAATGGCTACGACTGATTAATTCGTGTAACACTTTTAAAATGTTATGTGTTTGCTGAACATCGTTCGCTTCGCCCTCAATATGGATTATTTCTCCTCGGGTTGTTATCTCAACATTTAAGTAATCTTCTAAAAGTTTAAGGTTTTTATCCTGAGCTCCAAATAGATCTGATAGATCCTCTTGGTTCTTAATCGTTATATCTTTAGTCACTATTTCATGATTTGTCAAATATTCTGCAACTCCTTTATTGATGTTCTTATACTTGTAAATAATACCACAACTTGAATAGAACACCAACAATTGATTATTGACAAAAAAACAAAAAGGCATGAAAGTTAAACTTTCAATGCCTTTTTATCTAGTGAGAAAATCTCAACTAACATGCGGATTATGATATTAATTTTTTGACTAACGTATTAACTTTTTGACCGTCTGCACGACCTTTAACTTGCGGCATAATGATTCCCATTACTTTTCCAAAATCTTTCATTGAATCAGCTCCGGTTTCATCAATCGCTCGTTGAATTAACTCTGTTAACTCACCATCCGTTAACGGTTGTGGTAAATAACGTGAAACAATGGCGATACCTTGCTTTGTTTTTAAAATCAAATCTTCTCGATTTGCTTTTTCAAACTCCGTTAAAGATTCTTTCCTTTGTTTCATTTCCCGAGACACCACAGTCAGTTCATCATCAGCTGATAATGGACTTCCTTTAGCAATTTCTTCATTTTGCAATGCAGATTTCACTAATCTAAGGATAGATAATGCTTCTTTGTCTTTGTTTTTCATCGCTACTGTTATATCACTATTCAATTGCTTCAATAGTGTCATAATATCAGATCCCATTCATTAAAAACTAGTATTTTTTACGCTTTCTTGCAGCTTCAGACTTTTTCTTACGCTTAACACTTGGTTTCTCGTAGTACTCACGCTTGCGGTACTCTTGTAAGGTACCAGTTTTTGAAACGGAACGTTTGAAGCGACGAAGAGCGTCATCTAATGATTCGTTTTTACGAACAACAGTTTTAGACATGTAAATCCCTCCCTCCAAACTTTTGATAACCGTTTTTCATATTATTAACTCAACAAAAAACTGTTCGTTATATATTATAACGAATTGAGATTTTTCAGTCAACTGTCAGTTTCACTTTTTTAAACATTTATTGCATTTTCCTAAAATTTCGAAGCGATGATCCTCTATTTCACAGCCTGGAAGCTGCTCTTTTAAAAAATCCATCGGACAAAGATTTATTTCTCGAGTAGCTCCACACTCTGTACAGATAAAATGATGGTGATGATGCGAATGTTCACAGACATCACAGTGAAAACGATACTTTTTCTCACCCATAAGTTCTGTTTCCTCTAATAAATGGAGCTTTGTAAAGTCTTTTAAATTTCGATATACCGTATCATAACTCATCCCCTTATATTTTTGACTCATATAATCAAAAATTTCAGTTGCTCCTATGTAGCGATCCTCTTGTGCTAAAAAAGTTAGAATCTCTTCACGTCGTTTCGTATACTTCAAACCATTCTCTTTCATAATGGCTAAAGATTCATCAATCTTTTTTTGCAACTTTTTCACCCCCATCATTCAACTACTCATCTTCAATTATATGATATAATACTTAGAAAGTAAAAGTAAAGAGAGGAAGTTCCTATGTCACAACAAACAATCTACATTTTTATCATTTCTGATTCTGCTGGAGAGACTGGTGCAAAGCTATCCGAAGCAGCGATGGTTCAATATGAAAACGCAGAAGTTCATTTCAAAGTTATTCGCAAAGCTTTTGTCGATGATGAAGCCGAACTATTGTCTGCATTAAATTTAGCAAAACAAGTCAATGCAATTGTTCTACAAACTCTTGTCTCTGAAAACCTTGTTAAATTAGCGGTCACTTTCTGTCAAAAAAATAATTTGTTTAATCTTGATCCCATGTCACCACTGATTTTTGAAATTTCACGTCGTTCTGAAATTGAACCTGCACGTGTGCCTGGTGCTAGCCATCCCCTAAATAAAAATTATTTCGAACGCATGAGCGCGATGGAATTTGCTGTAAAATATGATGATGGTAAAGACCCAAAAGGTTTTCTCGATGCTGATATTTTATTACTTGGTGTTTCCAGAACCTCTAAAACACCTCTCAGCCTCTTCTTAGCTAATAAAAATTTAAAGGTTGCAAATTTACCTCTCATTCCAACAGCACATATCCCAAAACAACTATGGGAAGTAGATCCTAAAAAAATTGTCGGGCTTACAAACGATCCAAAAGTATTAAATACTATTCGTAGAGAACGAATGAAAGCTTATGGCTTAAACCCTGACACAGCTTACTCTGACATCTCAGCGATTAAAGATGAATTAAAATTTGCGCATGAATTATATCGCAAGATTGGATGTATTATTATCAACGTGGCTCAACTTTCGATTGAAGAAACAGCTTCTATTATTTTAAGTGAGTTGGAACTTGAACATAAATAAAAAAAAATCTTTTCTACCAATTCATGGTAAAAAAGATTTTTTTTAATTAATTTCGATTTGATAATTTGCAGTAAACGTTTCAGATTGTTTTAAATAATTGATTCCATATTTTTCTTCAAGATTCCCCGTTGAATCAGCAGAATCGGCGATTCCCCACCAAGGTTCGATGCAAACAAAGGGGGCATCTTTTTCAGATAGGCTCCAAAAACCAACAAAAGGCGCTTCTTCATATGATAACCTCACACCATGATCCGTCAAATCAGACAGTATCTGAAAACTATTTTGTCCAGATGTTCTTAAAATAATAGCATCCTCACTAAAAAGTTCTCGTCCAATCATAATATCTGTATTTGTTTGAGCAAGTGTTGCATGTTCCAAATCAATAAAAGGACCAACAAGTGGTAATTGCGTACGACTTTTCGATGGCATAAAAGACAAATAATAGTCTTCAAACCACGTGCCTTCAACCAACGGAACATTAAATCCTGGATGTCCCCCTATTGAAAAATACATTTCTTCGCTCAAATTTAAAACATCATACGTCACATCGAGTACATTTTTTTCTAGACGATAAGTAAGGCGTAGCTCAAAATCAAAAGGATACATTTTTTGCGTTTCTGCATCACTTTTCAATAAAAAAGTAACACTATTTTCCGTCTTTTTTTCAACTTCAAATTCTTTATCTCTAGCAAATCCATGCTGAGACATCTCATATTTTTTTCCTTTATATTTGTAAGCATTGTTTTTCAAACGCCCAACAATTGGAAATAAAACAGGCGCATGGCGTCCCCAAAACTCATCATTTCCTTGCCAAATATATTCTAATTCTAAACCTTTTAACTGAAAACTTAGTAATTCTGCTCCATGAGCTGTCAAAACAGCTCTACTTGTACTACTCTCTAAAAAAATCATTGGACTCCTCCAAACTACTTATTAGATTAATTCCGTTGCATTAAGTTCTTCTTTAAAAAAAGGATTAATTATTTTTATATATGTTCCTTTCATACCAAGGGAACGCGTTTCAATAATACCTGCAGACTCCAACTTTCGAAGAGCGTTAACAATCACTGAACGTGTGATACCAATTCGATCAGCAATCGTCGACGCTGTTAAACGACCTTCTTCACCTTCTAATTCTGCAAAAATAGCCTTTACTGCTTTGAGTTCACTATAAGACAAGGTTCCAATCGCCATTTGAACAGCCGTCGTCTCACGTATGATTTTTTCAATCTCATGGGATTGCTGATAGAGTATCTGCATTCCGACAACCGTCGCACTATATTCAGCTAAAATTAAGTCAGTAGTGTTAAATGAATGGTCTAATCTTCCTAAAACAATGGTTCCTAAACGTTCACCAGCGCCAAAAATAGGAACAACTGTTGTTAAAGCATTTGGGGCTTCCTCTCTTAGTTCAACAGGAAATACAGTTAAATCATTTGTCAAAGGAATATTTTCTTTTGTTTTATGATTTTTCTCTAACAAGTTTACGTAATAGTCTGGTAACTGTTGAATACTCAACATACTATTAATTCGTTCGTTATTGACTTGATGTAAAACAATATAACCAATAATTGTACCCTTTTTATCTACAATAAAAACATTGCTATCTAGTACATCCCCTAAAATATCAGCCATCTGATTATAAGGTAAATCAGAATTTAGTGACAATGCGTTTTCTTTTTGAAGCAATTCATTAATCATCCTTGTTTTATTTAACAACGAATCCACGGCTTATCCGCCTTTCTACAACGCTTCTTTTTTATTATTATAAAATATAACGACTTAAATCTTCATCTTTTGCGATTTTATCTAATTTTTCATTAACATAATTTTCTGTAATTGTGATCTCGCCCATTTGCATATCTGATGATTCAAATAATAAGTCTTCAAGTAGTTTTTCCAAAATAGTGTGTAGACGGCGAGCTCCAATATTGTCAGTTTCACTATTTACGTCATAAGCAATCTCGGCAATTCTTTCGATAGCTTCTTTAGTAAAGGTCACTGCAACATTTTCAGTTCCTAAAAGCGCTATATATTGCTTAATTAAAGCATTATTAGGCTCTGTTAAAATACGAACAAAATCTTCTGCTGTTAAATCATCTAATTCTACACGAATTGGGAAACGACCCTGTAATTCTGGAATTAAATCACTTGGTTTACTTAAATGAAATGCTCCTGAAGCAACAAATAAAATATGATCAGTTGAAATCGCACCATATTTTGTATTAACTAAAGAGCCCTCAACGATTGGTAAAATATCACGTTGAACACCTTCCCGAGAAACTTGACCACTATTTTCTGATTTTGAAGTTATTTTATCAAATTCATCTATAAAAATGATACCATTATCTTGTGCTAAAGCAATCGCAGAACTATTAATATCTGCATCATTGACTAATTTTTCAGATTCTTCATTAATCAGAATTTCACGGGCCTCTTTAACTGTTAGCGTTCGCTTCACTGTTTTTTTAGGGGTTAACGCATTTAAAGTATCACTCAAGTCAATTCCCATCTGTTCTAATCCATTATTCATGCTTGGAGCTGTTTTCTTTTCCTCAACTTCAATAGTAATCTCACGATTTTCAAGTAATCCCTTTTCTAATTGTGATTTTACTGTTTCACGACTTACACGAATCTTATCCGTAACTTCTTCTTGTTCTTCTTGAGTCGAGTTTGCCTGTAATCCATTCATCATTTGCATCATAGCTTCAAATTGGTTTGTATTCTTCTTTTGCTCTTTTTTAATTCCAGGAACCAATAATTTCACCAAACGCTCCTCAGCTACTGCTTTTGCCTGAGAGTAAACTTGGCTATATTTATTTTTACGGACAATACCAATACTTGCTTCAACTAAATCACGAACCATTGATTCTACGTCACGTCCTACATATCCTACTTCTGTGAATTTAGTTGCTTCGACCTTAATAAAAGGTGCGTTAACAATTTTAGCTAAACGACGAGCAATTTCAGTTTTACCGACACCAGTTGGTCCAATCATTAATAAGTTTTTAGGGGTAATCTCTTGTTGCATTTCCTCATCTAATAGCATTCGACGGTAACGATTTCTTAAAGCAACCGCTACTGATTTTTTAGCGGCTTGTTGCCCTACAATATATTGATCTAACTCTGTTACAATTTCTTTTGGTGTTTTTTGCATTGTATTTGTATTCATCTTATTCGCTCCTTATAGTTCCTCTAAAACAATATTATGATTCGTGTAGACACAGATATCAGCCGCAACTTTTAATGATTCTTTAGCAATTTCGCCAGCTGACATACCTTCACGTCCGTTACGCTTCATTGCTCTCGCTGCTGCTAAGGCATAATTACCACCAGAACCAATAGCTAAAATACCATCATCTGGCGCAATAACTTCACCCGTACCAGAAACAACTAACATTTCCTTATCGTTCATAACAATTAACATTGCTTCTAATTTTTGCATCATTTTATCACTGCGCCACTCCATGGCTAGTTCAACAGCCGCACGCATTAAATTACCTTTGTATTGGTTTAATTTAGCTTCGAATTTTCCTTCTAAATTAAAGGCATCAGCAACACTTCCCGCAAAGCCAACAACAACTTCATCGTTATAAATACGACGAACTTTTTTAGCTGTTCCCTTCATGACAACAGATTCTCCCATTGTAACTTGACCGTCGCCAGCCATTGCAAATTTTCCGTCCTTTTCGACTGCACAAATTGTTGTAGAATGAAATGTTGTATATCCCATATAAAAAAACTCCTTCAATTTAATTTTAGTTTTTGTTTTCTTCACGCACGTGGGTGGAAATGACGATAATTTTTTTGTAAATTTTCTGTCGTCACATGGGTGTAAATTTGTGTAGATGACAAACTAGCATGTCCCAATAACTCTTGAACCGTACGCATATCTGCCCCATTATTTAGTAGATGAGTAGCAAATGTATGGCGTAACATGTGAGGATGAATATCGGTCGTCAAACTACTTTTTTCAATAATTGATTTTAAAATATACCGAACACCGCGAGCTGTCAACGGGGCTCCTCGATGATTGACAAGTAAAAAGCTATGCGAATTAACTAACGAAATCATTAACTCCACACGTCCATTGTCAATAAATAATTGCATTGCTTCTTCTGCAAAAGTACCAAATGGAACATAACGTTCCTTGTCACCTTTACCATGAACTAAGAAAACATGATTTTCAAAATCAATATCTCTTAATTTTAAACCGACACACTCAGAAACCCTTAAACCAGAGCCATAAAGTATTTCTAAAATCATTCGATTTCTTTGAATTAAAGGCTCATCCCCTTCAACTGCTTCAAATAAAGCTTCCATTTCTTTTTCATAAAAAAAACGGGGCAATTTAAAAGAACCTTTCCTTAAACTAACATAACTAAATGGGTTCTCTTGAACAACTTTATTTTTTAATAAAAACTGATAAAATGAACGTAGACTTGAGGTTTTGCGACTAATTGTATTACGACTATAACGCTTATCATACAAATAGGCTAAATAAATTCTAACTTCTTGAACAGTGACTGATTTAAAATCAGCTTCTCCTGTTTCATCTAAAAAATGGTAAAAACTCACGATATCTTCCTCATAAGCTAACTGAGTCAAAACGGAGTATTGACGCTCAACATCTAAATATCTCAAAAAATTTGTTAAATCATCCATTTCCATTTTCCTTTCGCGATTTACAAAATTAATGTATCATACCGTTGTTTAGATGACAAATGAATTGTCAGAATTTAATGATTTTTACACAAAAATGACACAATTACTTCACATTGTTAGCAGATAGAATAACAGAGTGCTAATCTTGTGATATAAAAAAAGCTGATTTTAGAGCAATCAGCTTTATTCTCAATGAATCATTGAATAGGTTACACTTAGTTGAACAAAAAAGATAAGGTGTCTATACTTAATAAA
>NZ_JBQEIL010000009.1:0-95420 GCF_052102835.1 Vagococcus sp.
TTATTAAGTATAGACACCTTATCTTTTTTGTTCAACTAAGTGTAACCTATTCAAGAGATAGAAACTTTTAAAGAGAATTTTAATACAGCAAAATCAGAAGTTAATTTGGAACTTGAATTAAATAGTTCAAATCAAATAGTAATAGATAAAAATAATGATCAACAAATTATTTCTTTATTAAACCTCTTGATAGATGCGTATGGGAAAACATTCATGCTAGGTAATATAACTGAAAATTAAATGGAGTGATGTAATATGAGATATAGATGGAAGTTATATATATCGTCTTTATTACCTTTGTTTATATTGTTAATAATTCAAAATATGTCTATTAGCCAAATTGGTTTAAGTCTGGAACGAGTGATGGATAAAGAGTTTTTTCAGTGTTATTCAATAAGATTATTCATTTTAGATAGTAGAAATGTATTTTGGATATTGTTACTATCAGTAACAATAATATCAATAAAATTAACATATCAATTATATCAATTGGTAATAAAAGAACAGAACTTTAAAACTAAAAAATATGAACCAAAGGAATTTTTTAATATTTTTAAAGCAGAGCCTATAGAAATTGAAAATGTAGATATATTAAATTATATGTTTACTTATATAATTCCAATGTTGTCGCTAGATATAAATAGTTTTGGAAGCTTAATTTCTAATATATTATTACTAGCATTTGTAGGTTATATATATACAAAAAATAATTATGCTTCAATCAATATCATTTTTTTATTAAAAAAAGTAAATGTTTTTCAAATAAATGGCAGTTATCAAATCATAACAGATTTAACTATAATAGATATAGCAGAGAATAAGAATGGAACAATAGAAAATAAATATAATGTTTGTGAGTTGGTGGGAAATAGAACGGTTATAGTGAAAAAAATGTAAAAAATATTACTTTTGAGAAAGGATGTATTTAATGTATTCAATTTTTTTAGATGAAAAAGGCCCTCTGAAACTTACTAAGTAAACCTTGATATGTAACCGTATCTATTTACATGAAAAGCAATTTTGTTTAACCAGGTCTTAAAAAAGCTCGTAAAGCTAGTCAGTTCTCAAAACGTTAATATATTCTATATCAACATTTCAAGAGGCTAACCCAAAAGTCTCTTAAAATAAAACAAGCATTCAAAAATGACTAACGTCATTTCAAAATGCTTGTTTTTTCTTATTTTTGGTCTTTTATCCTTCCTGTTCTTTCTTAGTTTCCTCAAATTTAGTGCCATAAACGCAAATCCTAATTCTTGTGATACTTTATTTTTTCCTCTTACAGATAATCGATTGAACGCCAAATTAGCCTTCAGGTTTCCGAAAGCTGGTTCCACATCTATTTTTCTCTGACGATAAATTTTACCTGTAATGTCGTCTCGTAATAGCTCCCTTACGTGAGCCTTAAAGTATTCCCAGTTTCCATTTTTTTGAATCACTCGATTTTTATTGCTTTTTGCACGAGTACACAAACTTCTAATTGGGCAATCTAAACAAGATTCGCATTCATACATTTTAAGTTGTCTTTTAAATCCGTACTTATCTGTTCGAGTAGAATAATTTTTAAATTTCACTTTTTGATTATTTGGGCAATTGTACGTATCTTCTAATTCATTATAAGTCCAGTTGTCAGGAATGAATGGATTTTGTTTATATTTCTTAGTTTGTTCTTTTTGATACATTGTATAAGTAATTAAGGGTATTCGTTCAAATTCATCTAAAATAGCTTGATAATTTTCTTCACTTCCATAACCGGAAACTATGACAATATAAGTAGGTAAGTCGAAATACGATTTTTTAATAGTATTTAGGAACGGAATCATCGTTTTAAAATCCGTAGGATTTGGAAAAGTCTCATAAGCTAAGACATATTGATGATTAGTTGCTATTTGAACGTTATATCCGGGCTTTAATTGTCCATTCATCATGTGATCATCTTTCATTCTCATAAAAGTTGCGTCGTGATCTGTTTTTGAATAGCTATTTCTATTTCTAAAAATCTCATGCTGAATCTTATATCTATTTTTTCTGTTGATAAAATCAGAAAACGCCTTTAGCGCTTTTTTAGGTTCTTTACGTTCTGAACGAAGTTCTTTTCTTACTTGAGTGTCTGAACTATTTTCAATCTTCTCACTTAAATCTGTTACTTTTTCCTCTAAATTATTAATGATTTGATCTAACTGTTCATTATCTAGTTCTTCATCTTCTGAACAAATAGAAGGTATAATTTGTTCTTTTACTAACTGCTGATAATAAGCTTTTGATTTTTTCCTTAATGATTCTTCATATCGTTGTGTACTCTTTTTCCAAACAAATGTATATTTATTTGCATTAGCCTCTAACTTTGTTCCATCAATAAATATAGCATCTTCATCAATCAACTGTTGGAAAACAAGCTGAGTTCTAAATTGAACAAAACATTCTTGAAGTATTGGCTGAACCAAAGGGTTCACTCTAAAACGATTAATTGTTCTGAAGTTTGGAAACTGATTTTGAGTTAGCCACATCGCACGAATACTATCTTTCGACATAGCTTCAATTTTTCTACCTGAAAAAACAGATTGAGTATAGCCACACAAAATAAGTTTCATCATCATTCTTGGATGATATGACGATGTTCCCATTTTATGCTCAAAAGATGAAAAAATATTATCAGGGATACTTTCAATTAATTCATCAATCGCAAAAGCGATATCGTTCTCTTCTAAATAAACTTCTAGATTTAATGATAAAGTCATCTGTTTCGTGTTATAATTTTTATACATGAATAGCACTCCTTTTAATTTTTGTGTGGATACTTTAATTATAAAGGAAAGTGCTATTTTTTTCGTCAAAAAAAGGAACAAAATCAAAAAAGATTTTGTTCCTTTTGTGTTTATTCAAGAGACTTTTGGGTCAGCCTCTTTTTTATTGATTAAAATGGTTCTATAGTAAATTTCCATCCATCCGTCCAGTTCACTGTCCAATGACGTGGTTTGAAGCGTTTATTTGTGTGTTTTTTTTATTAAAAAAATGCTGTTATTTAAGAATAGTATGTTAAAGTTATAAAGGTTATTAGTGAAGGTGGCGAGAGAGATGAATGCAAAAGAAAAAATGTTAGAGATCATTAAAAATAAACAATCAGGTGGTCGAGTGAAAAAAATGGATGCACCTAAAAATGATCGTAGAAATATGCGTAAAGGACCAAAGATTTTTAATTAGGCTTGATTATAAAATAAAAGTCAGAAAAATGTTAAAAACAGATTACTCTAAGACGCTTTCCTTTGGGAAGTGTTTTTTTGTTAAAAAAATAAATAGTTTCAACAGAATATTTTTTCAAGACTGTGACAATTGGTAACGGTTACTGTGACAAAAATTAAAGTTAAAAAAAAGAGATAGGGGAAAAAAAGAATTATAATGAATACATCAGGAGGAGATAGCATGAATGAACGGATCCGAAATATTCTTGTACTTTTGATAAAAAACCCTGAGATAAAAATGGCAGAATTAACTAATGAATTAGGGTTAACGAGACGACAGATTAATTATTCAATTAATCAATTTAATGAAGAATTAGCGCATAAAGAAATACCTCAAATTATTCGTAATCACACTGGAGATTTTCAAATCCCATTAGAAGTGGTTAGAATAATCGCGAACGATACAAATTGTCACTCTAGTGAATTACTTGTGATAGAAACGGTATTTTCTGAAAGTGAACGAGCAGCGTTGCTATTGGCATTTTTAATTACTAATTTGGATTATGTTAGTTTAGATCACCTGACAGATGTTCTAGGCGTAAGTAAAAATACTATTTTAGAGGATTTTAAACGTATTGAGTGGTTGGTTCAGAAATATAATCTGTCTGTTGATTATAATCGACAACAAGGTTATCAGTTAAAAGGGAATGAACATAAAATTTTACAGGTTTTGTCTGATTTGGTTAAGCAGCATAAGTTTTTTAGGAATGAATCACTGAAAGAACAGCTCGTTTCTTTAGTTTCTGAGAAAGAGACTATTCATTTAATTCATGGAATGGAGCAAATGCTTCATGTAAGTTATTCAGATGAATCGATTGATTATTTACAGTCGGCGGTTCGTTTTGTCTTACAGAGAGCCTTAAAAAATTCAAGTAAGGTATCTGGTTTTTTTAAAGGTAATGTCCAGATGACACCAGAGTATAAATTTTTAAATGTTTTAATTCAAGATCGTCCATGGTCGATCAATCAAGATTATCTTGAATGGATTGCTTTATTATTCTTAACTTCTAATGTTTTTGAACGGAAAACAACTCAAGAGTATGACTCAGATGCGGAACTAAAAAGATTGATTCAAAAGATGGTTGATAACTTTCAAAAGCAAACGTTGATTGTTATTGAAAATCGTGAAAATTTTGAACGACGCATTTTAAGCCATTTAAGACCTGCTTGTTTTCGAATAAAGCATAGTTTAAGTTTAGGTATTTATTCACTAGATAGTTTAATTAAAGATAGTAATCACGGCATTTTAAATGAGTTGATGAAAGAGTTAGTAGTACCTACTGAAAACTGGTTAGGAAAAGCTTTTCCTAATGATGAGTTAGAACTACTTTCTTATTATTTTGGTTTTCAATTGACTAGTGCAAGCAACGGTGATAGTCAGAAACCACGAGCCGTTGTGGTTTGTGAGAATGGAATTATTGTTTCAAAATTGATGCGCGAAAATTTAAAGAAACTATTTCCAGAAATTCATTTTTTATCTTCTTTATCTGTTAGAGAATTTTATACGTTTGCTTCTGATTATGATTTGGTTTTTACGACGACAGCGTTAAAAAGTGAAATTATTCAATTTATTGTGGATCCTATTATGACTTATAAGGAACAAATTAGACTAAGGTATCGAGTGTTAAAGGAATTAGGGATAAATGATATTGGTACCTCTGCAGATGAATTATTAGCACTTATTCGAAAATACACAACAATTCATAAAGTAAAAGATTTACGAGATGAATTGGAATATTTTCTATTAAGAGAAAAACAAGATTCACCATTGGAAAATTTTAAAACGTTACCACCTTTAACAAATTATCTAAAACCAGATTATATTACAATTACAGATAAAGAATACACTTGGAAACAAGCGTTAGAAATCGCATGTAAACCATTGTTAGATAATCAAATTATCAATCAAGAGTTTAGTGAAGACTGTAAAAAACAGATTGAGACAGATAGCTATACGGGATATTTTGGTCTAAAAACAAGTATTCCTCATACAACGATTGAACATGGCGTTCTTCGAGATGGCGTGAGTTTACTTATTTCTAAAAAACCAATTATTTTTCCAAATGGTAATAAAGTTCATTTCATTTATCCATTATCTTTTTATGATTTAACTCGCCATTTAAGAGCAGTGAATCAGATAGCAGATATTAGTAATAATGACTTATTATTAACTGAATTACTGCAAGAAAAAGATGTAAAACGTGTTTATCAAATTATTAGACAAAATACATAAGGGGGAAGCGAGATGAAGTTAGAAGACTATCCGAAATTCACGATTATTATGCGTGGCTATACTTATGAACAAGCGGAAGCAATTTTATTGGCAATGGAAGGTATGGAAGATAAATTTGCAGTTGAAATGACATTGAACACACCAAATGCAATTGAACATATCGAAAAATTAAATAATAAATTTGGTAAGCGTATTTATATAGGTGCTGGCACTGTTCGTACGTTAAAAGATGCAGAAGAAGCTATTAAAGCAGGTGCAAAATTTTTATTAGGACCACATGTATTTACAGCATCAATGCTTGAGTTAGCTAAAAGGAAAGGCGTTATTTCTGTACCAGCTGCAATGACCCCAAGTGAGGTTAATGAGATGTTTTCATTGGGTGCAGATATTGTAAAGATTTTCCCAGCTAGTGTAGTCACACCAAGGTTTTTTAAAGATATTCAAGCGCCATTAGGTCAATTACCTCTTATGGGTGTCGGTGGTATTTCATCTTTAAACAGCCAAGAGTTTTTTGCAAATGGAGCAAGCTATCTTGGTATGGGATCTGGAATATTTAATGTAGAAGATATTCAAAATTTAGAAATCAAAAATTTAAAACAGTCACTGCAAAATGTGTTGGCTGCCGTATAGGAGGAAAAGTAATGGAATTACTTTTAAACGAAGAATTGGTTTTTCGTAATGTTGAAGTAGAGACAGATGAAGAGATTTTAAACTTTTTAGCGAAACAACTTTATGAAAAAAAATATGTAAAGGAAGAATATATTACTGCAATCCAAAAAAGAGAAAAAGAATATCCAACTGGATTACCTTCAGCAGAGCCAGGTGTAGCTATTCCACATGCTAATTATGAACTAGTAGATCAAACAACATTAGCTATTGCAACCTTAGCGAAGGCAGTTCCTTTTCATAATATGGAAAACAATCAAGAAACATTGCCGGTTCAAATTGTTATCATGATGGCTATTGGTGAACCTCATGGTCAAGTCGAAATGTTACAAAAAATTGTAGGAATTATTCAAAATGAAGAATTGCGTCAAGAAATGGTGGATGCAATAACTGATACAGAATTATTAAATTTATTAAAAAAGGCAGTTGCCTAAAAATAGGAGGAATTAATAATGAAAAGAATTTTAATCGCGTGTGGTAATGGAATTGCAACATCAACGGTAGTAGCATCTAAGGTCAAAGGGTACTTAACAGAACAAGGTGTCGATGTAGAAACAACACAAACAAAATTAATGGAAGTACCTAGTAAAGTTGCAAATTATGATTTGTTAGTAACGACAGGTCAGTTTGAAGGACAAACAGGTGATGTACCTGTTGTCAAAGGAATGTCAATTTTAACAGGAATTGGCGCAGAGCAAACAATGGAAGAAATATTAAGTCATTTAAAATGATAATAATCGCAATAAAAATTAGGAGGATAAGATGATGAGTTACATCATGGGGGTATTTAACTTCTTTATCGATGCTGGACCAACAGTTATGTTACCAGTCATTATAACGATTATAGGGATGATTTTTGGATTGAAAATTTCTCAATCTTTTAAGTCAGGTTTAACATTAGGAATTGGTTTTGCCGGAATTAAATTAATTTTAGATTTTATGACAACTAATGTAGGGCCAGCAGCAAAAGCGATGGTTGAACGGACAGGTGTTCAGTTAGATGCTTTAGATGTAGGATGGGGATCGATTGCCGCAGTAACGTGGGCATCTCCAATTATTGCTATTTTAATTTTCGCTATTTTATTAGTCAATATTATATTATTAGTTTTGAAATGGACCAATACATTAGATGTGGATATTTGGAATTATCATCATATGGCAATTGTAGGAGTAATGGTTTTCTTTGTAACTGACAATGTATTCTTGGGCGTTGGGTCTTCTATTATTATGGCTGTGATTACGTTCAAATTAGCAGATTGGTCTCAACCAATGGTGGAAGATTTCTTTGGTGTTCCAGGAGTTTCATTGCCAACAGTTTCAGCGTTATCTTCATTAGTCATTGCGTGGCCATTAAATTGGTTACTGGATCGTATTCCTTTTTTTAGAAATTCTAAATTTACGATTAAAGATGCTCAAAAATATCTTGGTTTCTTCGGGGATTCAATGATTATGGGAGGAATAATTGGAATTGCAATTGGCTTTTTAGCTGGTTATGATATCAAAGCAGTTTTACAGTTAGGGGTTAGTATGTCTGCTGTTTTAGTTCTTATTCCAAAAATGACTTCTCTATTTATGGAAGGGCTAATGCCTATTTCAGATGCTGCTCAAAAATGGTCACAAAAAAAATTTAAAGGACGTCGTTTATTTATTGGTTTAGATGCAGCAGTTGTTGTAGGAAACCCGGACGTTATTACAACGGCATTAATCATTATTCCATTAACGATTGCGACAGCACTTGTATTACCTGGAAACCGTGTACTTCCTTTTGCTGACTTAGCAGTAGTACCTTTCAGAGTAGCGATGGTTGTGGCATTAACTCGAGGTAATTTATTAAAAAATATTGTGATCGGGATTGCGATAACTGCTTCATTATTATGGTGTGGTTCAGCAACAGCCCCAGTTTTAACTGCTATTGCTAAAAAAGTAGGAATTGATTTAGGTGCAAGTTCAATGCTAATTTCTTCATTTGCAGCAACAGCAATGATTCAGAGTTATTTAGTTTTCATTGCATTTACCTATAAACCATTAATTGGTATTCCAATCTTATTAGCAGTATTTGGAGCAGCGTGGTATTTCTTTGAAAAAATTAAAAATGTAAATGCAACGATTAATCAAGAAGCATAACTTGGGAGGATGGATAGATAATGAAAATTACAGGTATTAAAGTTTATAAAGTAAAACCCAGATGGATTTTTGTTAAAGTATCAACTGACGAAGGTATTGATGGTTGGGGAGAAATGATTTCAGGAACAAAAACAGAAACGGTTGTTGCAGGAGCTTATGAAATAGGAAATCGCTTTTTATTAGGTCAAAACCCTTTTGAAATTGAACGTTTGTTTCAAGAGATGCATCGCTCTTTCTTTAGAGGGGGCCCAATCAACGGAACGATTGTTTCGGGATTAGAAATGGCTCTTTGGGATATTAAAGGAAAAGCGTTAGGTGTTCCCATTTATGAATTATTGGGAGGAGCAGCTCGTGAAAAAATTAAAGTTTATTCTTGGATTGGTGGCGACCGTCCAAATGAGGTTGTAGAGCAAGCACAAGATCGTTTTGATCGTGGCTTTACGGCAATTAAGATGAATGCAACAGAAGAACTGCACTATATTGATTCATATGAAAAAGTTGAAGAAGTTGTTGAAAGAGTTGCTTCGATTCGTGAGAAATTTGGAAATAAATTAGATATCGCCGTTGATTTTCATGGGCGTGTACATAAGCCAATGGCAAAAGTTTTAGCTAAAGCTTTAGAACCTTATCATCCGATGTTTTTAGAAGAAGTTGTTTTACCAGAAAATGAAGAATATTTTAAAGAAATTGCTAATAGTGTGGCAGTTCCATTAGCAACAGGTGAAAGACTGTATACTAGATGGCAGTTTAAAAATATCTTTAAACAAGGTGCTATTGATGTGATTCAACCAGATGTTGCCCTTTGTGGTGGGATTTTGGAAACTCGTAAAATAGCAGCGATGGCAGAAGCTTATGATATTGCAGTAGCTCCACATGCTCCATATGGTCCGATTGCACTAGCGGCGACATTGCAAGTAGATGCTTGTACACCAAATGTCTTTATTCAAGAACAAAGTTTAGGAATACACTACAATAAAGGCTTTGATTTACTTGATTTTGTTAAAAACAAAGAAATATTCCAATATAAAGATGGTTATGTTGATTTACCATCGAAACCAGGATTGGGATTAGAGATGGACGAAGATCGAGTAAAAGAAATTTCTCAAGAAGGTTTAATCTGGACTAATCCAAGTTGGAAACATTATGACGGTACTATCGCTGAATGGTAATTTGAAAGGATGAGTAAGATGGCAGAAGCAATTGTAATCAGTGGTTTTTTATTACTATTATTAATATTGCAAATTAAAGAACAAAAAAATTTAATCGTAACTGCAAGAGTAAGTTGGGTGAAACGTTTACTGGCGCTGCTGCTATCAGTTGCTATCTTCATTGTCTTTTGGCAACCAGAGTTACATAATCAAATCAAATTAGCTTGTTTTTCTATCCTTCTTCTTTCGATTGGTTTTTTGAAAGAGGGACTAGCACAAGATCATCTGATTCGTTTGGGTGTTCTTTCAGGTGAGTATCAGTATTATGAGTCTATTCAAATTGAAAGTCTCCCAAATAATCAAGTCATTGTTAATTTTTATAAACGTAAAAACAATCGGTTTTCGATGGTTTTCCCTTTAACAGTAGCTGAAATGACGGTTTATTTTGAAAAATTAGGGCTGATAGAAAAAGTAGTTATCGGTGAACTGGAAGAAAATTTACCAGTGATATATCCATTAAAAAGATAATTGGACAAGACACTTTCTAGCGAAAAGGTGTCTTTTTTTATTTTCAGTTATTCTTTGTTTTTCAACTTTACAGAAAATTAACAAGCATTTACATACTCTATACATGTTTAGTGTCATTATTTTACATTGAGCTGTTAATCTTGCTGTATTAGGAGGGAACAAGATGCTTAAATTACAAAAAATTTCGAAGAGTTTTGGTGCAACGGCAGTATTAGAGGACATCAGTTTAGAAATTGAAACGGGTGAGGTAGTTTCAATTTTAGGAGCTTCTGGTTCTGGTAAAACAACCTTACTTAATATTATTTTAGGACTGGAAAACGTTTCAAGTGGTCAGTTATTCTTTAATGATGAAGAAATAACAAAGATTAACATGGAACATCGTCCTTTTAATATTGTGTTCCAAGACTATGCCCTTTTTCCAAATTTAAATGCTTATGAAAATTTAACGTATGGTTTGAAACGAAACAAAGGCTTAACCAATCAAAGTGAATTGGAGGAGTTAATTCAGTTACTTGATTTAGAGAAACATTTAAACAAACCCATCCAACAATTATCTGGAGGGCAGAAACAAAGAGTTGCGTTGGGGCGCACCTTAGTTATGAAACCGAAAGTTTTATTATTAGACGAACCGTTAAGTGCATTGGATGGTGTGATTAAGGAATCCATTAAAGAGCGGATTAAAACGATTGCGAAAACATTAAATTTAACAACGATAATCGTCACACATGATCCAGAAGAAGCACTGACAATGTCAGATAAAATATTAGTGCTGAATAATGGTCAGGTTGCCCAGTTTAGTACACCAGATGAAATTGTTAGCAATGTCGGTAATCAATTTGTGAAGCACTTAATCGTCGATCAACTTGAAATAAAACGTTTGAATATTCAAAAGATATTTGATCGAAGTTTGAAAGCTGTGGAAGTCGTATGATTAAACGTTTTCCCTTGGAAAAGCTATTCCAAACAGTCATTATTTTATTTTTCTTAGTCTTTTTATTTTTACCCTTGTTAATGATTATCTGGCAAGCTTTGGTTAGTGAAGGAAAGTTATCTTTGCATTTATTTTATGAATTATTTCAAGATAATCAATGGTTGAAGGCCTTTGGTAATAGTTTATCTATTTCGATACTCGTTGCGGTAGTGACGACCTTTTTGGGCTTTCTCTTAGCTTACGGGATGAATTTTACGGATATCCCTCCGAAACTTAAACGTCTGACGAATCATTTATTAGTCTTACCGATGCTTTTACCGACCATTACTTATGGTTTTGTCTTGATTTATTCTTTTGGTAAGCAAGGTTTATGGAGTAAAGTGTTCCAAAAAGAATGGTTTTCGATTTATGGGATGAACGGGGTGGTAATTGGGTTAGTCATCTATGCTTTACCGGTGACTTTTTTATTGATGAATGATGCGATGCAATATATCGACAAACGTTTTATGGTTGTTTCGCGTTTAATGGAAGATTCCTTTTGGCGTGGATTAAAAACAGCTATTTTACAACCTTTAACAAAGGTATTCGGTGTAGCTTTGGTTCAATCTTTTTTTATGAGCTTTACTGATTTTGGTATACCAACAGCAGTTGGTGGTCAGAATATCTTTGTTACAACGCTTTTATATGATTATTTTATGGGGGCTGTTCCTGATTTTTCACGAGGAGCGGTGATTGCTTTGACGATGTTGTTACCTTCTGTCCTCAGTATTTTATTGCTACGTCATCTTCAAAAGAAAGATACGTTCTATGATCAGAAAAGTTTAATGACGGTGCGTAAAAATCGTTGGCGTGATGGCTTGTTTATGGGGCTGTTTTTAATGATCTCTTTAACCTTAATAGCGATCTTCGCTATTATGTTGGTCATTCCATTTCTTGAAATGTGGCCTTATCAATTAAACATAACGTTGACGCATTTTTTGAATTTTTTTGCAGAACCTACACTTTTATTAACTTTAAGAAATGGTGTTTTTGTTGGTTTTCTGACCGCAGTCGTTGGCACTCTTTTTGCTTATCTTGCAGCGGTTTTAACAGCACGTTCCTCACACAAAAATCAAGTACTGAAGTGGATTGATCATTTTTCCATGATAACGAATTCTATACCTGGGATGGTTTTGGGGATTAGTTATTTGTTGGTTTTTCGAGGAACTTTAGTTCATAACACTTTTTTAATACTCGTCGCTGTTAATGTCATTCATTATTTTTCAACACCGTATCAAATGGCGAAAAGCGCTTTACAAAAAATGAATAAAAATTGGGAAAACACAGGGAAAATGATGGGAGATCGTTGGCAAGATACGTTATGGCGAGTTGTTATTCCTAATTCAAAAGTCACGATTTTAGAGATGTTTAGCTATTATTTTACAAATGCAATGGTGACAATAAGTGCTGTTGTTTTTCTAACAAGTGCGAACACAATGGTTATGACTACAAAGATTAAAGAGCTTCAACATTTTGGTCGTTTTACGGATATTTTTATTCTATCGCTTTTGTTATTACTCATTAATTTGAGTATGCGTTTAATCATTCAAACATGGATAAGGAGAATTCAAACAAATGAAAAAAGGGTTAAAAAAAATTTTATCAGGGCTGTCAATGATCGGTTTAGTCGCACTTTTCGGAGCATGTAGTCAAGGACAAGCCAAAAGTGAGAAAGTGGTTATTTATACGAATGCTGACGAGGAACCAGCGAAGGTGATCGAAAAAACATTAGATAATAATGGTTATAAAAATAAGTATATTTTACAATCACTCGGGACTTCAGAACTTGGGGGTAAATTACTTGCAGAAGGGAACAAAATCGAAGCCGATTTGATAACGATGAGTACGTTTTATAGTGAGGGTGCACAAGCGAAGAATCAATTATTTAAAGAGGTAACACCAGAAGTTAAAGCGCTGCAAGAAACCTCCCCATATGCGTACCCAATGACGGTTCAAGAAGGAGTTATTTTTTATAATACGGCAGCGTTAAAAGAAGCTAAATTAACCACCCCAAAAAGCTTTAAAGATTTAGCACAGCCGGAATACAAAGGTCAACTGTCCATTCCAGATATTAATTCATCATCGACCGCCTGGTTGTTTGTACAGGCTTTACTAGATACTTACGGTGAAGCAGAAGCACGAACGATATTGAAAGGTATTTATGCCAATGCGGGTGCACATGTTGAAGATTCTGGTTCGGGTCCTTTGAAAAAAGTTCGAGTGGGGGAAGTTGCCATTGGTTTTGGTTTAAGACATCAGGCGATTAAAGATCAAAAGGAAGGATTACCTATTGATTATGTTGAGCCGACAGAAGGAACGTTTACTCTCACAGAATCTCTCTCTGTGATTGATAAAGGCGATAAAACGAATCCCGAAGCTGAAAAAATGTTAGCTCTTATTTTAACTAAAGCACGTCCCGAAATATTAAAAATTTACCCAAACGCATTGTACGAAGGAGAATCAATGACTGGTCTTCAAGTAGCCAGTCAAGTGAAAGCCTTCAGTCAGCCATTAACGCCAGAGTTGTTACAAGAACACCAAAAATTAGTTGAGCAAGCGAAAGGAAATTAAGATGAAACAAGATTATAAATTATTGACGCCAGGTCCTTTGACAACGACTACTACGGTTAAACAAGCGATGTTGGTGGATCATTGCACGTGGGATGACGACTATAAGCAAATTACCCAAACGATTCGTCAGCAACTTTTGAATTTAGCGCAAGTATCAGAAAAAGATTATACTAGTGTTTTAATGCAAGGAAGCGGCAGTTTTTGTGTCGAGTCTGTCATCAGTTCAGTGGTAGGTCCTCAGGATAAATTATTGATTTGTACGAATGGAGCATACGGTGAGAGGATTGCTCAGATGGCGAAGCGTTATCAAATTGCACATACGGTTTATCAATGTGCTGAAAATGAAGTTCCACAAGGACAACGGATTCGGCAGTTATTAGCCGAAGATTCAGCGCTCAATATGCTAGCCGTTGTTCATAATGAAACCACCACTGGAATTTTAAATCCACTTGAAGAGTTAGCCGAAATTGCGAAAGAACAGGAATTGGTCTTTATTGTGGATGCGATGTCGAGCTTTGGTGGCATTCCGATTGAGGTAGCAGCGTTAGGTATTGATTTTTTAATCTCAAGTGCTAACAAGTGCATCGAAGGTGTACCAGGATTTGGTTTTGTGATTTGTTCGCGAAAGGCATTGGCACAAAGTCGAGGAAAAGCTCGAACGATTAGTTTGGATTTGTACGATCAGTTTCAAGCGATGGAAATCGATGGAAAATGGCGGTTTACATCGCCAACCCACACGGTTTTAGCTTTTAATCAAGCCTTGGTCGAATTGATAGCAGAAGGAGGGGTAGCGGTTCGTCACGAGCGTTATCAAATGAATAATCAAATACTACGTAATGAAATGCAAGCGATTGGTTTTGAGGCGTACTTGAAAGAGCACCAAGGGCCATTTATTACCGCTTTTTATTATCCAGAAGTGTCTTCCTTTTGTTTTTCTAGGTTTTATACCTACCTGAAAGAAAAAGGGTATGCCATTTATCCTGGTAAAGTGAGTGATGCTACTTGTTTTAGAATTGGAAATATTGGTGCGATTTATCCAGAAGATATGTTGAAAGTCAGTGACTTGATTAAAGAATACATGGAGGAGTTACAAAAATGATAACAACGGTCGTTTTAGATTGGGCAGGGACAACGGTTGATTTTGGTTGTATGGCACCTGTTGACGCTTTTAATCAAGCCTTTAAAAAAGAAGGTTTGGATGTGTTAAAAGAAGAAATACGCCAACCGATGGGGATGAAAAAACGCGATCATATTTTAACAATGCTTGCGATGCCAAGAATAAAAAAACAGTGGTTGGCATTATATCAACAGGAACCAACCACACGAGATATCGAACGAATTTATGCCACTTTTGAAGAAGTGATTATGCAAACTTTAGCAAATTATTCCGATGTGAAATCAGGGACGACCCTGGTTGTCGATGAGTTAAGGCAAATGGGTCTTAAGATTGGAAGTACCACAGGCTATACAAGTGAGATGATGAAAGTCGTTAAAGGCGTTGCAGAACATCAAGGGTATTCGCCAGATATTATTATGACGCCCGATAAGGTTCAAGGATTTGGACGTCCGTATCCTTACATGTTATTTAAGATTATGGAACATTTTTCCATTCAAACAATCGAAGAAGTCATCAAAGTTGGCGATACGATTTCCGATATTGAAGAAGGTAAAAATGCGGGTATTTATACCATTGGTTTAC
The DNA here is from genome assembly GCF_052102835.1 of Vagococcus sp. Taxonomy (NCBI): domain Bacteria; kingdom Bacillati; phylum Bacillota; class Bacilli; order Lactobacillales; family Enterococcaceae; genus Vagococcus; species Vagococcus sp. The sequence continues at coordinate 15,176 of NZ_JBQEIL010000009.1, forward strand.
TTGAAGGTAGCTCATTAGTAGGGGTATCTTTACAGGAACAGCAAGAACTTTCTAAGGAAGAAAGACTAGAGTTATATGCAAAGGCTCGCCAAATCTATTTAGAAGCAGGGGCAGATTTAGTGATTGAAACGTTAGCTGAGTTACCCGAAGTGATAAGAGGAATGAATTAAAGAATGAAAAAGAAGAAGCACTTTCTAAGAGAGAGTGTTTTTTTGAAGTTACTAAACAAAATTTATAGAAAAATAAAATTTAAAATGGAAAAAGTTCTCGAAAACTTTCCCTTTGCGTCAGACACGGATAATTAGTATAATGACTATGCATTTTGAAATGTCGTCAGACACTAAGGGAAATGGAGAATAAAAGTATGACAGAAGAAACAGAAAATTTTTGGGCAGCGTTACCGAAGCCTTTTTTTATTTTAGCACCAATGGAAGATGTGACTGATGTCGTTTTCCGTCACGTTGTGAAGACAGCTGGTGCACCCGATGTCTTTTTTACTGAATTTACCAATTCGGATAGTTATTGTCACCCAGATGGGATTGAGAGTGTGCGTGGACGGTTAATCTTCACGGATGATGAACAGCCAATTGTCGCTCATATTTGGGGGGATAACCCAGAGTTTTTTAAAAAAATGAGTCTTGGTTTAGCTGAAATGGGCTTTAAGGGAATTGATTTAAATATGGGATGTCCAGTTCCTAATGTGGCAGATCGTGGTAAAGGAAGTGGTTTGATATTACGTCCTGAAGTGGCAGCGGAATTAATTCAAGCTGCGAAAACAGGCGGTTTACCAGTGAGTGTTAAGACACGTCTGGGTTTTAAAGATGTGGCCGAAATGGAACCTTGGTTGACACACCTCTTACAACAAGGTATTGCTAATCTTTCTATTCATTTACGAACACGAGAAGAAATGAGTAAAGTGGCAGCACATTGGGATTTGATTCCAGATGTTTTAGCGATTCGCGACCGAGTTGCCCCAGAGACCTTAATTACGATTAATGGTGATATTTTGGATCGCCAAATGGGTCTGGAGTTAGCTCAAAAATATGGTGTTGATGGTATTATGATAGGTCGAGGCATTTTTAAAAATCCGTATGCTTTTGAAAAAGAACCACGTGAACATTCAACGGAAGAACTACTTGGTTTACTACAATTACAGTTGGATTTACAAGAAAAATATACGGAACATGTGCCACGTTCAATTGTGGGGTTACATCGTTTCTTCAAGATTTATGTGAAGGGTTTTCCAGGAGCTAGTGATTTACGTGTACAATTGATGAATACAAAATCAACGGCAGAGGTTCGTGAAATTTTGACTGCTTTTTTCCAAGAAAAATAAAAAAACACTTTCTCTAAAAAAGAGGAAGTGTTTTTGATTCGAATTAAAGAAAGAGTTCAATAAAGTCAACGCAAACCTCTTCTAGCTTTTCTAAATCAGGTTCGAGAACCAACTCGATCTCTAATTGATCACAAAAATCAGCCAGTTGATAAAAGAGTTCTTCTAGACGAACATTTATTTTTTTAGGGCGCCCTATATTAATAATTAATTCTTTGAGATCTTCAAAAACAATGGGAACAATGGGATGATTACCGAGGGCAAAGTTAGTGATTAAAGAATCACCATTCGCTTTATCAACACCAAGAATTAAAGCTAGCACTTCATCAATCTCATCCACTTCATCAATCTGATTTGTATAAATATAAGTAAAATCTAATTCTAAGTTAGTCATTGGTTGTTTTTTGAGGTTTTTAATCATCAGTTCATTTTTAAACGGTTCTTTTTTCAAACGGTTTATTTCATAAAGTGGATAAGGAAGTTGAGAGGTCTCCATTTTCTCTTGCGAGATAGTCAGTGTTTGAACTTCAGACATATCGCTTTCTTTATGAGTAATTTCAGAAAGAACAGGATAGAGTAATTCTAAACAATCAGCAAACAAGATGACTTCTTCAGGCGAAAGTTGCTGTGGAACAAGGCCAACAGACATGGCAACAAATTGGAGCCATTGGTGTTTTCCACGGAAAGAGTAACCTAATTCTTTAACTAATTTATAGTCTTCTTTATCTAGTTCATCGCGATTACTAAAGTAGCAAGTCAGTGATTCTTGCATGGCAACCTCATAAGACATTGGGTCAATGATATCAATTGTCTCAAACATAAGATTTGATATCATTTTTTGAGAACGAGGTGTATGAAAGAGGACAAGGCCGAAACAGTGTTGATTAGAGCCAATGATACTGACGATGACGGGGATCTCTCTATTTTCTAGTTGGAGAACTAAGAGTTGTTCTTCATTAAGGAAATTCCACGGTTTTATTTGATTTATTTTTTGGCTGACATCGAAAAGGCGATGCCAGTTTTTAATTTGGTTTGTGTCCATAGTGACCTCACATTATATTTTTTATGTTTCTTTAAGTGTAACATAAAAGAGTTGGAAATAATGGCTGAAAAGAGGCGAGAGAGGGAAAATCTCTACAATTGACTCATGTTGACATTCAAAGAACCAGTTGAGTATAATTTGTTTGTATATTAGGTCACATAAGGGGAGAGGAACTTAATGAAAAGCACCAAAAATTACTTGTTTGAAGAGATTATTGATGTTGATAAATTAATGTATGCTCAAAAAAAGTTGTCGAATCTATTAAATGTCTCAGTTATAACGGCTGATCCTAAGGGGAATACCAAAGGAGAACTCGTTAACTTTATTTCTTTTTGCAGTTTAATTCGTTCGTCTGAGGAAGGGGCTCGGCGTTGTGAATTATCAGGAACGAAGATAACAAATCAATCGTTCAAGGAAAAAAAGACTTGTGTTCATGACTGTTATTTGGGGTTAAAGGATTGTGCGGCTCCAATTATAGTCGATGATGTTTTGATTGGTGCGGTCTTAGGAGGACAAGCTTTTATCGAAGGAGAAGAGTACCGTAGAGAAAATTTTGATGTTCCCGAATTAGCCAAAGAGTTATCTTTACCTGAGACTGAATTAAGGCAAGCGATTGCTGAAATTCCCGTGGTACCTGAAGATTATATCTATAAATGTTTAGATATGTATGGCTTTCTAGCGAACTATTTTGCAGAAATGGGGATGAAAAGTATTACTCAAAAAGCATTGTTAAAAGAAACAGAAGAAAAATATGAGTTTCAAAAAAAAGCAAAAGATGCACAATTAAAAACGATTGAAGCTCAAATAAATCCCCATTTTTTATTTAATACATTGAATTCAGCGGCTCGTGAAGCGATGTTTGAAGGTGCACCTAAAACGGAAGAAATGATTTATTGTATTTCAGATTTGTTGCGTTATAATTTACGTCAATATGAGGAGTTTCCACGATTGGTGGATGAATTAGAAAGTATTAAAAGATATTTATATATTCAACATATTCGTTATACCGATCGAATTGAATATCATGTTTCGGATTTAGAACAGAGTTGTGGTTATCGGATACCGGCGATGATTATTCAACCTATGGTAGAAAATGCAGTGATTCATGGATTAGAGCCTAAGAAGAAAGGTGGAAAAATAAAGGTTGAAGTCAGTTTTGAAAAGGAACATATTGAGATAGTGGTTCAAGATAATGGTGTCGGTATCCAAGAAAAATGTTTAGAAACATTGTTAGAGGATGAAAAAGAAGAAAATACAAGTTTAGGTTTACGAAATTCACATGGACGTTTACGTGGTTATTTTGGTGAAAAGTATGGTCTGCATATTTCAAGCCGATTAAATCAGGGGACGAAGGTTCAAATACGTTTTCCTTATTTTAAAGCAAAGTCAGAGATTGTTTTTTAGAAAGAGGGAGGAATTTTGATGTATAAACTGTTAATCGTGGAAGATGAGCAATTGGAACGTCGAGCATTACGGACCATTATAACAAAAAATTTAAGTGATCAGATTATTCTTTGTGAAGATGCAACAAGTGGCATCGAAGCCGTTCAAATAGCCAGAAATAGAAAACCGGATATTATTTTGATGGATATTGGTCTGCCTGAACTAAATGGACTTGAAGCTCAGAGTCAAATTATCGAGTTTTTACCTGATGTATATACGGTTGTGATTACTGCATATTCAGACTATCATTATATGCAAAAAGCTGTTCAAGAACAAACAATTGATTATCTATTAAAACCTGTTCGCCCTATTAATTTAATTGAATCTATTCAAAAAATTATTGTAAAAATAGAACATACAAAAAACACCACAACCCCAGCCAAGCGTTCGCAATTCAATACCAGTGACACGCCAATTTGTAAAGCGCTTACTTATATTGAACAGAATTTTAATGAAGACCTGACATTAAACGATATTGCTAACTATGTCCATCTTAGTCCGCAGTACTTTAGTCGTTATTTTAAAAAAAAGATGAAGATTAGTTATATTGATTATCTCAATCAGCTGAGAATCCAATCAGCCAAAGCGCTACTTAAGGAAACGAACCTTCCAATTTATCGAATAGCTAGTGATCTAGGCTTCGCAGATGCCAATTATTTTAGTCGTGTTTTTGTGAAATATGAAGGGGATACCCCAACAGTTTATCGGAAAATATATCAATAAGAAAAGAAAAAATCCTTACCCTACTTTTTTTAGTGGGGTAAGGATTTTTTTGACTATTGTAGTTAAAAGCAAAAAAATCCTGGTTTTTGTATTTGAAAGGTTAAAAAATCAAAGAAAGAGGGCATGATAGTTAAGTTAAAAGAACTGAAATATAGCTAGAATTAGAGATGAGTAAAGGAAAGTTTTAAAGCACTCGCTTGGATGATTTAAAGCAAGTTTAAGATAGCTAGGAAAGGAAGATAGCGATGGATAAAATATCAGTAAAACCTATTACAGAGTTTGTCGGAAGCACAATTGGAGATACGGTAGGTCTGGTGATTGCCAATTTAGATTCTCAACTGAGAGAACATGTTGGTGTTTCAAAAGAATATAGTGCGATTGGTTTTGTAAGTGCTCGAACGGGAGGAGCCCCTCACATTTGGGCAGCAGACGATGCCGTCAAAGCAACTAATACAGAGATTGTTTCAATCCAGTTAGCAAGGGATTGTAAAGGTGGAGCGGGTCAAGGAGCTACGATTATTTTTGCAGCACGTGACGTTTCAGATGTGCGTCGTGCAGTGGAATTGACTTTAGAATCTGTAGATAAACATATGGGTGATGTGTTCATGACAGAAGCGGGTCATATTGAATTTCATTATACTTCTCGAGCAAGTTTGGCTTTGGCTAAAATATTTGGAGCAGAAGTTGGTAAATCATTTGGAATTGTAGTGGGAGGCCCAGCAGCCATCGGTTTGGTAATGGCAGATGCAGCTCTTAAATCTGCAAATGTTGAAATTGTTGATTATCTTGATGTTGAATCTACAGGTTGGTCGAATCAAATTATTATCACAGTAACTGGCGATTCTGGTGCAGTAAGACAGTCAATTATTGCCGCTCGTGAAGTAGGAATTAACGTTTTCCGTTCTATGGGTCACGAGCCAGAAGCTTTAGGTAAAGCAACATTTTAAATTTTATATTTAAGGAGATAATACGATGAAGAAACTTGATAAAGATTTATTAGCCATTCAGGAAGCTCGAGATTTGGTAAATGCGGCAAAAATAGCTCAAAAAGAATTAGCAACGTTTTCTCAAGAGAAAATTGATCATATTGTAAAAAATATTGCAGAAGTATCTACTCAGTATGCAGAAATATTAGCTAAGATGGCCGTTGAAGAAACAAAATTTGGAAATTATGAAGATAAAATTATTAAGAATAAATTTGCGAGTGAAACTGTTTATCATTCGATTAAAGATATGAAAACAGTCGGTATTATTAAGGAAGACAAACAAAATAAATCATTGGATATCGGGGTTCCTTTAGGTGTGATTGCAGCAATTACACCGTCAACTAATCCAACATCAACGATTATTTATAAAACGTTAATTGCTTTAAAAGCAGGGAATGGGATTGTTTTTTCACCTCATCCGAATGCGGTGAAATGTAGCTTAGAAGCTATTGAAATCGTATCAAAAGCAGCCATTGATGCGGGAGCACCAAAGGGAATTGTTAGTTGTTTAAACCAAGCAACTTTAGTGGGAACTCAAGAATTAATGAGCCACGAAGCGACATCTTTAATTTTAGCTACCGGTGGTGGAGCAATGGTTAAAGCTGCTTATTCTTCGGGAACACCAACAATTAGTGGTGGACCGGGTAATACACCTGCTTATATTGAAAAGACTGCAAATGTTGAACAAGCAGTTAAAGATATCTTTAAAAGTAAAACTTTTGATAATGGAGTGATTTGTGCTTCAGAACAATCCATTATTGTCGAAGCGTCGATTGAGCAAGAAGTGATTGCGGAAGTCAGACGTAATCATGGTTATTTTTTAAATGCAGATGAAACGGAAATGATTGGTAAGTTTTTACTACGAGCGAACGGAACGATTAATCCGGTTGTTGTTGGTAAAAGTGCAGTTGAAGTTGCCAAACTTGCGGGTATTTTAGTTCCTGCAGAAACTAAAATACTAATTTCAAAACAAACGGAAATTAGTCGAAGTAATCCTTTCTCACGAGAAAAACTATGCCCTATCCTAGCTTTCTACTGTGTGAATTCATGGGAAGAAGCCTGTAAGGTTTGTCATTCATTATTAGAAAATGAAGGTAGAGGCCATACGCTGGTTATTCATTCAAATGATGAGGTGATTATTCGCTCGTTTATTTTAGAAAAAGAAGTTTCTCGAGTCTTAGTGAATACTCCTGCAGCCTTAGGTGGGATTGGAGCAACAACTAATATTTCACCAGCACTAACATTAGGATGTGGTGCAATTGGTGGTGGTTCTATTTCAGATAATGTTTCTCCTCTGAACTTAATCAATGTTCGAAAAGCAGCTTATGGCATTAAAGAATTAAATTTTGAAAGTAACCCTCAATCAGAACAAGCACAAGATTTACGATTTGTGGAAGAAAAAGAAGTTGAGATAGAAAGAGACACACGTTTTGATGCGATTGCTGATTTAATATTGGATAGTCAGGTCAATGAAAATAAAGATACTCGTTTTACTGAAAAAACAACGGAAAACACGCTTGAAACGGAGCAAGTTGAAAAATTATTAGCAGAGGTAATGAAAAATTTAGTTGGTTAAGTTAGTGATATGAGGTGAAGGCTATGATGCTAGCAAAGGTTGTTGGAAAAATAATAGCGAATGAAAAAGCGGCAGCGTTGACAGGTGCTAAACTTCTTTTAATCGAGGAAGTCGCTAGTAATGGTGAAAGTATTCAAGACCCCAAGTCACCTAGTTATGTAGCAGTTGATACGGTTGGTGCAGGTCAGAATGATATTGTTTTGGTTCACTGGGGCTATCAATCGAATCAGTTTCAAAGTTTGACTTCCGACATGTGTATTGTTGGTATTGTTGATTTAATCCAGACTGACAAATAAGTATTAGAGGAGGAGACGAATGCAAGAATTTGGAATAGATTCAAAAATATATTTTGGAGAAAATGCTTTAGAGCAGTTAGAAAAACTGCAAGGGAAAACAGCTTGTATTATTACTGATAAAACGATGGTTAATATTAAAGCTGTAGATAAAATCGAAAGTATTTTAATAAATAAGCAAATTAAATACACTGTAATTTCTGACATTAAACCAGATCCAACAGTTGAGGTCATTGCGGAAGGAATTAAAGTGTTTTTAAAAGAATTACCAGAGATTGTGATTGCTTTAGGTGGTGGTTCAGTCATCGATGCAGCAAAAGGAATTTTGTACTCTTTGTGGAAGATGAAAAAAAAGGAAGGTGCTTTTTTTAAAAAACCAACATTCGTGGCTATTCCCTCAACTAGCGGAACGGGTTCAGAAGTGACTGCATTTACGGTGATTACGGTAGGAAATGGAAAATTGGCTTTAGTTGATGAGTGGATGACCCCTGATATCGCAATTGTCGATCCGTTTTTTACAAAAACAGTGCCGCCTAGTATTACAGCGGATACAGGAATGGATGTATTATGTCATGCGTTAGAAGCTTACGTATCAACCAAAGCAAGTGATTATACAGATGCACTATGTGAAAAAGTTGTCAAATTGATTATGGAACACTTATTAGATGCTTATCAGGATGGTAGTAATATGCTAGCTAGAGAAAAAGTCCACAATGCTTCATGTATGGCAGGTTTGGCATTTACGAACGCTTCATTAGGTATCACTCATAGTTTAGCTCACGCTTTAGGTGGTGTCTTTCATATTCCTCATGGTAGAGCTAATGCGATGTTGATGCCTTATGTTATTGAATATAATGCTCAACATTCTCAAGAAGCGGCAAAAAGATATGGTTATTTAGCTAATCTTTTAGGTCTACCTGCGGAAGATGAAACAGTAGGTTGGAAGAATTTAATTTTAATAATTAATCAATTACGTACTTTAATGAATATGCCTCAAAGGATCTCTGAACTTGAGATAGACCATGCTGAGTATGAAGCACAGCTAGAAACGATGGCAACTTTGGCAATAGCAGATAATTGTACGCCAACAAATCCTTATCAACCTACGAAAGAAGATCTTAAAAAATTATATTTAACTGCATATGGACAAGTTTAAAAGTGAAAGGATGGTTTATTAAATGTTTGATACGAAAATTTCTCCCCGCGCAAATGTGTTAAAGCAACGTTTTTTTGAAGATGATCCTGGTTTATGTTCTGAGCGTGCCAGAATAATAACAGAAGCTTATCAAGAGTTCGCTTCGGATCCAGCACCGATCCTTCGTGCTAAAGCATTGCAACGTATACTGGAAAAAATGACAATTTGGATTGGAACAGACGAATTGATTGTCGGAAATCAGGCTAAAAAGCCTAGATACTCTCCTGTTTTTCCAGAGTTTTCTTTTGAATGGATTATTGATGAATTAGATAATGAACCTTTTGAAGAGCGTGAGGCTGATCGTTTTTTAGTTGATGAAACAGTTAAACGTGAGTTACATGAAATTAAAGATTATTGGCAAGGTAAAACAGTGAATGATTTGGTGACTCATCGGATACCTGAAGAAACGTTAGATGTTGTTGCTAATTCAGCTGTTTATACGTTTAGTTCAGATGTTATTATTTGTTCAGGAGTGGGTCACTATTCACCAAATTACCAAACGATATTAACCAAAGGCTTTTTACAAATAAAACAAGAAGCTGAACACAATATTGAAAAAATGGGCATCCCAGCAAATGGGACCGAAATTGATCGTTATAATTTTTGGAAATCGATTACAATTGTTAGTCAAGCCGTGATGGATTTTGCTAATCGTTATGCAGAAAAAGCATTGGAATTGGCTTTAGGAGAAACGAATATCTATCGAAAAAAAGAATTGTTAGAAATCGCACAAGTTTGTCATCGAGTGCCGGCACATCCAGCGGAGACATTCTATGAAGCGTGCCAATCTTTTTACTTTTTCCAATTAGTATTACAGTTGGAATCAAGCGGACATTCCATTTCACCAGGTCGTTTCGATCAATACATGTTTCCCTATTATCAAGCAGATTTAGAAAAAGGAACATTGACTTTAGAAGAAGGTATGGAATTATTAGAATGTTTATGGATTAAATTAGCAGAAATTAATAAAGTGAGACCAATTGGTTCAACGAAAGCTTTTGGTGGTTATCCAATGTTCCAAAACTTATGTGTTGGTGGTCAAACGCGTGACGGTAAAGATGCCACGAATGATCTGTCGTATATGTGTTTACAGGCTTCTAACAATATTAGATTACATCAGCCATCAATTACGGCACGGTTGTGGAACGATACCCCTCAAGAACTATGGACAAAAATTATTCAAGTGACTAAGGGTGGCTTAGGTATGCCAGCTCTTTATAATGACGAAGTGATTATTCCAGGGATGCTTAATCGAGGTAAAAGTATTGAAGATGCAAGAGATTACGCGATTATCGGTTGTGTTGAACCAGGTGCTCAAGGTTATGAGTATGCATGGTCTGGTGGGACGGGTGATGCGCCCTTCTTTAGTATGCCAGCATGTTTAGAATATGCTATTAATGATGGTAAAAATTTAATGACAGGGAAGCAAGCCGGATTACAGACAGGTAAACTAAGTGAGTTTGAAACGTTTGAAGACGTGAAAACAGCTTTTGAAAAACAACTTCAGTATTTTGTTGATCACTTTACTTTAATTACGAATACTGCAGATATTGTTCATCAAGAAAATATCCCCTTACCTTTTCTTTCCTGTGGGATTGAACCTTGTGTGGAAAGAGGGTTAGATGTAACTCATGGTGGAGCAAAATATAACGCAACTGGGACTGCTGGAGTAGGTGTTAGTAACGCAGGAGACTCATTAATGGCTTTAAAACACTTTGTCTTTGATAATCCTATCGTTAATAAAGCAGAGTTTTTAGAAATATTAAAAAACAATTGGGAAAATGAAGACGTTTTACGAAGTCGTTTTATTGCGGAAGTTCCTCATTTTGGAAATGATAATGAAGCGGCAGATGAATTAGCAAGTTGGGTAGCTACTCGCTATTGTGAGATGACAGAAGAAGCAGAAGGAGTCAGAGGACCTTATAGTCCAGGTTTGTATCCTGTTTCTGCAAACGTTCCTATGGGAGCTGGAATGGGAGCTTCAGCAGATGGACGCCGTGCGGGGGAACCACTAGCTGATGGTATTTCGCCAGTCCATGGTCGAGATAAAAATGGGCCAACCTCATTGTTAAATTCAGCGGCTAAAATTGATCATTTGATTAATTCAAATGGGACATTATTGAATATGAAGTTTCATCCAAGTGCTGTAGATGGCGAAAAAGGTGAAAAATCACTAGAAACATTGTTAAAAACATATTTTAATTCAAAAGGATTACATGTTCAATATAATGTAGTGAGTTCAAAACGCTTACGAGATGCTCAAAAGTATCCTGATAAATATAAGAGTCTAGTTGTTCGTGTTGCTGGATATAGTGCATTGTTTGTCGGATTAGATCCAGAATTACAAGAAGATATTATTACAAGAACTGAAATTTCAGAATTATCATAAAACTCTAGGAGGAATTTAAAATGGGACAAGAAGCATTAGGAATGATTGAAACAAAAGGATTAGTTGCTGCAATTGAGGGCGCAGATGCAATGGTAAAAGCTGCTAATGTTGAATTAGTAGGGTATGAAAAAATTGGTTCGGGTTTAGTAACAGCGATGGTTCGTGGCGATGTGGGTGCTGTTAAAGCATCAACAGATGCTGGCGTTGCTGCAGCACAAAATGTAGGGGAAGTGGTTTCAGTTCATGTCATTCCACGTCCACATACTGATTTAGAAAAGATTCTTCCTAAAAAAATCGAAGAATAGGATGTGTTTGACTTGAACTTAGAGTTATTGAAAAAAGTTTTGGAAGAAACAGAGAAGCAAATTAAGAAAGATCAAAATAAACAATCAACACAAATTGAAAAAGAACAGTGCTTTATTTCAAATCAACCAACAGAAATAGTTGAAGTAATTGAAGAAAAAATTGAAACAAAAGAAGTTGAAAAATTTAAAGCCATTACAGAATTTGTAGGGAGTACAATAGGTGATACGGTCGGTCTAGTAATTGCCAATCTTGATTCACAATTACGTGAAAAAATAGGATTAGATAAAAAGTACAGTGCGATTGGTTTTATTAGTGCCCGCACGGGTGGCGCCCCTCATATTTGGGCAGCAGATGATGCGGTCAAAGAAACTAATACCGAGGTAGTTTCTATTCAATTAGCTCGTGATTGTAAAGAAGGTGCTGGGCAAGGTGCTACAATTATCTTTGCTGCTCAAGATGTTTCAGACGTTCGTCGAGCGGTCGAGATTGTTCTGAGTTCTGTGGATAAACATATGGGTGATGTTTTTATGACGGATGCGGGTCATATTGAGTTTCATTATACCTCTCGAGCAAGTTACGCTTTGAATAAGATATTTAATGCAGAAGTTGGGAAATCATTTGGAATTGTTGTGGGAGGGCCAGCAGCGATTGGTTTAGTAATGGCTGATGCTGCATTAAAAGCAGCAAGTGTTGATTTAGTCAATTACTTAGATGTTAACTCGACTGGTTATTCCAACCAAATTATTATTACTGTAACAGGTGACTCAGGTGCTGTTAAGCAGTCTGTAATGGCCGCTAGAGAAGTTGGGAAAAATGTTTTTAGATCAATGGGACATGAACCAATTGCTTTAGGTAAAGCCACATTTTAAGAAACAATCAATTCGAAGGAGATTGAATCGATGAAAAAATCATTAGGAATGATTGAACTTTCTGGCTATGTTGCAGCAATTGAAATTTCAGATGTGTGCTTAAAAGCATCAAATGTAGAACTAATAGGGATCGAAAAAGTAAAAGGACAGGGGAAGTGTTTAGTTCTTTTTGAAGGTGACATCGGTGCTGTCAACGCAGCAATTGATGCTGGAATGACTGTAGCTAAAAGGTCGGGTAAATTTAGAGGTAGTGGGGTTATCGCAAAACCTGTCGATGATTTATTGACAACTTTTGATACTGAAAAAATCAAGAAAGTTATCAAGAAAGAAAAATCGGATTTAGGTTTAGTTAAAGAAATGAAAAGTGAAGTTGTAGAGCAAGTGAAGCCTGAGAAATATTCAGAAACAAAGGAACTTAAAAAAGAGGACTCTCAAAAAAAGACTACAACAACATCCAAGAAGATAAATAATAAAAAACACAATGATAAAAAGAAAAGTTGATGATGGTTTAAAACTTTTTCGACAAGATAAAAAGGTTGAGTGAAAAGTAAGACTGGTAATCATCTACCAGTCTTATTATTTTTATAAGGTCTATTGAGGAGTGAAGTAAGCAATGAAACAATTAGAAAAAGAATTTTTAATTCAAAAAGTGACATCTGAAATAAAAAGCTATTTGAAGGAAGGAAAACAAGGTGTAATTCCAGTGGGCGTTTCTTCAAGACATATTCATTTAAGTTCTAATGATGTCAGAACGCTTTTTGGTGAAAATTATGAACTAGAAAAACTGAAATATTTAAGTCAACCAGGTCAATTTGCAGCTAAGGAAACAGTAACCGTGATAGGGATGAAAAATTCAATTTCAAAAGTCAGAGTATTAGGACCAGTTAGAAAAGAAAGCCAACTCGAAATATCACAAACAGATGCCTTTTCACTAGGCATTAAGCCGCCACTAAGAGAGTCTGGAGACTTAGATAAATCTGCGAGTGTTTTTATTATTGGACCTAAAGGAGCTCTTTATTTAGATGAAAAAGTGATAATCGCCAAACGTCATATTCATATGACGCCAGAAGATGCGATGGAATTTAGTGTGCGAGATGGAGAGGGCGTTTCAGTAACGACATTAGAGGAAAGAGCCTTAACTTTTAATGACGTCACAGTCAGAGTTAGTCCAAATTATGCTTTGGAATTGCATTTAGATACAGATGAGGCCAACGCGTCTGGGCTTAGACAGGGGGATTCTGTTTTTTTAAATTAATCTCTTTAAAGTGAGGATGGTGAAATAGAATGTCCGAAGAACAATTTATTTGTTTGATTGAAAAACTTTTAAAACAAAAAAATAAAGAAGCAGTTGTAATTATTACGGGAGCGTTGGCCTATCAGTCAGAGATGATTGAAATACTGAATAATTATAAACAAGTTTCCTTTCAATTAATTTTCTCTGAAGCGGCTAAAAAGATGGTTGACCTGAAAAAATGGCAAGAGCTGGGTACTGAATTAGAGACATTGGAAAGTATTAGAAAAGCGATAAGTAAAACCGAATGTGTAATTTTACCTTCATTAACTAGAAATACGTTAGCAAAAAGTGCGATGGGTGTTGCGGATACGATGAGTCTCATTGCGATTCAATGGACTTTGATGTCGGGAAAACCTTTAATAGCAGTTGATGAATGTTGGAATCCTGAAAGTAATCAAGCTAAATTAGCTGGATGGGACCAAAATCAAGCGTATAACAAGTTGCTCTATTCTTATCAAGAACGTTTAACTGATCTAGGGATGATCTCAATTAAAATTACTGAGTTTCATCAATATATGAAGGCTTATTTTAATGAATCGGTTTTACCAATCGTAGTCGAAAAAGAAACGAAAGAAAGTTCAGAAAAACCAACAGCTCCTGTTAAGAAAATAATTACTCATCGAGATGTTTTAAGCAAAAAGAAAGTCTATGCAACTGCAGATTTTTATTTAACTGATTTGGCTAAAGAGTATGTTGAAACAAACCAAGTGGAAATTATTGTAGATAAAGTAAATTAAGCATTATCCTAGAAAGGAATGAATTAGGGATGAAAGAAGAAAAAAAAGGCTTAGTTTTTGATGTTCAAAGGTATACCTTAAATGATGGACCTGGTATTCGGACGGAAGTTTTTTTACAAGGTTGTAATTTAAATTGTTTATGGTGTCATAGTCCAGATTCGATCTCTAAAAAAGGTGAGATAGCATTCTTTCCTATGGGATGTATTGGTTTAGACGCTTGTGGAATGTGTCTTAAAGCTTGCGATCAAGGGGCAATTACTCCGGGAGAAACGGTTTATTCGAAATTCGAAAAGAAAACGATTCAATTGCCTGAAATTGATCGAAGTAAATGTATAAAATGTAAAAAATGTACGGAAGTTTGTTATCCGAAAGCACTTTATCACACATGTGACGAGATGTCAGTACTAGAAGTAGTTGAACTAATTAAAAAAGATCAACGCTATTTTGAAGATACATCCGGTGGAGTAACCTTATCAGGAGGCGAACCCTTAGTTCAAGCTGATTTTGCAGCTGCTATTTTAAAAGAATGCAAAGCATTAAATATTCACACAGCAGTGGATACGTCTGGCTATGTTTCATGGAGAAATTATGAGAAAGTTTTAGATTATACTGATCTTTTTCTTTATGATTTGAAAAGTATGTTTCCAAAAATTTCAAAAGTATTGATAGGTAAGCCAAATCAATTAATTGTTGATAATTTACGTCGTTTAGCGGCGGCAGGTAAGAGTATTCAAGTTCGCTACCCAATGATTCCAGGTTTGAATACTCAAAAAGAGAACATGGAAAAAATTGCTGAATTATGTGTTGAGCTAGGTCCTGCTGTATCTCTCTTACAAGTTTTACCTTATCATAAGTTAGGTTGTACTAAGTATGAGCGAATAGGTAAAGAGTATAAAATAGCCCATATCCCAGCAATGGCACGAGAAACAGCAGAAGAGTACGCAGAGTTTTTTAGAGGTTACGGTATAAAAACAATGGTTGGTTAGCCAGAGAATAAAATGAAATCATTTATGATTACTCCTATTGTTCTTTTTTTGAACAATGTGATTTATTGAGTATATGATAAGTGGTTTTTTGTTTTATTTAAAGATAAAAATATTAGAATAAATGGATCTGATAAGTTTTTTTAATTTCTTATCAGGTCCATTTATAAAGGAGTATTTATTCTATTCCCATTCAATCGGATAATTTGTAATGATTAAATGATCGACATTTCGTTCATTACGTGCTCGAACATTATAGGTATATTGCTTATCAAAATTAGCAAGATGAAAAATAGGATTCCCATTTTGATCTTGTGGTTCGTAGTAGAGATTAAAAATGAAATCAGTATTTTTAATTACAAGTAATGCCTTTGCAGGCGTCTTTGCTAGGAAATCTCTAAGACGTGTTTGATCCTCTTTCCCAAAAGAGCGACCTTCATAATCACTGAATTCAGTATCATAAGGCGGGTCTAAAAAGATGAAGTCTTCTTGAGTCAGGGTTAGGGAAGTCATTAGTTGTTGGAAATCTTGATTTTCAATAGCAGTATTTTTAAAGAGTTCTTGTGTTTCAAGACTAAAAATTTTATTGATTTTTTCATTAAAATTTTTCCGATTATAAGAAATCCCACCATAAGGAATATTAAATTCACCACTTGCATTATAGCGAAACATTGAGCCATAACAATATTCTCGAATCCAATAAAAATTAGCCACTCGATAAGCAGCACTATACTCAAAATCAGCGCGATCAAGTTGAATATCATTATAAACCTTGCGGAAATAAAGATAGTAACCACTTGTTAAACCCGTGACAAAATTTAAAAAGAGATCTTCTTCACTCATTGGTAGTTTTTCGTGGTTTCGTCTGGTTCGTCGAAGTTTATCATTTACCGAAGCAGTGAGCATTTTTATAAAAACTTGTTTATTAGGAATTAATGAGGTGATGACTTCGGGTAACAATAAAGCCTCAACTTTGGTTTCAGTAAGGATATTTTCTTCCTGAAAGGCGGTATATAAAAAGGCGTGATTTTTTTGACCGCTTTCTTTGATTTTTTTAAAAGTTGTTGCATATTGTTCTAAATAAGTTTTTAGTTCTTGATTTTGTACTTTCACCATTCGATAAAAATCAATGAGGTTGGTTGAAATATCATTGATGATTGCTTGTTGTGGCTGTAGATAAAAAAAGACGGCTCCTCCACCGAAAAAAGGTTCAATATAGCGTGTATAATCTGTTGGAATGATTGCTTTAAACTCGGGTATTTCGCGTTTTTTTCCTCCAGGCCATTTTATCAAAGTCATGATTAGCCCTCCATTCATAGCCCTAATACTATCAAAAAATGATACCCAGGTCAAAATGAAAAAAAGGGCAATTATGTTTGTTTTTGCAATTCAATCGTTCATGCTTTATTCTTATTTTAACGGCTAGATTTAAGGAAGAGGATGAGGAAAATGGCAAAGGAAAAATATAGTTTTTCATGGCGAACGGCACCAAGAAGTATTCAAGTTTTACTAGAATGGTTACCTTTTTTTTATGATTTTCAGGGAGAGTCATGGGATGAAAAAATAAATGGACAGTATGAATTACGTCGGAAGCTACGTTGGACGTTTGAAACCAAAAAAGATGAGCCAGATCGAGAAGTGACCGATGTACCTTTTTGGGATTTTGTTGGTGGACAACAGTTTGGTACGAAAGATAAAGAATCGTTGGTTCGTCAACAATATACTACGGCGGAACAATTTGGTTTTTTAGGCGTTCGCGGTGAAACACGAGCTTTGTTTGTAACCGAGGCCGGACGTCGAATTGTTGAAAAAACATTTACACCTGAGGATTTTTTAGTTCAATTAATTAAGATGTATGTGATAACCAATAAAGAAGAAGAAGGTATTTTTCCTTTTAAAGTATTTATTCAATTGCTTGATGAGTTTAACTATCTTTCTCGATATGAGCTGACCTATCTTTTTGCGGCAACGACTCCAACCAAGTTAACAGATGTAAAAAGGGCAATTACCACTTTTCGTGAAAAATATCAAGACCGTTCTTTGATTCCTAATCGCAATGATAATAAAAAAGTTGAAAAGTTATTAAAAGAGACTTGGGAAACTTATTTTGGAGTAGGGACTTTTTTAAATTCGTGGGGTGACTACACCGATGCTTTTCTTCGTGCAATTACTTATACCGATATGTTTGATCGTTCAGGAAGGGGGGCACACGCTAAAGTGAGAGTTCGACCTTTATTTCAATCGAAGTTTAATTTATTGGTCTCACCTCAATTCAAATTTGAAAAGCCACCTAAAAAGAAAGTAAAAGGAAAATGGGTTGAAGTTGCCTCGCGAGATGACATTACCTGGTTTGGAGCGATTGGTAATATTGAATTGCCTTGGGATAATTTTTCAGAACGTAAAAACCTAGTATCTGAATCGATAACCTTAGCAAAATCTGAGTTTGCTGGAACAGACGCGGTATCAGAAATTAAAAAATATGAAGCTGAGTTGAGTTCAACGAAAAGTATTACCCGCTTGAAAGACATCGAAAGAGAGTTATCTCAAAAGTTATTAATTAAAAATGAAGAACATTTTATTAACGTTGTTTCAAAAACAGCTGCCTCAAAAGCTGAAATTTTAAATCGTTTTGAGATTATCTTGAAAGATAACGATATGAGTGCTTTATGGTTGGAAGTCAATACGTGGAAAGCCTTAGTTAGTATTGAAGGTAATCAAAAAGTGGTTCCTAATTTTAAGATGGAACAAGATTTAACGCCACGTTCCTTCGCCCCAGGAGCCAGATATGGAGTTATATACAGATAAGTATGTGATTATCCCAGAAGTGTCGCTAATGACCGGTAAGGTGCAATGGGAGCATGAGGGATCTTCTGTTATTGACCATGTTTTAGGTAAAGCTAAAGAACACCCTGATAAAAAAACGCTTGGTTTATTTATATCGTCGTCTATTAATGAGCGAACGTTATGGCAATTTTTTGTATTGTCTAAAACAAGCTGGTTGGGTCAACCAATTCCTGTCATCCCTCTAACGATTACTCAATTTACTCAAGTGATTGAACATCTGTTTGAAACGGGGAAAGATATCGACTATTTTATTTCGTTAATTGAAGCATGGGGGAATAAGGCTTTAACTTTAGCTAATTTTGAAGATTGGAAGCAAGCAATTCATCATGAATTACAGTGTTTTATTAATGTTCCAGCTTAGAAAATTAACTTTTCCCCCCCTTTTTTGCTGGAATGTCGTCCTTAAAAATCAGCGTCAGAAAACGTACAATTAAAAATATGGTATACTAGGTAATAGAAGGGATGGGTTTAATATGTCTAAAGTGATGATTACTATAGGATCGGTTATTGATTATCCCACAATTCACCATGATAAAATTGTCGGTCAGGTCGAATTAATATTGGAAAACACTGTCATTGTTAGAGATTTTGAGGATGGGACTCATTTGGTTTTAAAAAGACTTCTTCAAGAAGATGGCTTTTCTGTTGATGAGCGAACATATAGACACAAAACACAATATAGTAAAGGCTAAGTAAGACGTAAAATACTTAGGATAAAGACTAATTTTTAAAAATAAAGCGTATCAAATCCATTCGTTAGAATATGGATTTGATACGCTTTTTTATCATTTTTCGTTTTTTTAGAAATCAAAAGTATCTGGGTCTGGGCCAGCACGTAGATTTTCATTTAAATTAGTTAATTTTTCCATATCTTCAGGGCTAATCATAAAATCAAAGACATCAGCATTACTAATTAAACGTTCTTTTTTAGACGATTTAACGTTGACTAAGATATCTTGTTGCATATCCCAATGTAAAATAATTTGTGCTGCTGATTTATTATATTTTTTAGCTAGTTCTAAAATAGTAGGATTGGTTAATAATTTACCTTGCATCAATGGAGACCATGCTTGAATTTTGATATCGTGTTTAGCACAAAACTCACGTAATTCATGTTGTGTTAATTTAGGATGTAACTCAATTTGATTTAACACAGGAGTTACAGTTGCAAACGAAAATAGTTTTTCAAGATGTGAAATTTGGAAATTACTCACACCAATTGATTTTATTTTTCCAGCTTTATGCAGGGTTTCTAGAGCCTTCCAAGATTCTTCAAAAGCATTGTTTCCAGGCCAGTGAATGAGATAAAGATCTAAATACTCTAAATCTAAACGAGCCAAACTTTCTTCAAAAGCAGTGATAGCTTCATCATACGAAAGATGGTCGTTCCAAATTTTAGAAGTCACAAATAGATCTTCACGCTTAAGTCCAGTTGCAGCTAAGCCTTTTTTTACTCCAAGACCAGTCCCAACTTCATTATCGTAGTAACTTGCGGTATCAATCGCACGATAACCATTGATAATGGCTTCTTTAATAATTTCAGGAGCTTCTTCGTCTGGAATTTGGTACACTCCGAGACCTAAACCAGGAATTTTAAGACCATTATTTAGTGTTAATGTGTCAGCCAATGATTGGATCATATGAACATCTCCTTGTTATGTGATACCTTTATCATATAATAATAAGCTAAAGAAGTATAGCCTGTTACCTTTTACAAGGTACAAATAAAAAAAGGGGTAGATTTCCTAATCCTCTCTGTTTTTTATTCACGTCCAAATAGTTGCTATCTTTAAATCTTTTTGATATTTCATTATTTCGTTAGCCATGAAAGGACTCTCTTTAAAATAATTTTTTTAAATTTGTAACAAAGTGATTAAATTTTGCAACCAATCAAAAATAGCTCAATCTTTTCTATAAATATTGCTAGACTAGGGTCATGGGAGGTAATAGTTATGAAATTAAGAATTAATCATATCTGGAATGATTTAAAAAGTGAAAATGAAATTGATTTAGTGAGTCATTCAGTCAATAAAGAAACAATCCAAAAAATAGAAAATTATTTAAATAAAGAAACTCAAATAAAAGTAGTTGAAATCAAAAATAATCGTAACGTATTCATCAACTTATCTGACATTGAAGTTATTCTTTCGTTGGGTCACATGAGTCAAGTATTAACAATGGAAGGTAAAATATATTATTTAAATAAAAGGTTAAAAGAACTTTCTTTTTTAGAAGACGGATTCCTCTGTCGAATTAATCAATCAACGATTTTAAATTTAGAAGAAATTATTGAATTTAATGTCGAACAATATTCTCGATTAGAGGTAATGACTAAAAGTAAAAATAAGTATTTAATCAGCAGACATTATGCAAAAAATATTAAGGAGAGATTATTATGGCAAAAACATTGAAAAATAGTTTTACTCAAGCAGCTTTAGGAAGTACGATTTGGATTACTTTACTTACCAGCGTTTATAATTCTAATCAAGCTATTCCATTTAAATTTATTTGGAACATTATATTTATTGGTTTGTTATTAGGTTTAACTTTTGGTGTTATTTATCCATATCTATGGAATTACTCTACGTTTAAAGCATCTTTAAATATTTTTATAAGTACCATTGTAAACAGTATCTGTATGTTTTTAACGGTTAGATTATATTCAATTAATTTGTTTCATCTTGTGCAACCTTACTGGATAGGTATTGTCTTATTAACTTTAGTAGGTCACATCATTGGTTTCTACTTCTATTCTAAATACCAAAATAAGCAATTAAAAAAAGAATTGAATCAATTAATTTAAACTAAGAAAAAATTATAATTCAATTTTTTGCTAGTTTTTCATAGTTCTCACGTCTTGTTTCCATCATAAAAGTCCTATAAAGAATGATTTCATCCACCATTAAAAATAGTGAAGCTAGCCATGCTTGACATAAAATAAGCCAAAGAGATTTCTTTCTCTTTGGCTTATTCGTTATTTTTATAATTGTACAAAAAACTCCTGGGATTACCAGGAGAAAAAAGGAGTTGTTTATTTACTTTGGAGGAGTAAATAAAATGAAAAAGTTTGTTAGGGTTGTTTTGTTGGTATGCTTATATAATAAAGAATAAATTTGAATTATTTATGATGGACTTATTTTAAATTCATGAAATTTTTTTGATTAAAATTAATAAAAAAGAGGCTTTTGGAGCAGCCTCTTTTTTTGGTTTTTTACGTTTAATCGGCTAAAGGAAAACTTAGGATCATTTTTGCTGAACCAGTGGCTACCATCTGACCAAGTAACTCATTGGCATTTTTTAATGAAAGATCCGCCATTAATTGATTGACACTTTCCAAATAAGCAATAGAATCAACTTGATTTAGGACTTCTTCGTCTGCTTCGATTTGGAGATGACGACAAGCGGCCATTGTTTTTTGTTCAAAAGCCTCTGCGAAACTACCATATAAAGCATAATTAGTGTCACCGAGTAACGCTGTTGTTTTACTAAGCCAGAACATAAAATTAAGATTGAATGTTTTAGGGGTATCACGATAAGCAACAGGAGTATCATTAACATTCGCATAAAAAGGAACGAGTGAGTTAAAGGTATTCGGACCAAAGGCCAACCAATGAATGCCAGCAATTTCTTTAGGAACATTTCGTCTGATTTGTAGAACATGAGTTTCTAAATTTCGATTAATCCCAATCGGTCGAAATTGTTTTTTCTTTTTTTCGCACCCCTTACCATAAGGGTCATAAGGTGTATTTTGATAATGTGAACTAAGAACCCATTTGACATCTTCAACAGTTATCTTTCGGGGTGCCCGACAGATGAAAGGTAAATCATGTGCGGTTGGCTCTTGTTCTATTTCAGGATTGAAGTAGTTTTGGACATACCATGCACGTGGGTTATTGTAACGAGTATCTTTGATATCTGAACTACCAAAAATATGACGTAAATTAACAAAATTTGTTTCTGGATTTAACGAATATTTTTTTATTAAATCGGGTAAATCTTTTGAAAAGAGTGTTTCCTCGGATTCAAAGTTAAAATTATCGATATTTAAACGGTTAGGAGCAATGACATAAGCATCATCAGGAATTCTAACGGCTGCCCAATGGTGTCCTCCTAGTGTTTCCATATACCAAATTTCATTTTCATCAGCAAAAGCAACACCATTGGACTCATAAGTTCCATAGGTTTCAAGTAAATCACCTAAACGTAAGACCCCTTCTTTTGCCGAATGGATATAAGGTAGCACGATGGTAAGGATATCTGATTCACCAATACCTTCAGGAACTAACGGGTCAATTCCTAGCATTCTAGAATTTGTTGTGATTGTTTCGGTTGCAGTCATTGCCACATTCTCACTATTGATACCAGCACCGCCCCAAACGCCAAAAGCATCATCGGCATCTGGTGTTGAAGTATAACGTAACGGTTGTTCAGGCAATGGGATGGTAACGCCATTGACTATCGAAGTAAAAACGAGGGGCTGGTTTTCTGGTTGAATTACCACGAATTTTTGTGGATTGGGTGTTTCGCCACCATCTTCATTACGTGCAATCATTGTTGAACCATCAATTGAAGCTTTTTTTCCAACAAGAAAAGTTGTACAAGAACGAATACTTTTTTTCATAATTCCTCATCCTTTTATTAGATTTACTTTCATTGTAAACAATGTAGCATAAAAAAACGAGGAAAAAGGTAGGAAAATGAAAAGAAACTGAAATCAACAGCTGTTGGTCTCAGTTTCTTTTTTATAAAATAAATTGTAAATCAACATTTGCAACAAAATCAGAAGCTAACCAATCACCAAAGTTAATGGCCCCCTCGGTTGTAAAACCGCCATAATTAAATTGGAATTTTGGGTACTCGTTGTGTGCGAGTTGATTTGCTCTGACAATATCGTCAAAAGTAC
This sequence comes from Vagococcus sp., assembly GCF_052102835.1. Lineage (NCBI taxonomy): Bacteria > Bacillati > Bacillota > Bacilli > Lactobacillales > Enterococcaceae > Vagococcus > Vagococcus sp. Next base: position 38,092 of record NZ_JBQEIL010000009.1, read on the forward strand.
TAAATCGGTGGCGATTTTTATCATCGATATAAGTATCAAGGTTTTCATACTTGACATTGACACCCAGCCCTTTTTCAGTGAAGGCAATCCAAAGAGTCGCCTTAATATAAATATTGGCTTTCATATAAGGTTTTTTATCAAAAGATTGCTGATAGACTTGGCGATCTTTTTGAGAAAACATGGTATCTAATTTTACCCATAGGAGTGAATGGTCGCCCTTGTCTTCGAAAAAATGATCGATAATCGAATAACTAAAATGAAATTCTTCTTCTTCACAAATATAGACGGTACTAGGTAGATGAAGTAAACAGTCACAGCCAGCTTCTTCTAAATAAAATCCTTGTGAATTAATCATTGGTTATTTCCCTCCAGGTTTAAAATTCGTTGGCATTTTTTTAGAAAGTGATTCTTTGGACATCTTTTGATAGTCTCTAATCTCATTCAGCCGTTGTTGCTTGGCAATGGCTGCGATTTCTTCTTGTTGTCTTTTTAGTAATCGATCTTGTTTTTTTGACATGCTTCTTGATAAAAAGAAAGTCAATAAGAAGTTAAACAGTTCAAATCTAAAAAAGAATCCAGCTACATTGATATGCTTGGTATCAGGGGAGGAACTAAAGAAGGCGAAATACCCTGTGATAACAAGAAGAAGTAATAAAGCTAAGCTCCATTTCGTGATAGCGGTGATATTTTTTTGATAGTGCTTTGAAAAGGCGAAGCGAAGGATTTGAATTGAAATTAAGATAGCTATTCCAGCAAGGAGGATTAAATCAAATAAAATCCCCGATTTAGTTGTGATCGAATCCATAATAGTGACGAGACAAATGAATAGCGCAAAAAGATTAGCTAATATAATAAATAAACGTCGAAACATCTTTTTTCTCCTTTCTTGTTTGATTATGATGATACTCTTCATTTTACCGTAATTTTATTATTTTAGTAGATAAAAAGGTCCAATAAAACAAGATGTGCTAATTTTTTTTGTCGGTTTATTGGTCGTTAAATGGTAGATTTTATTTTTAATTAACCTTCCTTTCACAATAAAGACAAAACGTCAAATGATTTGCTTATTGACAAACCTGTGAAAAATGGCTCATAATATAGTTGGGTGTGTCATGGAGGGATAAAAATGGTAACAAGTTCTATTTGTTCAGAAAAAGAGAAGTTGTATACAATTGGTCAAGTCGCTAAAAATGTGGTGTTTCAAGAAAGACGTTGAGATTCTATGAAGAACTAGGGATTATTAAACCAGATGTTGTCTGTCCAGAAACAAGTTATCGTTACTATAATAAAGATACAATGATGCTTTTGCCCATTATTAAATATTATAAACAAATGGGCTTTAAACTCCAAGAAATGACCGGCGTTGGTAAAAAGGGAACCTGTTTTTACCATGAGACAAATTTTATCACTAAAATTGAAGAGCTAACAGTAGAAGAACAAGAAATTCGTAACCGTCACGTAGCAGTTGAGGATTGGCTTAATATGATTCGAGAAGGCACGATGGTGGTTGAAAATCGTATTCAACAGGTCAGTGTCAAATTTGTTGATAAAAAAGATTTTTATTTTAAAGAGCAAGAATTTACTTATGATTATAAAGATGCAGTAATTAATGTTCCGTGGGTTAACTACTTAGAAAAAAATAATGTTGTGATTACAGGTGCTGTTTATTTAGGCTTTTCTTCCTATCAAGAAAAATTTGAAGGGAAAATAAAGAAGGCTAGTATCATGCAAGAGCCAATTGGAATTATCAATCCAAGTTTACCGAGGTGGCAGTTCGGTGGTGATATGATGGCTTGTGTTTATCATATAGGGCCGCACGAAACCATTGATGAATCTTACGAAAAAATCATTCATTGGGCCCAAAAAAATAAATATATCTGTGGTCCGGAATGTTACGAACGCTATATCGTTGATTATTGGGCAACACAAGATACGGATGATTTTGTAACAGAAATTATGTTACCGATTAAGAAATAATTTTAATTATTTGTTATTTTAGAGGAAAAAACTATTTTTCATAGTTTTTTCCTCTTTTTTTGTTTGTTATAGAACAGAATTATTTTCTGAAAATTAGTGTAAAACGAAAACGTTACCCTTAAGGACAATGTTTAATAAGTCTGTTAAAGTGTTGATGCTATCACTTTTGTTTTTTTACTTTTTTTTGATTTTTATGAAAACAGATAAAGAAAATGGGAGAAAGCATAAAAAGTGGTTAGATTTATTCTGGAAATCGAATGTGTTCTATAACAGTACGGATTTTAAAATAAGAGAGGTTATTAATTAGGAATAAGTCATTGTCTAGAAAGGCGCAATGCTTAAGCGAAGTAGTCGATATTTGATAATCGTTATCAGTCGCGTAATTGAGAATGAAAATTATTAGTTAAAAAATGCACAAATGTAAAAAACATCATTGACCTTGCCATATAGGGCAAGGAGTATGCTTTGTGTGTAGTTGAACTATCAATTGATAAAACACTTAAGTGAAAAAACACAAGGAGGAACGAAAGTAATGAAATACGATGCACTAGGAATGGTAGAAACAAGAGGTCTGATTGGTTCTGTTGAAGCAGCGGATGCAATGGTTAAAGCAGCAAATGTAACATTAGTCGGTAAAGAAATGATTGGCGGCGGATTAGTTACAGTTATGGTACGTGGGGACGTAGGTGCCGTTAAAGCTGCAACAGATGCTGGAGCAGCAGCAGCAGAACGTGTCGGCGAGTTATTATCAGTTCATGTTATCCCAAGACCACACGGAGAAGTGGAAAGTATTTTACCGAAAGCTTAAATAAAGGAGTATCAAAATGAATAGTCAAAAATCAATGGTGTCAAGCCAAGCTGTTACTACAAATCTAGCTGACACGAAAATGAAAGCGGTTAACAAAAAGTTTCAAGCCAATGGAATTACCAATGGTATAGTTTCAGGTTTAACTTATGGTATTTATTCAACATTAGTAGTTGTTGCGAGTGGTTATGATCCACTAATGAGTGCTGTTGGTCTTTTATCAGCTCCTTTTATTGCTTCTGGTTTGAATGATTTCTTTGCCGGTTTATGGTTGTTAATTTTTAACTGGAAAAAAGGTCGCTTAAGAGAATTAGGCCGTACGTTAAAAACAAAACCAGGACAAATGCTAGTGATTGGCTTTTTATTAGGGGGACCAATTGCTAATGGTGCTTATCTTGTTGGTCTCGTTTTAGCCGGTGCGTATGCTATTCCTATTTCGGCGACGTGTAGTTTGTTTGGTGCCTTGTTCTCTTGGATTTTCTTGAAACAACGACCAACAAAGCGTGTTGTACTTGGAATGGTAATGTGTGTGCTTGGAGCAATCACAATTAATTTTGTGAAGCCAGAAGGAGCTCCCAACTTTACTCTAGGGATTATTTGTGCCTTAATCGCTGCAGTTGCTTGGGGACTTGAAGGTGTGTTCTCTAGTTTTGGTGGAGCAATGATTGATACAGACGTAGCTGTTAACTTAAGAGAATTAATTTCAGGTGTTGTGGCATTATTAATTATTATTGTTTTATTTGGTCAATTCCCATTATTTAAAGAAACATTAATGACAGTTAAACCGATGTTATGGTTAGCTTTAGCGGGACTAAGTGCTGCTGTATCGTTTGTTAGTTGGTATAAAGCTAACTCAACAATTGGAACTGCTGTTGGGATGTCATTAAACGTAACCTACGCATTCTGGGGCGTTATCTTCAGTGTGATGTTCTTAGGTCAAGCATTATCTCCAACGATTGTGATTGGATCAATCATTATTGTCTGTGGTGCGATTGTCGTAACGATGAATCCACTTGATTTATTGAAAAAAAAGGAGGATTAATCCATGTTATTACCAAGTCGTATGGCTGTTATGAATTATTTAAGTCAAGTAGAGATGGCAAGTGTTAGTGAAGTGATGGATCACTTGAAAGCTGATTATGGTTCTGAAAAACAATTTAATTATTCAATGTATCTAGATCACTTAATGGCATTAGAAGCAAACGGCTTCTCAGAATTAGTTAAGTATGAGCTAGATGAGTCAGATAACTTAATTTTGTTCTATAAAATTACTGATGACGGCAATCAAGCGGTTGAAAAATATGTACCACAAAAATACAGAGTATCCTAAGGAGGATAAGATATGAGATACCACGGAGATGAAGCATTGGGTCTTGTAGAAACTTTAGGTTTAGTACCAGCTTTAAAAGCAGCTGATGAAATGCTTAAAGCGGCTAATGTTGAGTTAGTTTCATATGAAAATATTGGTTCAACATTGGTAACAGTTATGGTAAAAGGCGACGTGGCTGCAGTCAAAGCCTCTGTTGAAGCTGGCGTAGCCGTTGCCCAAGAAATAGGAAAAGTAACAGCATTCAATGTTATGCCTCGACCAATCGCTGCTGTTGGGGATATTGTATCTGTTCACGATATTGACTTATAAGAGTAAGGAGAGAAGATCATGGAAAGATACGAAGCGATAGGAGCAATTGAAACATTTGGCTTAGTGTTTGTTTTAGAAGCAGCTGATGCCATGTGTAAGGCAGCTGATGTGGATGTTTTAGGATGTAGCCTCTGGATATATTTCTGTCATTGTTCATGGCGATGTTGCTGCTTGTAGAGCAGCCGTTGAAGCGGGGGTTAAAGCGGTTGAACAAATGGGAGCGGAAGTTTATAGCTCAGTGGTGATAGCCAGTCCACACATTGATTTAAGTAAAATTGTTTCTAGATACTCATTGGATTTACTTTTGCCTAATCAAGAGGAAGTGGTGTAAATGTCGTTTGTAGACAAAGATTTACAATCGATTCAGGAAGCGAGAATAATCGTAGATCAAGCGAGAGTGGCACAAGAAATGTTAATGGAATACCCACAAAAGACCTTAACACTTGTTGCCGATAACTTGATAAAAGAATTAGAAAAACAAGGGCCATCTTTTTTAGAAAAAGCGATTGAGGAAACTCGATATGGTAATGTAAAAGATGAAACGACGTTATTAAAAGCGGTATTGAAACAAATAAAACAAGACTATTTATCAGAGGACTATGTCGGTATTTTAAAGCGTGATGAAGGTGGTAATTTATTAGAAATAGGTGTTCCTTTAGGGATAACGGTTCTTTTACTATCTGCTGAGAATACAGTAATTAATGCTATCTTTACAATTGTTTCCTGTGTTAAAACGGCAAACACTTGTATAGTGGTTCCTCATCCAAGAGCACGACAAGCAACAGTGCAGTTGGTTCGTTACTTGGAACGTTTCTTCCAAGAACAAGGGATGCCGCAAGGAAGTTTAAGTTGTTTAAGTCATCTTTCAAATGAAGGTGTAGCAGAGTTATTACAACATCCTGAAACAGCAACGATTATTGATATTGGTAATCTTGATTATACAGAGACGCCTTTGAAAAATAGTAAACCGATGATGTACGGAGGAACAGGTTCGACACCTGTTTTTATTGAAAAAAGTGCCAATATTAAACAAGCTTGTGAAAAGATTATAATGAGTCGTTCTTTTGACCATGGAATTTTAGCGAGTGCAGAACAATATTTAATTACAGAAGGCGTAGTCGCTCAACAAGTTAAAGATGAATTGATACGCCAAGGTGCTTACTTTATGACGAGTGAGGATGAGAAAAAATTACTCACAATAGTCAAACCACACCAAACAAAAATTTGTTCTGAAGTTATTGGCCAATCGGCTTTAACACTAGCTCAGCGAGCTGGTTTTAGCGTTCCAGAAACAACCAAAGTATTGGTTTCTGAGCAACAGTATATTTATGAAGAAAATCCTTATGCAGATGAGATGAAATTTCCAATTTTAATTTTTTACTTAGAGCCTGATTGGCTAAGAGCATGTGAAAAATGTATTCAATTGTTACGAGATAAAAGAAACGGACACACCCTTGTCATTCACTCGAACAATTATGATGTCATTCAAGAATTTGCGCTTAGAAAACCAGTGGGTCGGATGCTAGTCAATGCACCGGCAACGTTTACGAGTATGGGAGTTAATAGTAACTTACCAGCATCAACCATTTTAGGTGGTTTGACAATGGGACGTGGGATGACCGCTAAAAATGTCACTCCAAAAGAATTAACTTATATTCGTCAAATTGGTTATCAGACAGGACAAGAGCTAGAAAAGTTAGAAGCAGAAAATACAGCGATTAATAAGGAAGAACTAATTCAATTACTCAAAGCATTAATCAAGTAAAAACGAAAAGTGAGGGAGTTCAATGGATTTAAAAGATTTCTCAGCAAAATTAGCTGAAGCGACTAAAGAATTAAGCTCAGAGGAAAGAGCAACATTAATGAAAATGTTTACCTCTGTTCAAGAAGATATTGAGTGTGACACAACAAGTAGTGCGACAAGAAACGAAAATGGAACTGAAATTCCAAATGATATCACCCCAAGATTAAAAGCGTTAAAAGATATTTATTTAACACATGTACCATCAATTACAACACATAGAGCGCGTGCGATTACTAAGATTGCAAAAGAAAACCCAGGAATGCCTAAGAGTGTTCTACGTGCAAAATGTTTCAAATATTGTTGTGAAACAGCACCTTTATTAATTCAAGACAATGAGTTGATTGTTGGGGCACCAAATGGAGCGCCACGTGCTGGAGCATTCTCACCTGATATCGCTTGGCGATGGATGGAAGATGAGTTAGATACTATTGGGACTCGTTCACAAGACCCATTCTACATTTCTGACGAAGATAAACGTATTATGCGTGAAGAATTATTCCCATATTGGAAAGGTAAATCAGTCGATGAGTACTGTGAAGACCAATATCGTGAAGCAGGCGTATGGGAATTATCAGGTGAATCATTTGTATCGGATTGTTCATATCACCAAATTAATGGTGGTGGGGATTCTAACCCAGGTTACGATGTTATCTTGATGAAAAAAGGAATGCTTGATATTCAAAATGAAGCAAAAGAGCATTTAGAAAAATTACAATATGAAAATCCAGACGATATTGAAAAAATTTACTTCTACAAATCAATTATTGATACAACAGAAGGTGTGATGATTTACGCACAACGTATGTCTGAACATGCGGCTGAATTAGCTCGTAAAACAACGGATCCAAAACGTAAAGCCGAATTAGAAAAAATATCTGAAATCAATGCTCGCGTTCCAAAACATAAACCAGAAACTTTTTGGGAAGCAATCCAATCAGTTTGGACAATTGAGTCATTACTTGTAGTTGAAGAAAACCAAACAGGGATGTCAATCGGACGTGTGGATCAATACATGTATCCTTATTTCGAAGCAGATATGAAATCAGGTCGTATGAATGAATTTGAAGCCTTTGAATTAGCTGGTTGTATGTTAATTAAAATGTCAGAAATGATGTGGATTACAAGTGAAGGTGGATCTAAATTCTTCGCAGGATATCAACCATTCGTTAACATGTGTGTGGGTGGTGTGACTCGTGATGGACGTGACGCAACGAACGACTTAACGTATCTATTAATGGATACAGTTCGCCACGTTAAGATTTATCAACCATCATTAGCTTGTCGTATTCACAGTAAATCACCTCGTGACTATTTGAAGAAAATTGTTGACGTTGTTCGTGCAGGAATGGGCTTCCCAGCTTGTCACTTTGATGATGCACATATCAAAATGATGTTAGCTAAAGGTGTTTCAATCGAAGATGCACGTGACTACTGTTTAATGGGTTGTGTGGAACCTCAAAAATCTGGTCGTCTTTACCAATGGACATCAACGGGGTATACACAATGGCCAATCTGTATTGAATTAGTACTTAACCAAGGGGTGCCTTTATCTTATGGTAAACAAGTGTGTCCAAATCTTGGGACTTTAGAGTCATTCAAAACATATGAACAATTTGAAGAAGCAGTGAAAGAACAAATTAAATATATTACTAAATGGACAAGTGTTGCAACGGTTATTTCACAACGTGTTCACCGTGATTTAGCACCAAAACCATTGATGTCAGTAATGTATGAAGGCTGTATGGAAAAAGGTCGTGACGTATCTGCTGGTGGGGCAATGTATAACTTTGGACCTGGTGTTATTTGGTCAGGTTTAGCAACTTATGCAGACTCTATGGCAGCTATCAAAAAATTAGTTTTTGATGATAAAAAATATACACTAGCTGAAATGAATGAAGCATTGAAAGTTGATTTTGAAGGCTACGAACAAATCAGACTAGATTGCTTGAAAGCGCCAAAATATGGTAATGATGATGATTATGCAGACCTTATCGCAGCTGATTTAGTTAACTTTACTGAAATGGAACATAGAAAGTATAAAACACTCTATTCTGTCTTAAGTCATGGGACGTTATCGATTTCAAACAACACACCATTTGGCCAAATGACAGGAGCAACAGCGAATGGTCGTCGTGCTTGGACACCATTATCAGATGGTATTAGTCCAACACAAGGTGCTGACTACAAAGGCCCGACAGCGATTATTAAATCTGTTTCTAAAATGTCTAATGACAACATGAATATTGGGATGGTTCACAACTTCAAAATCATGGCTGGTTTGTTAGATACTCCTCAAGGAGAAGAAAGTTTGATTACGTTATTAAGAACTGCTTGTCATTTAGGTAATGGTGAAATGCAATTTAACTACCTTGATAACGACACATTATTGAAAGCACAAAAAAATCCAGAAGAATATCGTGATTTGATTGTCCGTGTGGCGGGTTACAGTGCCTTCTTTGTTGAGTTATGTAAAGACGTTCAAGATGAAATCATTAGTAGAACAATGCTTGAACAATTTTAAAATGACATTCAGGAGATGAACGCAAATGACAAATCAAGTAGACAGTAGTATTGAACGCCAAGTAATGGTATTTAATGTACAGAAATATAATGTACATGATGGTCCAGGAATCCGGACGATGGTATTCCTAAAAGGTTGTCCTTTACGCTGTCAATGGTGTTCAAATCCAGAAGGAATCTCACATAAATATCAAGTAATGTATAAAGAAAGTTTATGTACCGACTGTGGAGCCTGTGTGGACGTTTGTCCACTAGGCATCCACTATATGGATGAAAATGGAGAACATCAAGTTGACAGAGAAAAAATTTGTAATGGTTGTCGCAAATGTGTCGACGTTTGCCCGATGTCTGCCTTAAATATTTCAGGTGAAATAAGAACCATTCCAGACTTAATGGAAATAATCCATGAAGATGATGCCTTTTATGAAATGTCAGGTGGTGGTGTTACTTTAAGTGGTGGCGAATGTACAGCACAGCCCGAAGCAGCTTTGGCTCTATTGAAAGCCTGTAAAGAAGATGGTATCAATACAGCGATTGAAACATGTGGTCATACAAGAATGGATCGATTGTTTGCAATTGCGGAGTATGTTGATTGGTTTTTATTTGATTTAAAACATATGGATCCTGTTCGACATAATGAATTAACGGGAATAAGCAATGAACGTATCTTAGCCAACCTTCAAGAACTATTGCGACTTGGTCACGACGTTTTTGTTAGGATGCCAATGTTAAAGGGAATCAACTCTAGCCGTGAAGAAATCCATGCCATTATAGAGTTTTTATTACCTTATAAAGATTTACCAAACTTCCATGGCATTGATTTATTACCTTATCATAAATTAGGGGTTAATAAATATGGACAATTAGGGATGGAATATCCGATTGATGGAGATCCAAGTTTGACAAGTGCTGAATTAGATCAAATTGAAAGTTGGATAACAGAATACGAATTTCCGGTTCAGGTTGTTCGTCATTAGGGAAAAATTAGACTCAAGGCTTGATAGAAAGAGTTGCGAAATAGGTAAGGTTACCCGTTTTGATCAGTGAGTAAATTAGAAAATAAAAGAAAAACAAAACCTCAATAAAGATAGATCGATTTTAAATAGAAAGGAGGAGGTCAACATTGGGAAGTTTTAAAATGCCAACGAATATTTATTTTGGTCATCATGCCTTGCATGAATTAAAAACGTTAGATTTAGGGACTGTTTTAGTGATTTGTGATCCTTTTATGAAAGATTCAGGAATGGTTAATCATGTGACGGAATTATTAGAAGAAAAAGGATGGCGCTATGGCGTTTTTTCAGAGGTGGTTCCTGACCCAACGATTGAAGTGGTCAGTCAAGGGGTTGGAGTAGCATTAGCCTTGAGACCAACAACGATTTTAGCATTGGGTGGTGGTTCTGCAATGGACGCTGCAAAAGCAATTCGTGAGATTTATCATCAAACGGATAAAACAATCGTCACTCAACTCATCTGTGTTCCGACGACAAGTGGGACAGGGAGTGAAGTTACAGCTTTCTCAGTTATTACGGACAAAGCAGCTCAAGCGAAATACGCTTTGGTGAGTGATGAGATGACACCAGATATTGCTATTTTAGATCCCGCTTTCACAATGAGTGTTCCTGCAAGTATCACAGCAGATACAGGCTTAGATGTTTTAACACATTGTTTTGAAGCCTATGTTTCAACCAATGCGTCTGACTTTACAGATGCGTGTGCTGAAAAAGGCATGAAGATGGTTTGGGAATATCTATTGCCTGTTGTAAAAAATGGGCAAGATGAACTAGCGCGTGAAAAAATGCATAATGCGTCTTGTTTAGCGGGAATTGCATTTAGTGAAGCCTCTTTGGGAATATGCCATAGTCTAGCACATGCAGTAGGAGGACGTTTTCACATTCCTCATGGTCGAGCCAATGCGATGCTTTTACCACATGTGATTGCTTATAATGCTGGTTTAGACTTGAATGAAGATTTACCAAGTTTAGCTCGTTATGTAGAAATTGCTAATCTGTTAGGAATCAAATGTGGCACACCGAAAGCAACCGTTCGTGGTTTGATTTCAGCGGTAACTCGTCAAATGACTCAGGTGAACGTACCTAAAACAATCGAAGCTTATGGTTTAGATAGGGATGAATTTATTGCAGCTCTTCCAGAAATGGTAGAAAAAGCGATGGCAGATAACTGTACACCGACTAATCCACGTGTACCCACTATTCAAGATTTGAAAGGAATTTATATGAAGTTATGTAAAGGGGGCCGTTAAATGCATTATGTAACAGAAACTGAATTAAGATATCAGTATCGTAAGTCTCCATTTACAGAATATAAATTACCTTTAGCAGATCGTTTAACTCCGGAAGCAAAACAATTTTTACGTGACCGTCAAATTGTGGTTGTTCGTGAAGAAAAAGTTGCTATGAAGGAAGAGGTCAAGCCAAAATCACCTGTTTTTGAATCAACTTTGGAACAAAAAGTAAAGTGGCATAATGATGCTTGTCGTTTAGAGTTATTTGAAGCGGCTCGCTTGGCTCATTTATTAGATTATGAAATGAGTGAAAAGCTATTTACTTTGGGAGAAGGATTAAAAACAGTAGAAGTAAGACCGAATACGATCAATCCTACTGAAGCTAAAAATGAAAAAGAAGCATTTGATATTCGAATGATTCACATTTTAAGTGAAAGAGGTTCTTTATTACTAAAATTAGAACGAGTGATTCTTTGTATCGATGGCGCTCTTTTAGAGTGCTCAACACAAAGTGATGTTCGTTGGATAGAAATAAAACAAATGATTTTAAATATGATGGAACAATTGTTAGGAGTGGCGTAATGGTAGCAAGTACCCTTAATTTGACACAATGTGACCAGCTGGTTGAACGTTTTGAAAAAGTAATTGAACATCCGATTAAGAAGAAATCTTCCGTATATTATACGGGGGTCGATTTAGGGACAGCCTGTATTGTGTTATGCGTATTAGATGAAGATTATCAACCGGTAGCGGGAGCTTATCGCTACGCTGATGTGGTTCGCGATGGCATGATTGTTGATTATATCGGTGCGGTTACTATTGTTAGAGAGTTAAAAGAACAATTGGAAGATTCTTTGAATACAGAGCTGTTATATGCAGCTTATGCGATTCCTCCGGGAACGGATGTTTTAGATTCGGGAGCTATAAAAAATGTTGTTCAGAGTGCTGGTTTTGAATTAACGGCTTTGTTAGATGAACCCACAGCAGCTAATAAAATTTTAGATATCAAAAATGGTGCCGTCGTTGATATCGGTGGTGGAACAACAGGGATTTCGATTTTAAAGAATGGGAAAGTGATTAAAGTCGATGATGAAGCGACAGGTGGGACTCATTTTTCATTAGTGATTGCTGGCAATCAGAAGCTCTCATTCCAAGAAGCAGAATTATTTAAGCGTAACCCGGAAAATCATGCTTTATTGCAAGTGACTTTAAAACCTGTTCTTGAAAAAATTAGTTCGATTATTAGTCGCCAAATTGACGGTTATCATGTAGAGGGAGTCTATCTTGTTGGCGGCTCTGCTTGTTTAGCTGGAATTGAAAAAGTGATTGAAAAAACGATTGGGATTCCAACGTTCAAACCACTTAATCCGATGTTTGTCACGCCTTTAGGTATTGCTAGAAGTTGTACACAAACTGTGATGGATTAAGTTGAACGGACAGTCGCATTAAAAAAATCAAAGGGAGAAGTTGAGACGATGGTAACAGCAACATTGATTGACAATGTGTGGGCAACCCGCAAATCAGAAAAATTAAATGGTTTAAAACTAATGTTAGCTGAGGTAATCGGTGGTTCTCGTAAGGGAGAGCGAATGGTCGTTTGTGACGTAATTGGAGCTGGTATTGGCGATCGAGTCATTATCGCAACAGGCTCCGCTGCACGACACATGCTAGAAGATGATACTATCCCGATTGATGCGGCTGTGATTGGGATTATTGATGAAAGTTGTGAAACAGTTTAAAGGAAGTGTAACCATGAGAAAATTGATTTGTGCTAAAGATGTGAGTGCGTGTCATGAAAAAGGTCAAACAACGTTGATGGTTCCACAAAATGCTTTGGTCACGGCTTTAGCTCGAGATTTAGCTGAAGAATTTCAAATGACCATTGTGGAAGAAAAAATTGAAAAAGTGCCGAGTGTTGATGATTTTTCCAATTTAAATCAAAAACAATTAGTGGCTCTTTTAAAGGCAATGCTGCAAGCATCTCAAAAGGAAACACAAGGATTTGATTCTTTTAAACATGAGTCAGGCTTTGTTCAAATCAAAGGTGAGAGTATTCAATTGGTTAAAGAAAAACAAGACCGTTTAGGTCATGTTTTAAAATATCAACCCACTTTGGAATCTTCACATTCCGTTAGTGGACGATTGACCTTTAATCAATCCAATTATGAGTGGCATGAAACTACGGATTACCGTTTTGAAGTTTTATCAGGTAGTTTAACCGTTCAAATAGAGGAGCAAAGGTATGATTTAGTTAGAGGAGATACTTTTTTCCTACCTAAAGCAACCCACTTTACTTTTCTAAAAATAGCTGAAGTTACCCTTCATTATACGGAATATTTAGATAAATAAATTTGGAAGGAGTAAATCATGAGACAAGCATTAGGTTTAATTGAAACACAAGGCTTGATTGGTGCAATTGAAGCAAGTGATGTCATGCTGAAAGCTGCCGAAGTCCATTTAATTGGTAAAGAAATAATTGGTGGTGGATTAGTGACCGTACTTGTAGAAGGTGATGTTGCAGCTGTTAAGACAGCAGTGGATGCAGGTAGTGCTGCAGTCATGACTCTTTCGCAACCTAGTTTGCTTTCTTCTCATGTCATTCCACGACCTGATTGCGAATTAGAGGCAATTATGCCGAAAAATGAATATCAAGAAGAAATTGTAATTGTTGTGGAAGAGGAAGAAGGAAGTCAACTGATTGAAAATAGTTCACCAGAAACATCGTTGACAGAGGATGTTGTGCTCGAAGATGAAGTCCAACTACTTGAAACTATTCCTGAAGAGTTAACAAAAGAACAACAGTTAGCAAAATGGATGGAAGATGGACAGGAAGATTTAGCGAAACAATGGTTAGAAGGTAAAAAAGTTTCTGAATTAAGAGTTCTTGCTAAGAAATGTCCAAATTTCCCATTAACTAAAAAGGAAGTTCACCAAGTAAGTAAACGCAAATTAATTGATATTGTTTTAACTTATTTTAAAAAGTAAGAAATAAAGAGGAGTAGACTAAATGACAACATTTGATAAAGATTTATGTTCTATTCAAGAAGCGCGAGATTTAGCCCGAGCAGGTTATGAAGCATCACGTGAGATAGCAACATTTACACAAGAACAAATTGACCGAATTTTAGAGAGTATGAAGCAAGCAGCAGAAAAACATTCCGTTTGTTTAGCTGAGATGGCTGTTGCAGAAACAGGATTTGGTAAGGCTTTTGATAAAGCGTATAAAAATCATGCCGCATCAACCTTGTTATTTGAAGAAATAAAAAATCAAAAAACAGTGGGTATCATTAATGAAGACCAAGCGATGGGAACTTTTGATGTTGCGGAGCCAGTGGGATTAGTTTTAGGAATTATTCCATCAACGAACCCAACATCGACAGTTATGTTTAAAGCGATGGTCGCGTTAAAATCAAGAAATTCGATTGTTTTTGCCGCTCACCCAGCAGCTAAAGAATGTACGAAAAAAGCAGCGGATATCTTATTAGAAGCGGCAATTGCTGCAGGGGCACCTAAAAATATTATTGGTTGTGTAAGCACACCAACAATGGCATCAACAAATGAACTAATGCACAGTCCAGAAGTGGCTTTGATTATTGCAACAGGTGGACCTGGTATGGTTAAAGCAGCTTATAGTTCCGGCAAACCCGCAATTGGTGTTGGTGCTGGAAATTCACCCGCTTATATTGAACGTACAGCTAATGTTCATGATGCCGTTGCACGTATTATGGCGAGTAAAACATTTGATAATGGCACGATTTGTGCTTCTGAACAATCGATTATTTGTGAAAGTATCAATAAAGAAGAAGTCATCCGCGAGTTTACTAATCAAGGCGGTTACTTCATGACAGCAGATGAAACAGCTAAAGTTTGTCAGTTGTTATTTAAAAATGGTCATGCGATGAATGCTAAGTTTGTGGGACGTTCAGCAGACGTCATTGCTGAAGCAGCAGGAATTAATATTCCAGCTGGAACACGGGTTTTAATTGGTGAACAAGGTGGCGTTGGTGCAGGTTATCCCTTGTCATTTGAAAAATTAACGACCGTGTTAGGCTTCTATGTGGTCAATAATTGGGAAGAAGCTTGTCATTTAAGTATTGACCTATTACAAAATGGGATTGGTCATACAATGAGTATTCATACGAATGATCGTGATATCGTCTTGAAATTTGCTGCAAAACCCGCTTCTCGAATTTTAGTAAATACTGGTGGTAGTCAAGGGGGTACAGGAATTAGTACAGGCTTACCGATTTCATTTACTTTAGGTTGTGGTACGTTCGGTGGTAGCTCAGTTTCTGAAAACGTGAGTCCAAAACACTTATTAAATATCAAGAAAGTCGCTTATGGCTTGAAAGATGTGACAACATTAGTTGCAGATGATGCTAGCTTTAACCATCCGGAATTAAAGGGAACGATTAGTACTCCAGTTCAAGGGACACCCTGCTCATTAAATATGAGTCCATCAGAGTTACAAAAATCATTTGAAGCTCATGGAAACCCGGCTGTTGTAACGAATGAAACACCATCTAGTGATGATTTAACTGATATGGTTCGTCAAATCATTTTAGAAATGAATAAATAAAGGAAAGAGTGAAAGCGATGGATCAATATGAAGAAATTCTAGAGCGAGTGTTATCCACACTTGCTGAAGGTAAAATAAATGGTTCACCTATTAATACAAAAAACACTCAACCTGAAGTGGCTAAAGGACAACCGGGGGTACTAACTATCCCAGTTGGTATATCTAACCGTCATATTCATTTATCACAGGCAGATTTGGAAAAATTATTTGGTGCGGGTTATCAATTAACCAAACTAAAAGATTTATCTCAACCTGGTCAATATGCTTGTAAAGAATGTGTGACGATTTGTGGCCCTCGAGGAGTGATTGAAAAAGTTCGAGTTTTAGGTCCAGTAAGACCAGTTACTCAGGTTGAAATTTTACAAGGGGACACCTTTAAGTTGGGTGTACCTGGTGAAGTTCGTTTGTCTGGTGCTCTAGAAGGAACTCCCGGTGTCACCATTATTGGTGCTAAGGGATCAGTAGAATTAAACAAAGGTGTAATTGTCGCACAACGACATATTCATATGTTACCTGAAGAAGCGCAGCAATTAGGTGTAACTGATGGTGAAGAGGTTTCAATCAAGTTTAGTGGGGTACGTGGTGGTATTTTAAATCACGTCGTCATTCGCGCAACACAAAATTCAGGATTAGAATGTCATATTGATACTGAAGAAGCAAACGGATTAGGCATAAAACCTGGTACAACAATAGGCATTTTAAAAAAATAATAAAGATGATATAATAATAGGAGGAAACACAAATGAAATCAGATGCATTAGGAATGGTAGAAACAAGAGGATTAATAGGCTCAATCGAAGCAGCAGACGCAATGGTCAAAGCTGCTAACGTTACTTTGGTAGGTAAAGAAAAAGTTGGCGGTGGAATTATTACTGTCATGGTTCGTGGTGACGTAGGTGCTGTTAAAGCAGCAACCGATGCCGGAGCTGCAGCTGCTGAGCGCGTAGGTGAATTATTGTCAGTTCATGTCATCCCACGTCCACATGCTGAAGTTGAATCAATTTTACCTTCAACTGGTAAATAGTAAGATAGGCAAATTAATCAAACATTTTAAGCGAGGGGAAATTCTTTTTCTCTCGCTTTTTACTTAATGCGAGAGAAAAAGAGGAGGCTTTTTAAATGCCAAAAACAGTAATTATTGGTTCAAACCATGCAGGGATTGCAGCAGCTAACACATTATTAGATAGCTATAAGGACCAGGAAGTTGTCATGATTGATCGTAGTAAACATCTTAGTTATTTAGGCTGTGGGACAGCTTTATGGGTCGGCCATCACATTGATGGCTATGAAGATTTGTTCTATACGTCACCAGCAGATTTCATCGCAAAAGGTGCAACCATTCATATGGAAACGCTTGTTGAACGAGTGGATTATCGGAATCGTAAAGTTTACTGCCAAAATGTGGTAACAGGAGAAAGTTTTATTGAAAGCTATGACCATTTGATTTTAGCAACAGGGTCAAAACCGATTGTCCCTAATTTACCGGGCAGCGATTTGCCAGGGATTCATTTAATGAAGAGTTTTGAAGAAAGCTTAGTTGTGGATGAATTATTAGCATCTGAACGTGTGAAGAATGTTGCTGTTGTAGGTGCAGGATATATCGGTGTTGAGATGGCGGAAGCAATCCAACGTCGTGGCAAACAAGTCTTGTTATTCGATATTCAAGACCGAGTGTTACCAACCTACCATGATGAAGTATTTTCTGCAGAAATGGCAGAGGCTTTATCAAGTAATGGTGTCGCGTTACATTTAGGTGAAGCTGTAAAAGAATATCAAGGACAGACTAATGCGTCATCTTTTGTTGAATATTTGGATACTTTAGAGGCATCCGATCGCTTACAACCTTTCATTAATGAAATGAAAGAAACGTTCCAAAAAGTAGGGGGTCAAGTTTCTAAAATTGTTACTGATAAAGGAGCTTATGATGTTGATTTAGTGATTAATGCCATTGGTTTCCGACCTAATTCAGATCTAGGTAAAGAATATTTAGAAGTTGCTGAAAATGGGGCTTACGAAGTGGATCGCTATCAAAAAACATCTTCTCCGAGAGTCTCTGCGGTGGGTGATTGTGCGACGATCTATTCAAATGCTTTAAATGCGTCAACGTATATTGCACTAGCAAGTAATGCAGTCCGAACAGGTATTGTTGCGGCACATAATATTGCCGGTACTGTTCTTGAAGGACCTGGTGTCCAAGGGTCAAATGGTATTTCGATTTTTGGTCGTCACATGGTATCGACAGGATTAAGTTTAGAAATAGCTAAAGCTCATGGTTTTGATGCAAAAGCAACCGATTTTGAAGATTTACAAAAACCAGCATTTATGTCAGAAAATGATAAAGTGCGTATTCGTTTGGTTTATGATGGGGCAACACGCCGCTTACTAGGCGCTCAAATGAGTTCAACAGCAGATATTTCAATGGGAATTCACATGTTCTCATTGGCTATTGCGAAACAAGTGACGATTGATGAATTGAAACTATTAGATATTTTCTTTTTACCCCACTTTAACCAACCTTATAATTATATAACAATGGCTGCTTTAGGGGCAGAATAATAAAAAGAGGAGGATGACTTTTCAGTCGTACTTCTCTTTTTTTGTCTAATATTTTTTGGTAAATCAGTTATTTATATTCAACATAAAAACGTTTTTAGTTCTTTAATATAGAGTATTAAGCCTATTTAAGAGTTGGTGTACAGGTGTTTTTTTATTTCTTGTTCAGTTAATTTGAATATGTTACGCTAAAGGTACATAAAATTGAAAAGGGGATAGTAAGATGGTCAAGTGGAGCCCATCATTTTTTCTAAAAAGCTTGATAAGTATCATCATAGTTTTTAATTTTTGTTTTTTGAGTTTTTTATCACCTGCTGAGGCTGCGTTATTGGATATTGAAATTTTTAGTGGAATGACCACTAAAAATACTAGTTATACAACAAGTGACCGTGGATTACCAATGACCTCGACAGAAATACCAGTTGATTTTATTATTCAAGGAGCGGAGCTTGCGAATGTTACAGTTCAAGATGGAACGGAACGGTATGCAATGTTGGTTGTTCCAGAAGCGTTAAGAGGGAAAGTACAGCCAAATGGTCAAGCGGTGATTGAAACATCAGCTGTCGTCAATTTAAAAAAAGTTAAATTATTGACCGGCCTTTTTGACGTGGTTAACGACCTATTGAGTTTAGTTGATAAGATATTGAATGGGGTTCTTTCTTTAGTCGGGATCTCGATTAATTTGGACGATGTTTTACAGCAGCTTGAATTATTGGAGGCTTTAGAAAATTTACCTTCTACAAAATATGAACAAGAAATTATTGTTGAAGAAGGGGGACAAATTCTAACGGTTGCTATTGATAAGGGGTTAGGTCCCATTTTAGCTGAAGGGTTAATTGAGGTGGTTGAAAATTTAGCAAAAGCAGTTGAAGAGTTACGAGTGGAGATTAAGATACCAGTGGTCGGGGATTTGGCTGCCGGAGCGATTAATGGCTTATTACTACCTATAAAAAAAACACTAGCTTCAGTAGTTTCTGGACTTGTTCCAGTTTTAAAAGGCGGTGGAGCAGTTTTAAATCAGTTGACAGATGCTTCGGTTTTAGGAGAAACGACGATAACTATTCCAACTTTAGTGAGTGCTCCCGAAGTTGATACCAATCGTTATGCTGCTGATTTTATAACAACTGTTGTTAGAACTAATCAAATCGAGTTGCATGTTTTGAATCAATCAGAAAATAGAAACACTATCTACTTTACAAAAGAACAATTATTACTTGATTTGACGCAGGTGCCTAAAGTTTTAAATTTTGGAATTCATCCCATTCGTCAGTTTGAAGCAGAAACTTTTTCAGCTACCATCGATGGCGAATCAGATAGTCCGTTAACAACGGGATATTTAACTATCGAGGATAGTCGACGTTATCAAAAAGAATGGACACTGAAAGTGAAACAAGAAAGCGGTTGGTTGAATGAAAATGATTTTGAACTGAATCAAGCGCAACTGAATATTCATCAGGGCGCATTGACCTCCTCTTTTGATTCTGCCCTTGAAACTGGTTTCAAACAAGGGATTTTGAGTTTGTCAAAGGGAGATCAGAAAGAACTCTTAAGGTTGTATCCGACAACTGAAACAGGGGTGGTTACTTTGGAGTTACCACAATTTGATTTGGAACTATCGGATACGACTTATCGTATGGGCGGAAAGTATCGAGCGTCATTCGTCTGGGCAGTTTCAGATGAACCTTAGAAAAATGTTTCTTAGTGGTTTTTTTGTTTTTTTCTTTCTTTATTTTATTTTTCCTTTTCGAGTTTTAGGAGCACCGTTAGAGAGTTTTTCAGCAACCGCTTTATTACCTATATCTCAAAAAAATCAAAAAATTGGTTATTTTGATTTAGAGTTGAAAGAGCAACAAAATAAAAAAATATCGGTCAGAGTGACGAATCAGTTGAACAGTGAATTAACCGTTACAGTTGCGTTTCAACGTGCGCAAACAACCAATTTAGGAACCGTTTTTTATGAAAAAGTTGGAGAAGAAGCTTATTTAGCTGAACCAGATATAGAGGACTATGTTTTTTTATCAGATCGTGAACTTATACTAGCTCCTTTAGCTACACAAATAGTAACACTTGAACTTAAGATGCCAAAAGAATCGTTTGAGGGGGTGCTTGCGGGAGGCATTGTGTTAAAAGAAAAGAAACCAAAACAGGAAGCTAATCGTAACATCCATTATCGCTATTCTCGAGAAATTGCATTACTTCTTAAGAATAGTGAAAAAATTCCATCGCCAAAACTAGCCGTTAACGATTTAAAAATTAAAAAGAATCAAATTCAGTTTTCGGTTGAAAATCAGGCACGACTGTATCTGAAGGAGACGAAACTAACTTATTTTTTAATAAATGAGAAGCAACAAGTATTTAAAGAAACGGATGTTGATTTTAAAATCGCCCCACAATCTTCTTTTGTAAAAAAAATAGAGTTACCTCAAAAATTATCTCAAGATAACTATCAACTCAGTATGATTGTTGAAAGTGAAGGGCAACGGCCACTTCAAATCACTTATCCTTTTACTGTAAATGGAAAAATAAAAAAAGAAAATAAAAAATTAAGGAAAAAGCAATATCTTCTTTTTATTAGTTTTTTATTTTTACTCCCTTTTATTTTTATTTTTTTAAAAAGACCTCATAATAAATGAATTCTCTTGGTAAGTTTGCTCTAAATCGTTTATAATAAGGGGGTAATACGATGATATTAGTATTGGAGGACTCAATAATGTTTGAACAAAAAAAAGTTTATAAAAGTATGGAGAATCGCCAATTTACACCGACAAGTTTATTAAAAGAATTAGAAGAGTTGAAAAAATTACAGTTTGAAGATATTTCATATACAGGGATTAGTTTAAATATGGAAATGCTGATTACGCAACATTTACGTAATGATCAATTTCAGTTGATTGAAGTACAAGGTGGTTTAGCGAAGAAAAAATTTGAGATGTGGCACCAAGATTTATGCTTAGCGATTACTATTTTTAATCATTTTGCAGATTATACTAAAGCTCATTTTTCTGATTACTTAGCAGAAGCTAAAAAATTCCAAGAGGAAACAGGTTATAGTAATACATCACTAGAATATAAAGCTTATTTTGAACAAGGCAATGCGATGTATTTTCATGATGTGTTACATATTGTTTTTGATTTATCAAGAAAAATCGATTTATCGATTGAAGATTTTTACGAATCTTTAGAAGCAAGTAATGAAGATGCTTCTAAATACCCATTACCAGAGAAAAAAGTTTTTGAAAGAAAAGGAAAATAGTTCACTATGAGAGAGTGTGCCGTTACTTGGGACGCTCTTTTTATTTTTAAAAGAAACGGAGTAAAATAATGACCGATTCAATGCAACGAATTAATCAATTTAGAGAAGAACGTAACTGGCGACAATTTCACAAAGAGAAAGATTTAGCACTTTCCATTACTTTAGAAGCGAGTGAGTTATTGGAATTATATCAATGGAAGACGTCGGAAGAAGGAAATCAACAAACTGAGCGATTAAAAGAAGAATTAGCCGATGTTTTGATCTATTCTTACATGTTGGCGGATAATCTTAATTTTGATATTGATGAAATCATCCAAGAAAAGTTAATTAAAAATGCTGTGAAATATCCGTTATAAAAAAAAGACACTGAGAGAATTTTAAATTCATTCAGTGTCTTTTTTTATTTTAATTAAAAAGTAAAACTTCTGTCGGGTGTTGCAAGGTGAGTTCACCATCTGGTTTAATGCAAAACATTTGATTTTCATGTTCTACATGGGAGGTAAACAAAACTTTAATGTTATAAAAGACAGCCGTTGCTTGCATCAGTGTCACAAATTCTTGTTCATTATCAGATGTTAAGTGATTGGACCATTCTTTAGGAAAAAGAACACAATTGGCTTGCTTCTTTTTAGCTTTTTGAATTTCTTCAACGGCTGATAAAACATTGAGCTCGCCATTAGCAGTCATTGGTAATGCTTGAACAAAAGTAACGTTAATTGTCATTCTCTCTCCTCCTTGTCTCTACATTCTATTATACGAACATTTGTTCAGAATGTAAAGTGGAAAACCTTGACAAGAAAAAATCATACCAAAACATCTAATAAAGAAAGACAAGACAATTCCAGTGATTCTAAATCAGGATCAATAATAAGCTGAATCTTTAATTTCTCGCAAAAATTCTCAAGCTGACAAGCTAAATCTTCAAGGCGGACTGAAATACTGAGTGGTCGACCATTGATCAGGATAAAAGTAGTTAATTGTTCTGTAACAGTTTGTCTAATTTTTTCAATTCCAGCAACTAATTCAAAAAAATAAACAACTTCAGTTTGATGATCGACTCCCATAATCATCGCCATGACCTGATTGTTATCATCTAATTGATTGGTAAAGAAATAGGTTAGTTCTAACTGAATAAGAGAGGTTGGCTGATGTCGTAATTTCTTGATTAAGACTTCATTTTCAAATTTTTTAAGAGCTGATTTATTTTCATCATAAAGAGAAAAATCGTCAACTTTGCCATAAACGCCCTCATGGTTTTGATAAATATGATAAAAAGACTCATTTATTTTAGGTTTTGTTTTTAATTCTATTAAGATTGGCAGTAAAGTTTCGTAACATTTTGATAGTAGTAAGATGTCTTTTTCAGCCAACGTTTCTGGAAAATGCCCTGCTTGGAATTTAACAAATTGAATCCAATTTCCTTTGCCTCTAGGGTGATAATCGAGCGCTTTAATTAGCTGATAATCTTCTCGTGAAAGTTCTTCACGGCTACTAAAATAACAAACTAAGGCATCTTGTTGAGCGACATTATAAGACAGCGGATCAATAATGTCGATTGAATCGAACATTAAATTAGATAAGATTTTTTGGCTATGGGGAGTAGGATAGGTTAATAGACAAAAGGTTTCTTCGTATTCTCCAAGAATATTAATGACGATAGGTTGTTGATGGTCATTTAAATGGATAACAAAAAGCATGTCTTCGGAAATATAGGACCAAGGTTTTAATTGGTTTAAATTTTGTGTAATATCAAACAAACGTCGCCAATTATTTTTTTGTTTCATGTTCATAAAGCACCTACCTCAACTTAAGTATTTCATTCTTAATTATAACAGTAATTTGAACAAAAACCGAATAGTATGATTAGTTTTAACTAGAAAACTACCTAATAATAAAAGGGATAAACAAATGAATAAGATTAGAAATCGATTATAAAGCAACGGGTTAATTAAAAATATGATTATAAAGTAAAAAAAATCATTAAGAAATTACTAAAAACGAAACGTCAACAAAAGTCTATTTATCTGTTATTTAATAATGAATAAATTATTATAACATATGTTTGTTATTTTATCTTGGCCAAATTAAGCAAAAAAACACTTATAAGCGGAAGGGCTATATAGATTGCAGAGATTGCAAAGATAAACAACTTCTGCTATTATTTGGTAAGTTAAAAATTGAAGGATAAAAAAACAATTTAAATTTATTTAAAATAACGGATTAAAAAGAAATGAAATAATGGGGAAATACAATGGAACAAAAAGCGGGGAAGTGGCTGAAACTTTGTTTGAGCTACTTGTTATTAATTTTAATTAACATGTTGCTAGTGGTAAATGTTCACGCTGAAAATTTACCTGCTTATTCGAATGATGCGAATGGAAAATATCCAACAGAAACTTTGTCAGAGTCACCATCCCAATTGCGAGTTAAAAACCACGCAGGAATGATGGACGGAACGACTGATAAAAGGGATGGATATTTTTATTTTGGTCAAAATAAAGAAACCGCAAATTATGCTCTTCAGAAAGTAGCGAGAGAAACCGAAAATCAAGGAGAATATGAAGTTCAATTAAAAGTAAAAGGAAATACAAAACAACAGGTAAAGCCCTTAGATATTGTTTTGGTTGTCGATATGTCGGGGAGTATGAATACTGATAATAAAGCAGGGCAAATTAGAAGTGGTATTCGGTCTTTTTTGGATAAAATTGAACAAAGTGGACTAGGTGATGTTGTTCAGGTTGGCTTTGTTGGTTTTTCAAGTCCTGACCAAAAAGTACACCAAACGACTGTTGATTTAAAATCAGTTAAAGAAAATAAAAAAAATATAGAAATAGCATTAAATCAGGATTTTTTAGGGCATACATTTATTCAAGATGGTTTGCGTCGTGGGGGTCAGATGTTAGCACAACATAAGGAACCTGATCATGATCAAATGATTTTATTGATAACAGACGGAGAACCAACTCATAGCTATCATGTGACACAGATGGATAGCCATGTAGATTCTATTCCTATTTATGATTTTAATGAACAAGGTTATAGTGATGAAAAAATTCATTACGCTTTGGAAACTTCACCCTCTTTAGTTGATTTTGCGTATGCTTCAAGATCAGCACTATTTATCAATAGAAAGGGCTATGCTGAGTTAAGTGAATATTTAGAAAAAGATTACTATAATTCTCTGATTGAGTTTGAAAAAGTCAAATTAAATCACAAAGGGAGTCCAAAATACTATTATTATCCAGTTGATGAAGTTGATGTTTCTAATACTTGGATTGCAACTCTTGGGGAGGCAAAGCGAATTAAAGACCTAGGGATTTTGATCAAGGGAATCGGTATCGATGTTCATAAAAATGATGATTATAATTATGGTCAAGTTCAAGGTAGAATGCAACGTTTGACGACGAAGGATTCTAAAACCGATCGATTTAATTATCGAGCGACACCGAGACCGGAGTATGTCCCAGATTCTTTTCAACCAGATCAGGCAGACCCCACTTCAGATTATGGTCGAGGTGAAGCCATTGACCTTGACTATTCTGATACGATAGAAAGCTATTTGATGGAGCAAACTCAGGATGTTTTAACACAATATAATACGGTGGTTAACGGCCAGATTATTGATCCGTTAGGGGATAAATTTGAATATGTTGGTGAAGTTAAAAGCAATCGATCTGATATTCGGATTGAAAAAGAAAACCGTCGTTTATTAGTTAAAGAGATTAATTTAAGTAAAGATCAAGAACTTGTCATCACATATAAAGTTCGAATTCAAACAGAAGATAAGGATATTCAACCTAATTATTGGTATCAAATGAATGGAAAAACCACATTTCAACCGCTGGAAAATGAACCATCAACGGTTGAATTTGGAGTTCCATCCGCTAAATTAATTAATGAAGACTTTACAACCGTCACGCTAAAAAAAGAATGGGATGAATTCAATCCAGATTTAGTTCAACGGCCAACTCAAATTGACTATCAATTAACTAGAAATAAAAGTTCACAAGGGTGGTCAGAACAGGTTGGTATATTAACGAAGGACAATGAATGGAGTCAAAAAAATAATTATATTGTTACAAAAACGAATGAAAAAATATATTTACCCAACTATGATAATCGGGGTGAGCGCTTTAGTTATCAAGTTATCGCTGAAACTCAAATACCAGGTTATGACCCAGGAAAAATCACTAAAGAGAATGAAAATGAGTATCGAATTTTGAATCGTCAACATTTTGAGGGGTTAAAACTTCAAATTGATAAAGTGGCTAGTTTTGATATAGACAAGCGGTTAACAGGGGCTTCTTTTTCACTTAGTGGTGGTCATCTAGTCAAAGAAACACAATTAATAGAAACACAAGAGGCAGGTATTTATACTTTAGCTACAAAAGACCGTTTAATGCCTAATCAAAGCTATACCTTAAAAGAGAATAAACCACCAAATGGTTATCGTCCGGATGGACCGTGGCAGTTTCGAGTAGATGAGAAGGGACAAGTTCAACAAGAGACAGAAAATTTTATTAGCGTCGTTCAAGAAAATGGACGGGTGACGTTGAAGATAAAAAATGATTTTTCTAAGCCATTACATCTAGTGGCAAAAAAACTACAGTTAGATAAAAATTTAGAAGATGGTGGCTTAGTTCGTCCTCTAGGTTCTGAGTTTTTGGTCAAAAATCAAGACGGCTTGACTGAATTTAAATTAGATGGAAATGAAGATAAAATCAATGCGCCAAATGCAAAAGTGATGCTTTATCCAGGAAGTTACACAATCGAAGAGACAAAAGCACCAAGAGGCTATAAAAAAGACGACACACGTTATGCTTTTTCGGTTAGTGAAAGTGGAGTGTTTTTGAATGAAGTACAGCAAGAAATTACAACGACCACTCGACCAAAAAAAGATGGTTTTTATCTTTGGAATACGAATCAAGAACGTCTCGCCTTTGCTAAATATAATGAAGTTAATCCGTTTACTTTTACTTTAAGTAAACGAAATAGGCTAACGAATCAACCAATTAGTGGGGTAACTTTTGCTTTTGGTGAAGAGGAAGAACTTCTTCGGTCCCAAAAAGTAACAACAGATAAAACGGGTACAATTAATGTCTCAGATTTAAAATTGAATACACCTTATTACTTTAAAGAAGTCGAGGCCCCCAAAGGATATCACAAACTTAAAGGCGCCTTTAAACTCATCATTCAAAATGATTCGAGTATTGAAGAAACAAAAATGTCGGGAGTTATTACTTATGACGGACCTGAAAAAGAGCAAGTGAAAACAGCTAAAGTCACTTTAGGTGAAACAGAAAATAAAGTAGCAGCAGTGATTACCAACCATGAAATTGTTCCGTTACCAAATACTGGTAGCACAACTAAAATTTGGTTGTTTATTATAGGAAGTCTCGTCGCCGTCTTTGGAATTGTATCGGGGATCATCATAAATATGCGGCGTGAAAAAAATAGAATGATTTAAGAATGGGGAAAAAGATGAAAAAAAGAAATCGAGTAAGTGTTACTATGTTGTTAAGTTTGATTGTATTATTTTTTAGTAGTATTTCAGTTCATGCAGCAGATGTTCCGAATGCGGAGAGTGTTAGTGACAGAGCGGGAACAGCAGATTCTGTCATTTTAGCGATACACCAGTTAACCTATGATAAAAAATGGGACCATTTAACGGAGAATACGGGAGAAAAAATGACTGGTTTTACAGGTCAACCCGTGGTAGGAACAGAGTTCAAAGTATATGATGTTACTTCTGAGTATTATCAATTGCGTGAAAAAAATCCTGATCAAGAGCTTAGTCAAATCCAAAAAGAAGCACTTATCAGTCAACTTAAAGGAACGGAAACGACGGATTTAACCCCTGTACAAACAGGAGATACGAATTCAGAAGGAACGGCAGAGTTGACAGTTCCAAGTAGTAATCAAGGTAAAGATGCCGTTTATTTGATTACGGCTAACCAGACAGAGCCAATGGTCGTAGCCTTACCCGTTTATGCTAAGGATCAAGAATTGACAGAAATTCATCTTTATCCAAAAACATTGACTGAAACAGTAACGATTGATAAAAAAGTCACAACAGTCAGTCAACCGCAAGCTTCTGACTTTAAAGAGTTCGTCAGTTTAGATGCGGGTGGCATTGCAACCTATCAATTAACCATTACTTTACCCGCAGGGATTAAAGAAACGTATTCAAATGGAAAAAATATTTATACCAACATTGAAATAACGGATGATTATTCGGATAAATTAGCCTTATTAGGAGAAAAACCTAAATTAGTAAAAGCAGAAGGAATAGCTTTAGAAACAATTAAGATAAGTGATGAAAACCAACAGTTAAAATATGTTATAGAGAAGGATGATATCCCTAAAATTGAAGGAAATCAGTTAGTTTTAACCTACCAATTAAAATTAAGTCCAACTGAAAAATATGGTAGCTATCTAAATACAGCGAAGGTTTCAATTTCTAAGCAGAATTTTGATGGAACCCCAGTCACCGATAAATTAGTTCCAATCGTAGAGCCTGGAAAAGAACCTGGAAGTTCTGCAACAGTTTGGACAGGTGGTCATCTTTTTGTTAAACAAGACAGTAATACTAAAAAGATCTTAAAAGGTGCAGAATTTGTAGTTAAGAAAGAAGACACCTTTTTAAAACAAACTAATGGGACAGAGTGGGTGGCTACTAAAGAAGAAGCAACTTCATTTGTTTCAACTGATAATGGTCAGTTTGAAGTGGCCGGATTAGCAGCAGGTACCTATGAACTAGTAGAAACGAAAGCACCAACGGGTTATGTTTTACCGACGAAAGCTGTAACGTTTGCGATTACAGATAAAGCGACAGGTGAAAAAACGGAATATATTAATGCAGAAGCTACAGTTGTTCCTAATCGTGAAAAAGGCTTCTTACCTCAAACTGGGGATAAGGGAATCATTGCTTTTATCGTGATTGGGGTGGCCATTATCACGGGTGTTGGTTACTACTTTCTTAAAAGTCGTGGTCGCATGGAAGCGTAATAAAAAGCGAAAAGAATAATATGGAATAGTGCAATGTATCATTTTAAGTTGAGGAAATGCTGAGAAAATCCAGCTATTTCCTCAATTTTTATTATTTACTAAGGAGGGATACTATGAAAAAAAATCGAATGAAATTAGGATTAGATTTGTTGATGATCTTTTTATTAATCATTGGGGTAGGCATTTTATTGTATCCTTTTGTGAGTGATACGTTGAGCGATGCCATTGACCAAGAAATATTGAGTCGTTATCAAGGTGAACTAAATGATGAAGAATATGAAAAAGAACGGAAGCAAATCGAAATTGTCCAGCGTAATAAAAGAATTGCGCAGGAAGGCATGTATCCTGGATTAAATGATTTTAATCAAGCTATTTCTCAAGAAGAACGGAAACGGTTACCAGAACAAACTCAAAAATATTATGTGAAGCATACGATTGGGTCACTGAGCATTCCTAAAATTAAAGCACGCTTACCTATTTTTGATGAGACCAATGAAAGGTTGCTTAAAAAAGGAGCTTCTTTATTAGAAGGAACGAACTTTGTCCCCGATTCAAAAGGGACACATACAGTTCTTTCTGCTCATCGTGGCTTAGCTGGAGCTAAGTTATTTACGGATTTACCCGAATTGGAAAAAGGGGATAAATTTTATATTGACTCATTTGGTAAACGTTATGTGTATGAAGTAGATGGTCTGTTTGTGGTTGAGCCTACTGATACATCAAAGTTGGTCATTGATCCTAATGTTGAGCAGGTCACTCTTTTAACGTGTACGCCCTATATGGTGAATAGTCATCGTTTATTGGTTCGTGGTCATCGTGTGTCCGCTGATGTCAAAAAAGATCAAGCAGCGATTGAAAAAATTGAGCAATGGAAAAGATGGAAAAAATGGGGGACGATTTTGGGATTAATCAGTTTAAGTCTTCTCCTTTTTTTCAGTATATTCCGTATCATTCATCGTTTTCTTTTACGACAAGAAAAGCGAGATATCATTTTTCAACTGGTATCATCACAAGGAGCACCGTTGATAGGTTTAACTTGTGAGCTTCGAACCAAGAATGGCAAACACCCCGTTTATCGTGAGGGTTCTCCAATAAAAATGATAACGGATAGGGTTGGTAAAGGGAACTTAACTGGTGTTCCGGGTGGAAAGTATTGTCTTAGGATGGAGTATCAAGGAGAAAAATATCAAGTGATTTGGTCACTTAAAAAAATAAAGGATCGTCAACTGACAAGTCAAACAGCCAGGAAATCAGGTAAGTTAAAAATTAAACAAAAGAAACGTTATGTTCGATATACTTTTTTATAGAGAGTGAGCGTATCGTTTTACAAAAATATAAAGATGTTATATAGTTGATTAGTCAACAGTTGATAGGTCAACGGAAGGTGAGAGGTCATAAATGAAATTAAGAACATGGAGTCGGTTGCTTTATCGAATTAAGCAAGTGGACCAAACGATTGCGACTCGTTTTGAGGAGAAAACAGGATTTAGTTTAACCCGTTATGAGCTATTGATGATTTTATTTGATCAGGTATCTTGTTCACAGCGACTTCTTCAAGATGAGTTAGGCATTGATCGCGCAGCTGTTGCACGTCACTTAGCTAAATTGGAAGAACAAGGTTATGTTTTTCGAGAGCGAAATCAAGAGAACTTGCGTGAGATGGAAGTCTCATTAACAGAGAAGGCACGAGAAGAACTACTTCATTGTCAAGTAAAGCATCAAAATGAAACTCACCAAACCCTGATGGGACTATCGGCAGAAGAAGCAGAACAGTTATCACGCTTATTGACTAAATTAATGAATGGGGAATAATAAAATGACAACATCTTTTAAAAATAATGAATTTCATGATTTAATGTTTGGGAGAAAATCGGTTAGAGTTTATGATGAAAAGGTAAAAATTAGTCATGAAGAAATGTTAGAAATGATTCAAGAAGCAACGAGTGCACCTTCATCGGTTAACTTACAACCGTGGCGTTTTGTGGTGATTGAGAGTGAGGCTGAAAAAGCTAAATTAAAACCACTTATTCGTTTTAATACACGTCAAAATGAGACATCGTCAGCGATGATTTTAATTTTTGGCGATTTACGTTGCCATGATTTAGCAGAGCAAATTTATGACGAAGCCGTTGAGGCAGGTAAAATGCCTAAAGAAGTTAGAGATCAACAAATTGAAGCCATTGTACCTTATTATGAAAGTTTTTCTAAGCAAAAAATGAGTGATGTTGTTAAAATAGATGCTAGTTTAGCTGCGATGCAATTGATGTTAGTCGCACGTGCACATGGGTATGAAACCAATCCAATTGGTGGCTTCGAAGAAGAACTATTAGCGGAAGCCTTTGGTTTAGATAAAGAACGTTATGTTCCAGTGATGATTGTCTCAATTGGTAAAGAAGTTGAAGCAGGTTTTCCTTCAACCAGAATGAAAGCCGAAGAAATAACATCGTTTAAATAGATAAAAAAGTAAGAAGTTGAGCCAAGGGAAGGGGCTCAACTTCTTTTTTGGTTAAAGATACATCGCAAGTCGAATAGGTCATCTTAAGGCTAATGTGCTATATTATAGAAAATAACAATAAGGGGAAAGACAAGATGAGTTGTTTAGGAAATATTATTTGGTTTGTTTTTGGAGGTTTAACCGGAGCTATTGGGTGGTTTATAGTCGGTTTGTTTTGGTGTTTGACCATTATCGGAATTCCGGTTGGTTTACAATGTTTCAAAATAGCTAATTTGTGTTTATGGCCTTTTGGTAAACGAGTGATTCATGAAGGAAATGGATTTTCATTGCTTGTCAATTTGATTTGGTTGCTTGTGAGCGGTTTGCCTTTAGCCATCGGTCATCTACTCAATGGATTAATCCTTTATCTTACGATTATTGGGATTCCATTTGGTAATCAATGTTTTAAATTGGCTCGCCTTGCGCTGATGCCTTTTGGTACGCGAGTGGTTTCAAGTCGTGGGAATGACTTTGAAATTGATTAGAAGAGTAAGGAACCTATCGTTGACGAGTAGCTATAAAGGGTGGTATGCTAACTTGTCATGTAAAGAATTTGAGGAGGATGTCTGTGGTTAAGAATGAGCGTCATCAAGAAGAACAGTATCTCGCTGATGTGTATCGTCAGCTACAAGAACGTCAAGTCCAATTAGAAGAACTTTTAGAACAAGCTCGGAGTAATGGGATTCAAGATATCCAAACGTTGATGGGAGATGTTCGTCTGAATTATTCTAACATTTCAGATAATCTCGATACTTATGCAGCGTTAGAAATGAAAAATCGTGAGATTGATCAAATGAACATTCGTTTGCAAACAGCAGTGGTTTTATTAAAAAAAATAGAACGTTTATTGGAAGTTCCTTATTTCGGTAAAATAACCGTTGATTTTTTAGAAGAGGAACAACCAGAAGCTTTCTATATAGGAGTTAACGGTTTTGCTAATGAGCTAGGGGAGTATCTCGTTTATGATTGGCGCTCGCCAATCGCAGAATTGTTCTACAATAATGAAATGGGGCCCTCTAGTTATCGCGTGAATCGTGAAACCCTACATGTCGAGTTAAAGCAACGTCGACAATTGATTGTTGAAGCCGATCGTTTGTTAAACTTTTTTGATACCTCTATTTCGATTCAAGATGATGTTTTACTTGAGGTCTTAGGAAATGATGCAACAAGCCAAATGCAAGATATCACGTCAACCATTCAAAAAGAGCAAAATGTAATCATCCGTGACACGGCTCATCGCCATCTTTTGGTGAATGGGGTGGCCGGTAGTGGTAAAACATCAACCATTATGCAAAGAATTGCTTATCTTTTATTCCAATACCGCGAACAAATGACGTCGGAAGACGTGATGATCCTATCACCTAACCGTCAGTTTGTTGATTATATTTCAGATGTTTTACCCTCATTGGGCGAAGCCAATCCAGATAATGTGACCTTTTTACAATTTATTAATCA
The DNA here is from genome assembly GCF_052102835.1 of Vagococcus sp. NCBI lineage: Bacteria > Bacillati > Bacillota > Bacilli > Lactobacillales > Enterococcaceae > Vagococcus > Vagococcus sp. The sequence goes on from NZ_JBQEIL010000009.1 coordinate 70,424, forward strand.
TCACTTACATTTTGATATGGAAGATGAGGCCGCACATTTTGAACGAATTAGTCAACCCCTAGTGTCAGAACAAGTGACTCACTTACGTTCAGAGGAATTTTCTAAGGCTATCTTAACAGCTGATGCTCTTTTTAAACAACCTGAATTATTCATGAAACCTTTAATTCAACAAGGAAAGGTTGTGATCTCACGAGCGAAGCTAGTATCTCTATTCAATACAACACCAAGTGATGGTCGATTAATTGATCGCATTCAAGCAACGAAGCAATTATTAAGAGATGAGTGGGAACAACGCCTCTCTCGTCAAGCGCGTAAACCTGAAATGCAAGATCAAGTTCTTTCATTATCTGAGGAATCGCAAGAAAAATATTTTGGTTCTATTTTAACTGAAAAAGCAGAAAAAAATATCTATGCTTATACTTTACGTTTGTTAAAGAAAAAATATAAAAAGATCACTAGAGGTATTGAACGAAATCAGTGGCTAGACTTACCTTATTTCTTCAAGACGATTTATGAATCAAAAACAGGCGAAGCCTATCCATTTAGAAAAGGCGAGCCTTTAACTGTGGATGAAGGAGTAGTCCTGCTTTTAATTCGTCATACGTTAGTTGAACGTTTAGAAGTTCCTCGCTTAAAATTTTTGTTCATTGATGAAATTCAAGATTATACTCCAGCACAGTTGTATTTATTAAAAACAATATTTGGTATGGCAAAATATACAATGGTTGGGGATGAAAATCAATCTATTTTTAATGCAGCTATTTCCTTTGCGCAGATTGATCAATTATTTGAAGAGGGTGGAAGTCCGTGTCATCGCTATGATTTACTAAGTAGTTATCGTTCAACGGGAGCTATCACCGATTATTTTGGTCAGTTAGCCTCAGTCAATCAGAAGTGGTCGATTGTCCCAATACGTGAAGTTGGTGCCTTGCCAGTCGAGTGGGTTTACAGGACAGATGAAGAATGGTTGACTAAAGTAGAGGAAATGTGTGCAGAAACAACCCAAACTTCATTGGTTATTTTAACCAAACAAGCAGAAGAAGCGGAGCATGTGAAACGTCTATTACAGTCATCTGCCAGTCATTTAGATCAGATAAAAGTATTACCGATAACGTTAGCTAAAGGCTTAGAATTTGATAATATTTTGATTTATAATGCTTCTCAAACAAATTATCATACGGATCGTGAACGCCGAATGTTGTATACGATGGCCTCACGTGCTATGCGCCAATTATTTATTAGTTATCATCAAAAACGTTTTGAATTTTAAAAAAAGGTAAAATCAGTGGGGACTCTCGGCTGATTTTACCTTTTTTATTTTATGGGTTGATTTTGTTGGTTTTTGGTTTCAATGAGTGGTGTAAAGGTTTCGAATCCAAGTTCACTATAATCATCAGGGTCGAAAGCCTTTAAAAAGATTAAGGCTGTTGGATCTTGTAGGCGATAAATAATTGTTGTTGTAACAGTTTTACCTTTGTTTACTTTTTTTTGATTGAGTTGTTCAAGCTTATAAAAAGGACTTTCTTGATTGGAAATCTGAAGTGATTCTAATTCAACCATTTCTGGACCAGCTTCTTGACTCACGCTAAATATTTTTTTAAAACAAGAGTTGGGTTGTTTTCGGGTGGGGCTAGTATTTGTAAAGTCATAGGTAAAGACAATCCAACTCTCCGTTTTTTTATCGCTTGGGTAGATAGAAGTATCAATGATTTTTATGGTATACTGCTTTGTTTCAAGAAAATGATGTTCAAAAGTATTTTCAATTATTTTAGCTTCTTCCACTTGGAGAGAGGGGGTTATTTCTTTATTGTAATCTTCGTTGGAACAACTGACGAGAAATAAACTGATGAAAATAAGGAATAACCATTTTGATTTTTTCACTTGTTAGCTCCTTTTTGTTTATTAGTATCTACTATTCTACCTCAAAGCAACTTTAAAATACACTTGTTTCGTTAAAGTTGTTTTAATGGCGTTTTATTGAACTTGATAATATTTTAGATTAAACTAAGTTTTAAAAAGAGCTGAACTGGTTTGGTCAGCTATCTTGTAGTACACTAATTAAAGAATGATCAGTGATTAAGATAATTAAAATAGAGGAGAGAACGAAATGACTCTTTTAATAAAAAACGCTTTATTAGAAACGGGTTACTGCTATGAAAATGAAAAAGTAGTAGCGACAGAAACTAAAACGATGAATCTCTTAATTGATGAGGGATGTTTTAAAAAAGTGACCAGCCTTGAAATAGAAGAAACGCCAGTGATGACTGTGGTTGATGCGCAAAACCAATTGCTTTTGCCTGCTTTTAAAGAGATGCATACTCACTTAGATAAGACTTATTTTGGCGGAGAGTGGAAAGCTCCGCAAGCCATAACCAATGGCATTTTTTCTAGGATGGCAGAAGAGGCAGAATTATTACCCCTTCAGTTTGAAGAATTAGAACAAAGAGCACATTTATTAATTCAGCATTATATTAAACAAGGCCATACACATATCCGCACGCATGTGAATGTCGATCCAATAATGAAGACGCGACATATGAAAAAAATGGTGGCTATTCTTAAAGAGTATGAAGAGCAAGTGACTTACGAAATCGTCGCTTTTCCTCAACACGGTATTTTAAGAAATGGTTCTGGTTTTATCGCTATTTTAGAAGAAGCAATTCAATTAGGAGCGACTCACATTGGCGGGGTCGATCCATCAATGGTCGATCGTGATATTGACGGTTTTTATCAAGTTATTTTTGATTTGGCTGAAAAATATCAATTAGGTATTGATTTACATCTTCACGATAAAAATACATTAGGTGCTTTTGAAATCCATCGGTTATTAGATGTAGCGACTGCTCGTCAGTTTAATAACCCGATAACTTTGAGTCATGCTTTTGCTTTAGCTGATTTATCAGAAGTAGAGTTCGAACGATTAGCTCATCGTTTGGCGCGGCACCATGTTTCGATTAGTACAACGGTTCCTATTGGAGATGGGGCCATCACTCTTCCCATTGATCGATTGTCAGAATTAGGCGTTAAAGTCGCATGTGTTCATGATAGCTTGACGGATCATTGGGATCCTTTTGGAACGGGTGATACGATTCAAAAATTAAATCAATTGGTCGAACGATTGGGTTATATTGACGAGTATCAACTTAGTCAATCGTTAAAATATGCCACAGGTGGGATGACACCACTAAATGCTCAAGGAGAAAGACAATGGCCACAAGTTGGACAACCTGCTAATTTTTTATTGGTCGATGCGGTTAGTTCTGCTCATCTGATTGCCCGTCAAGGTCCGATATCAACGGTTGTTTCACGCGGGAAAGTCATTGCCCAAGAAGCTATCGAATTGAAGGGAGAATATCGCTAATGGTTTGGTTAAAAAATGTCCGTTTAGAAATTGGTAATAGTGTTTATCGAGATGGTAGTTTGAAAACGCAAACAGAATTGTTTGATATTGAATTGGATAAGAAGCGACAGTTTTCTGCGATTATTCCAGTAAGCCAACGTCCAGAAAATCGAATAGGACGTGATATGCAGGGCTGGTTAATGTTACCTGCGTTTAAAGAAATGCATAATCATTTAGACAAAACCTATCTGTCTCAGGGGTGGAAGGCAAGTCTACCCGTTAATAGTTTAAAGGAGCGGCTTGGTTTGGAAGCAGAGGAATTAAAAGAGTTAGCAGGGACAGTCGAACAACGCGCCTCTGCGATGATTCAGTGGCATCTAAAAAATGGAGTGAATCATATTCGCACACATGTGAATATTGATCCGTATATCGGATTAATCAATTTAGAAGGCGTAGTTAAAGCATTGGCACGCTATGAAGGGATGCTAACGGCAGAAATTGTTGCTTTTCCTCAACATGGTTTATTAGATCATCCAGAAATGCCTGGTTTATTACGTCGGGCATTGGAGTCGGGAGCAACGATGCTTGGTGCACTTGATCCAGGTGGAATCGATGGTCATATCGAATCGTCATTGGAGAAGATTTTAGAAATCGCTTTAGATTATCAAGTAGATGTTGATTTTCATTTACATGATCGTGGTTATTTGGGATATTACACAATGGATAAATGGTTAGAGTTAGTGGATCGTGAAAAATATCGGGGGAAAACCTCTTTTAGTCATGCTTTTGGTTTGGCTGATTTACCTGAAGCAACACAAATTAAATTTGCAGCCAAATTAGCAAGAGATAGTGTTCGAGTAATGACAACCGTTCCAATCAAGCGAGGGAACCGTTTGATTCCTATTGAGATACTTGATCGTGAAGGTGTTCAAGTTTCATTTGGTTGTGATGGATTTTTTGATTCGTGGAGTCCTTATGGTTCGGGTGATGTGTTAGAGAAGGTTCGTAATTATTGTAGCTATCGTTCTATCATGGATGAGGAATGCTTGCGTGATGCTTTGAAATATATTACAAATGGTTTAACCCCTTTGAGTCGTGCAGGGCAGCATCAATGGCCAAAATTAGGTGATGAAGCAAGTGCCGTTTTTTTACCAGTTTCTTGTAGTGCTGAAGCAGTTGCTCGTGTACCGAAGGAACGATTGTTAATGAATCAAGGTCGTTTTTTCGAGTAAAGCGTTCCTTTTTTTTAGAAAAAAAGTCATAAAGAGAATGAGATTGTGACATAAAAAATTCATATTTAGTGGTTAATATATAAGCATACCAACAAAACAACCCTAACAAAACTTTTTCATTTTATTTACTCCTCCAAAGTAAATAAACAACTCCTTTTTGCTCCTAATTTGTAGCTAGTTAGGAGCTTTTTTTTAAAACTAAAACGGCCACTGAATAGAAGGGCCGTTTTAGTTTGTTTTTATTTAAAGTAATGTTTCAATAATGAGACGAATATTTAATAAAGTTAATAGAATCGCGCAGAGCCAACCTAATCCAGCGACCCATTTGGAATTTTTAAATCGTTTTCCCATAATTTTTTCAGAACTTGTAAAGTAAACGAGGGGGATCATGGAGATGGGTAAAGCAATACTTAAAAAAACTTGCGAATAAATCAGAAGATTATCGAGCGCTGTTTCATTTCCTCCAAAATAAAGAGTGCAAAGAAAAACAGGGATAACTGAGAGTAGTCGGGTGATGATTCGTCGAGCCCAACTTGGAATTTTCATATGAATGAAACCTTCCATGACGACTTGGCCAGTTAAAGTACCTGTAATTGTGGAGTTTTGGCCAGAGGCGAGTAAGGCCACTGCGAAAAGGGTACTTAGAACAGGACTAGCGACAGCTCCCGCAATGGACGAATCTTGTAAGGCATAATAAAGTGAAGAAAAAGTTCCCAGTTTTTCGCTGTGCCCAAAAAAGAGAGCACTACCCAGGATTAAAAGTAAACAGTTAATAATAAAAGCGAGTGATAATTGAATGTTAGAATCCCATGTAGCGAAACGAACCGCATTAGCGACGTGTTCTTCATCGTTTCTTTTAAACTTTCTTGTTTGGGAAATCGAAGAGTGAAGATAGAGATTATGTGGCATCACGGTAGCCCCAACGATACCTAAAGCCATGGTCAATTGCCCGTGATTTAAGATTTGTTTTTGAGGAATAAATCCCTTAAATAAAGCGGGTAAATTAGGTTGTGCCAAGATAACTTCATAAGCGAAGACAAGCATAATGACAGTCACAAGTGTCATGACAATGGCCTCAATTTTACGAAAACCAAGTTTCATTAAAAGGAGGAGCAATAAGACATCGAAGATTGTTAAGGTGACACCAATAATTAAAGGAATTCCAAAAAGTAAGTTTAAGGCAATTGCCCCGCCAATGACCTCAGCGATATCAGTGGCCATAATCGCTAACTCGGTCACAATCCATAAAATAATCCCGACTCTTTTTGACGTATGTTTTCTCGTAGCTTGAGCTAAGTCCATATGTGTCACAATCCCGAGTTTGGCTGCCATATACTGAAGTAACATAGCGATCAAACTTGAGATTAAAATAATCGACATGAGGAGATAACCGTATTTTGCCCCACCCCCAATTGAGGTGATCCAGTTTCCGGGATCCATATAGCCAACTGCAACGAGAGCGCCAGGGCCAGAAAAAGCTAACAGATTTTTCCAAAAACTTTTAGAATCAGGTACATCAACGGTATTATTGATTTCTTCTAAACTGGGTCCATTGATCGATTGAATGAGCGTTCCCTGTTTTTTTTCTTTCATAACAAAACCTCCTTTTAGGTAGACCTAAACTAATTAAATGTTACGCCTAAAACGAATAAGAGTCAATCATAAATAACAAAAAACTTTAATCAATAGAATGGAAAATTGATTAAAGTTTAATTTTATTAAGTGAAAGCGCCACCGAAGTATAGAAGGATAAGGCCAATCACAGCAATGAAAGTTCCCCAAAAGATTTGACTAAACATACTATGATCACCAAAAAAAACTCGAAGTAAAATGAATTTTTTACCAAACGCAAATATCAGAGCACCAAGAGCGAACAAGATAATTCCAATCGTCACTATAAAATTGGTTTCTATATTAAATCCTCCTTTTCAATTTAGTATCATTAGTTTAACTTAAACAGGACAAGTCCACAATTGAGCTTGCAGAGTGAAAGGACTTATTTTTATCAATTCATAATTGCTAGGCTGTTGGTTTAATTATACAATGAAGCAAGATAAAATAAAAAGATAAAGAATAATAAGAAGTGAGGTCAGCAGATGCTAGAAAAACAAACGATCAAGACATCAATAGAAGTTGCAACATTATTTAATGTTTTAGAAAAAATTTGGCGTGAGGTTTTTACACCAATTATCGGTGAAAAACAAGTCGATTATATGATGGAACACTATCAATCAAAAGCCGCTATTCAGGGTGAAATTGAAGCAGGCGCACAGTATTTTTTATTATTTAGTAACGGGAAACCGGTGGGATATACGGCTTACGAAGAAACCGCAGAACAAATTTATATTAGCAAATTATACTTAGCAGCGAATAGTCGTGGTAAAGGATTATCGAGTGCAGTATTTGATTGGTATGAAGAGTTAGGTAAAGGGAAAACACTTCACTTGAATGTGAATCAAGGGAACCAATTAGCGATTGCAGTTTATGAGCATCGAGGTTTTAAACAAGTTGGAGAGCGTTATGTTGATATTGGTGAGGGTTTTGTTATGAATGATTTTATTTACGAAAAAGAAATGAGATAAAGTGAATAGAGAAGAGGGATACAGATGAAGGTTATTTTAGATTTGGATACTGGCATTGACGACGCTTTAGCAATCGCCTATACATTAGGGCAAAAGAAGTTTGATTTAATTGGAATTACAACTTTATTTGGAAATGTGACGGTTGATTTAGCTGTTAAAAATACCTTAGCGATTTTGGATATTTTAGGCTTTTCGTTTATTCCTGTTTATCGAGGTGCGAGTCATCCATGGGGGACGAGTGGTTACGAAACATCAGAACATTTATTTCAAATTCATGGTTACAATGGTCTAGGAAATGTTGAATTGCAGCAATCGGCTCGAAAAGAAGAAGATTTAACTGCGGTTGATTTTTTGATTCAAGCGGCAGAAAAATATGGCTCTGATTTAATTTTAGTGACAGCTGGCCCTTTAACTAATTTAGCAGAGGCTTTGAAAAAAGCGCCGGAGAGTATTAAGAAAATTGGTAAAATTGTAACGATGGGAGGAGCAGTCACACTGAGGGGGAATGTAACCCCGCATGCGGAAGCGAATATTTTTAATGATGTTCAGGCGGCAGCGTATTGTTTTAATCAACGACTACCCTTGACTTTAGTCGGGCTAGATGTGACTTTAAAAACAATGATTACTGGAGCGGATATCTGTTCATGGTTACAGTCGGATAATGAAGCGAGTCGAGCATTTGTTGATTTTTCCAATTATTATTATACTAATGAATATGGTGATGCCACAATCGGAGGGGCATTGCATGATCCTTTAGCCGTTGCAATAGCACTTCATCCTGAATGGTTGACTCAAAGTATTCAGCTACCATTAATGGTTGATATTTCTGAAGTTGCTTATGGTCGAACGAGTTCTAATCCTGATTTTTTAATGGAACCAAACCCTTGGATTCAAGTGGCTTTAGATGTTAATACACAAAAATTTGTTCCTCATTTTATTACGACTCTTGAGAAAGTCTTGGCAGAAAGTTCGTTAGCTAAATAAAAAAAGAAATCGTTGTTGATTTATTATGAAACCCTAAGAACAATAGCTGATAGATTCTCTTTTTAAAAGGGAAGTCATCTTGTTTTATAAAAAAAATGACGTATAGTATAAAGTAAAGTTGCCAAAGGAGGTTCCTCGATGGAATTAACTGAACTAATCGGAACAATCGAAAAATTTAAACCATTAAATGAACAAGAAAAAGTGGATCAAGCTTTTATTTTACATGAGCTAAAAACGAATCCTTTCGTTTTTTTAAGATCAAGTTTAGCCGTTCATGTGAGTGCATCTGCTTGGGTAGTTAATGAAACACGTGATAAAGTATTGATGATTTATCACAATATTTATGATACATGGGCATGGTTAGGTGGACATGCTGATGGAGATCCAGACCTATTACAAGTCGCTCTTAAAGAAGTTCAAGAAGAAAGTGGCTTAACTAAAATCAGGCCAGTGATTACAGATATTTTTTCTTTAGAAGTTTTAACAGTCGATGGGCATGAGAAAAATGGTCACTATGTTTCTTCTCACTTACATTTAAATGTGACTTACTTAATAGAAGCTGATGAAGAAGAAGAGGTTCAAATCAAACCGGATGAAAATAGTGGGGTGGCATGGTTTCCATTAGAAGAAGCATTAGTTGTTTCGAGTGAAGAGTGGTTTAAAAAACGAATTTATCCAAAAATGAAAATAAAATTAAATGAGTTAAAAGAAGAGAAAAAAGGTTAATGAGACTGGTTTTTTTAGGAAGTATCGATTATGATTGAGTTAAATGATTAATAATAAAGGAGTGTTTAATGTGGTTGCAACCGAACAAGAAGCTTACGAATTAATTAAAGAATTAGATCTTGAGTACAAAGCATATGAACATCCTCCCATTACATCAGTGCGAGAGATGCCTTATGAATTTGATAGTCCGTTAGTTAAAAATTTGGTTTTAAAAGCTAAGAAAGGCAAGAAGATTTATTTAGTAATTTTACCTCGGGAAAAACAGGCCGATTTAAAAAAAATAGCGGAAGTCCTAGATGAAAAAAGACTTTCTTTTTTATCCGAAGAATCGTTATTGGACATTTTAAAGGTTCCAGCAGGTACTGTAACTCCATTTGCTTTACCGAATGACAAGGAACATCAGCTTACGGTTGTTTTAGATCGCGACATTGATCAAGAAGATACGGTTGGGTTCCATCCTAATGTCAATACGGCAACGTTAATTATTCCGTTTAAAGAGCTTTTAAGAATGCTTGAACATTTAAATTATGACCCTATTTTTATTCGAGTGTAAGACTTAATTTTTTTAAAGGAGTGTTTACTTATGGCGGCGACAGAACAAGAGGCCTATGATTTGTTAACGAAGTTAGCTATTCAGTATGAAGCAGTTCATCATCCTCCTATCACATCAGTCATTGACGTTCCTTATGAATTACCAGGCCCTCAAGTTAAAAATTTAGTGTTAAAGTCGAAAAAAGGCAAGCGTCTATATTTAGTAATCTTACCTGATGAAAAAAAAGCCGATTTAAAAGCACTAGCTGAACAATTAGAAGAAAAACGTTTGTCTTTTGTATCGGAAGAAACTCTAGTTGAGGTTTTAAATATTCCAGCAGGAACAGTAACCCCACTTGCTTTATCGAATGATAGTGGTAAAAAAGTGACGGTTGTTTTAGATCAATCGATTGATCGAGAAGACACAGTCGGCTTTCATCCGAATGTTAATACGACAACCTTAATTATGCCTTTTAAAGAATTTGAACGACTACTGACGCATTTAGGCTATGACCCTATTTTTATTAAACTATAATAGCTCAAGTGGCTAATTATACCTGTTAATTAAGAGCGATCGTAGTGAAAGTATTAATGAAAAGTGAGGAATTAAAGGATGAAAAAAGTAAATGTTTATGAAGCAAAAGAATTAATGAATGGTGGGTGTAATGCTTGCCCAACCGTTGAAACAGCCTTTTATCATGTTGAAATCAATGGCATTAGACGTCCGTTAGAGCAACTGGATGTGATGTCTTTAATAACAGCATTATCTTTAGCAGAAGGATATGAGCAGCACCAAGAATACGATGTTATGGAAGATTACGATGTTTTTAAAAAAGGACCACAATCGATTTCAATCCATGAAGTATTAAATGAGTGGGAGTTTGTATCAGGAACGAAGCATAAAAAAGTTTTTAAAAGCTATCCAACGCCGGCTGAATTATTTATAATCGTTAATGAATTATTAGTAGATTATTTTGAGCTAGACCCCAAAGAGTTTATCTTACTTGTAGAATGAAGGACCTTTAAAGTTAGAGCCGCGCTCTAACTTTTTTAGGCTAGTAGGAAAACAAACGCTGATGTTCAATAATGGTATAATTAAAACAAAAGTAGTATAATAAATAAATAGTAAAGGGAGGGATTAATATGGCTGAAAAAAGAGTGGATTGGTCATCGTTATTACTAGGTATCTTATTTATTATTGTTTCGTTACTATCTTTTAGAGATCCAGTCGGAGATTTGGTTGCGATTGCCTTTGTTTTTGGTGTTTTTGCTATTGTTAAGGGCATTTTTGAATTATTTTTAAGAAATAAAGTGAAAAAATTTACAGGAATTCAGCTCCGCTATCCAATTGTTATTGGAATTATTGATATTATTATTGGGGTTTTCATCCTATTTAATATTCAAGCGAGTGTCATGGCATTGCCTTTTGTTTTTGCCATCTGGTTTTTAGTAGATTCGCTTTATGGTTTAATGTCAGCAGGAACGGCGAAAGTCGTTAGCAATGGTTATTATTGGTTTATTATCTTTATCAATATCATCGGTATTATTGTTGGGATTATGTTATTTATGAACCCGATAACAGCAGCTTTAACATTAAGTTTTTTAGTTGGTTTTTACTTTATGATGTTTGGAATTTTAGAAATTGTTTACGCTTTTCGTTAATAAGATAAATAAAGCGAGACTAGCCTTTTGGGTTAGTCTCGCTTTGTTATTGTCTAATTTAATTCATTGAAAAGATAAAGACTGAACTCTAGTGCTAGTGAAGGTTCTTTTTCATCAAGAGAAATCATAAGGAGTTGCTCAATCTTTTTAAGCCGTTGCATTAACGTGTTACGGTGAACATGTAATTCTTTAGCAGCGAGTGAACGGTTTCGTTGTGTTTGGAAATAAGTAGAAAGAGTCTGAACATAATCTGTTTTATAAAGTTGGTCATGTGCTAATAGTGGACTTAAAAAGTTAGTAATAAAGGCTTGACGGCTTTCTTTTGATAAATAATTTTCGAGTAGCTGATTAAAGCGAATATCTTGATAAAAAACAATCGAAGGAACTCGGTGCCCTCTGAGTTGTTTTTTGGTAATTGAGTGAATGATTTGTTTGTTTTCCTCGTAACTATTACTAAGTGCTTTGACGTTAGTTCGCGCCGAACTAATGGCTAGTAAAAAATCAAGATTTGGATATTGTTGTTTGAGTTTATTTAAAAGAGATTGAGCAATTCGAAGCTGTTCTTTTTTTAAAAGTTGTGGTTCTTGTTCTTGATTTTCGATAATAAAAATAAAAGAATCGCGATAATCAATACATAAAATTTTTTCTTTATAGCCACCTATCAAATAATTAAGATAATAAAAAATTTGGTTAGCTTTTTCTTTTTTTAATTTTGGAGCATTAAGTTTTAAACGTAAGGTCATTAGTGTATAAGTTCCATCAATGTCGAGTTGATAGTGGGAACAAAAGTCATGGATATCTTGAGTTGATCTTGATTTTTTCTTGACCAAGTCAAAGAATAAGAAATGCCTTTCCTCCGAAACAATTTTATTTTTTAATTGTTCTAATTGTAATTGAGGTAGGAGGTATTGAGACGTAAGTTTAATATGTAATAAATTTTTTGGCGATAGTTTAGTCATAGTATTCCAGGTGATTAGGTAATAGAACACACGATTTTCTTTGAGAATAGGATAAATTCGTAAAGGGATTTTTTTAGTTTTAAGAACAACATCAAGAGCGAAAGGCCCTTGATAGAAGCGAAGGAGTTCTGGCATTTTATAGGTTAATTGTTGTTTAAAAGATTGTTCATCGGTTTCTTTAGCAAGCGTGTCAGAAATTCGAATTTTATTTTGTGATAAATCATAAGAGTGAGTGAAATTGAGTTGTGAATCTAAAATTAAAATAGGATTATTGATTTTTTGCGCTAGGTTTTCGATTAGAATTTGGCTATTGGCACCTTGTTCGACAAGCGAATAGATTTGTTGATGTAGATAGGCTTCTTCAGTTGAAATATTGAAAGTATCATTTCGAAGTTGTTCATTGATAAATCCCGAGATTTCAGAAAAAGTATAATGATAAGGAATCGCGATAATCGGTAAATTTATTTTATCGGCTAATTGAATGAGTTCTTTAGGAACTTCTTCAAAATAACGCTGAATTTTGAAACCAATCCCAGCGCCATTTTGTTTAACTAATTCAATCAGCATTTCTTTTTGTAAGGATGGTTCATTTTTAAAAGCATAGCCCGTAGTGAGTAATAATTCACCAGGGCCCAACCAATCAAGAATTCCAGGATTTTCTAAAACATTGACGGATAAAATAGAATTATCGGTTTTATGATGTCCGGCAACTAAAGTTAGACCAGGAAACTGGCTATGTTGAAGTAAATCTTGAATAGTTAACAGATAAATCCCCCCTATGTGCAACCTGCCCATTGTCATACAGTTTTTTTGTTGTTACTGTCAATTGTTATTTTTTTTATAAAATGTACACTTAAGGTGTCTTTAACAACTGAAAGGATGGTTAAGTTTATGGCTATTTTGCAATATGATCAAGAGTTGTGTCGACCGACTCTTTCAGGTCAGCTTGTGTGTTATCAGGAATTTGATCATTCTGCTAATTATGGTTTTAAAGGACACCAAGAAATCTTGCTGACGTTAACAACCTATTCCCATGCGATTGCTCCACGTACAATTATACTGGATAATCGGAGTTTTAGAAAGTTTGTTGGCCGAGCGATTTACCTCAGTTCGGAAGGTTTATCGTTAGAAAAAAGTGGGAGGGTGACTGACTCGTTCATTCCAGAGAGTGCTTGGCTGTGTTTACCGATCACAAAGTTACCAAAAAATGAAAGCGCTTATTATTTTTTAGGTTGGCTGGAAAAAAGAAACTTACTTGATGAGCAAAGTATTTTTCTTAAAAGTGAGCGAAGCATGTCTCTTTTTGAAGAACAGTCCCGTTTTTTAATTGGCCAAATTTTAGAAGAGGTTCAGTGTGCTTGGCATTTTCGAGATGAACAACAGGTGGTGGAACATCTAGGGAAATTACTTGGTCTTGGAGTAGGGCTTACTCCAACAGGTGATGATGTTTTGACAGGAATCTTGGCAAGTTATTTCGCCTCAACGCAACAATTATCAAGCTTAGGTCAATTAGAACAGCTAATCAAATTAAAAACAAATATGGTCAGTGAAGCTGAACTTTCAGAAGCGCTTCAAGGTCGGTTTGCTCAAACCATTCAAACTGTTTTTCAAGCGATTCGCTCGGAAAATGAAATCCTTATTAAGGAAGCCGTTAACCAATTAAGAAAGATTGGTTCTACTTCCGGCTCAGATTTACTAGCTGGAATTATTTTTGGATTAAAACTATTTATATAAAGGAGAGTAACTATGGCAATTCATACAATTATTAAAGAAAATACTTATTTTGATTCGGTGACACTAATGACAATTTCAACGCGTGCTAATGAGATAGAGGCTGTTAAAACAGCGATGGTTGGTATGGGAACCGATATGAATATCGAAGTGATTCGGAATGTTGGTCTATATACTGATTTATTAGATAATGTGACAACAGGTGATTTAATGATTGTTGCTGATATTGAAGACACTGCCAATACTGATGAGATTTTAGCAGAGATTGATGAATTGTTTATCAAGAAGAAATCAAGCTCTGACGAAGAGGTCGTTTATAAGACATTGTCAAGTGCCTCAAGCCAACATCCAGAGAGTAATATGGTTGTTATTTCTGTCAATGGTCAGTTTGCTTATCGTGAAGCAAACCAAGCCTTGGATCAAGGCAAACATGTCATGTTATTTAGTGACAATGTTTCACTTGAACAAGAAAAAGCTTTGAAAGAAAAAGCTCATGCACAAGAATTATTCATGATGGGGCCTGACTGTGGAACAGCAATTATAAATGGTGTTGGCCTTTGCTTTGCTAATCAGGTGAGAACGGGAGATATTGGAATTGTTGGGGCTTCTGGAACTGGGAGTCAAGAAGTAAGTGTCCAAATTCATAAGCACGGTTACGGTATTTCACAATTAATTGGAACAGGAGGGCGTGATCTTTCTGTTGAAATTGGTGGTCAAATGATGCTTGATGGGATTGATGCATTAATTAAAGATGAACAGACAAAAGCAATCTTATTGGTTTCAAAACCACCTGCAAAAGAAGTAGAAGCTAAAATATTGAAAAAATTAACAGAAACAAGTAAGCCCGTTGTTATTTATTTTATTGGAAGTGATATGGAAGTTAGTGACTTAGAAAATGTTGTTTTTGCAAACTCTTCACTTGATGCTGTTGAAAAGGTGATTGAATTTAGTCAAAAGCCTCGTCAGGCACAAACTCTTTATACAGAACCTTCTACTGAAGAGCTTAATGTAACGATTGGAAAATTAAAACCAGAACAAAAATATGTTCGTGGCTTATTTGGAGGAGGGACACTTTGTGATGAATTATTATATTCTGTGATAGCGGAGGCGCCTGATGCTGTTTACAGTAATAATCATCCAAATGAAACTTATCAGTTAGGCTATGCTGAAAAAAGTAAACAACATACGATTCTTGATTTTGGTGGCGATGAATTTACAGAAGGTCGTCCACATCCGATGATTGACCCAAGTTCACGAAATCAACGCTTGATTGAAGAGGCGCGTGATCCAGAAGTTGCAGTGATCGCATTAGATTTTGAGCTAGGTTATGGTTCTCATGAGGATCCTGTGGGAGTTGCTACGGAAAGTATCCAAGAGGCCCAACGAATTGCCGTAGAAGCAGGTCGGGAATTGCTTATTGTTGCTTATGTTTTAGGGACAGAAGAAGATACTCAAAATATAATCGAACAACGTCAGAAATTACTAGATTTAGGTGTGTTAGTGATGGATAGCAACCATGCATTATGTGATGTAACAACAAAAATAATTAAAGGGGCGTAAAGTGATGACAAAACGTAATGATTTATTTAATTCAACTTTAGAAACAATTAATGTTGGGATTGAGTTTATTAACGATGATTTAAAATCACAAGGAGTAAGTTCGCATCAGGTTCAATGGTCACCCCCAGCAGGTGGCGATGCATCATTATTACTATTATTAGATCAATTAAATGAGCCAGGTGTTCGTGAAAAAATCGAAGCAGCTAACAAAGAAGCCGTTGAACGGATTATTCAATCCAAACCGATGCTGGTTGGTTATGAAAAAGCAATCGATGTGATTCCTAATCTGACGAAAAAACAATTATTCATGCTGGGCCTCCAATTGATTATGCAAAGATGTGTGGTCCAATGCAAGGTGCCATTCAAGGAGCTTTAATTTTTGAAGAACTAGCAACCACACTTGAAGAAGCTGACCAGCTGGCACGCTCGGGAGAAATTACTTTTTCACCTTGTCATGAGCATGACACAGTAGGCTCAATGGCAGGAGTTACCTCAGCAAGTATGTTTGTACATGTTATAAAAAACGAAACATACGGTAACGTTGCATTTACTAACTTAAGTGAACAGTTGGCTAAAGTTTTACGTTTTGGTGCGAATGACCAAACGGTAATTGACCGTTTGATTTGGATGCGTGACGTAATGGGGCCAATGCTGAGAGATGCGATGAAACTTAAACCAGAAGGTATTGATTTACGCTTGATGTTAGCTCAAGCTCTGCATATGGGAGATGAGTGTCACAACCGTAATGTGGCGGGTACGACCTTGTTAATCCAAGCTTTAACTCCGTATATTGTACAAACAGACTATACAAAAGAACAAATGAAAGAAGTGTTTGATTTTGTTGGCAGTTCGGATTACTTCTCTGGACCTACCTGGATGGGAATGGCTAAATGTGCGTTAGACGCAGGCCATAATATTGAAAACAGTACCGTTATAACAACAATGTGTCGTAATGGTGTTGATTTCGGTATTCGTGTGAGTGGTATTGGTGGAAATCAATGGTTTACAGGACCAGCACAACAAGTGATTGGACCAATGTTTGGTGGCTATACACAAGCGGATGCAGGCTTAGACATGGGAGATAGTGCAATCACTGAAACGTATGGTTTTGGTGGGTTTGCAATGGCTGCAGCTCCAGCGATTGTTCCATTAGTTGGAGGAACGGTAGCAGAAGCTTTAAATTATTCAACTGAGATGAATGAAATAACCACAGAAAACAATCCAAATGTGACGATTCCAGTATTGGACTTTATGGGAACACCAACAGGGATTGATGTTTTGAAAGTAATGGAGACAGGTATGCTACCTATTATTAATACAGCGATTGCTCACAAAGATCCAGGGATTGGTATGATTGGAGCTGGTTTAACTCATCCTCCAGTGAATGTCTTTTCCGAAGCATTAGAGGCATTAGCTGAAAAAATAAAGGCTTAAGATTAAATTTTTAAGCTTTAGGCTGAGGTGAAGTGAATTGGATAAACATAAACGAACAAAAAATGATTATCTATCATTAGGTGTCAAACTATTATTAGCCTTATTAATTTATTTAGGGATGAATCATATTCGCAACGTGAGTGCTTATTTTCCATATGAGGAAGTTGTTGCCAATGTGAACTCAAGTTTATATTATAAAACGATTTATTTTATTATGAGCTTTTCAGAGGGTGAGTTTTACGGTGGAGTCATGACAACTTTGTTTTTATTAATAGGTTCAGTTGTTGCCTGGTTACTCTATCGTAAAAACTCTAAGTGGCAAGGCTTTCCGATTGCTCAAGGTTCTGGGCTATGGCCTTGGATTTTAGCTTCTCAAATGCTGTCTTTATTTTTAACCATTTATGTGTTTGATTTTACGAGATTCTTTTCTGCAGAAGTTAACTGGTTACCTGTTTTTATTGTCGTTGTAGGAACCCCGCCTGCATTGACACTAGTGTATGGTGGCGGTTGGAAGAAATTATTGACTATCTCAGGCTTGAGTGCTCTTCTAACGTTTCCTTTTGCCCATTGGTTAAATAACTATATTATTCCGCCTTTAAATTTACCAGGTATGGTTTCAAACGTAGCGACGATGGCATTTGTAGGTTTCATTGTTTCAGCTATTTGTCGCCAGTTGCCTTGGATGACGATTTCGCAAGCCCCGATTGCGATTGAAAGAGCTAAAGCCCCAATGAAGGAAGAGGATACTTTAAGTTTTAGCTGGTCTATTCGTCGAACATTCGCCGATTTTTCAGAGGCATGGTTTTATGGAAATGAATGGATTGGCTTGGCAGTGTTAATAGGTGTTTTACTTGATTGGTTATTGAATATTGAACATATAAATAATGGGTCAGGTATGATTCCAAATATTGTAATGGGACAAATGATTGCATCAGCGGTTGGTATTTTCCTTTATCGGCACCGCTTTACAGATGAAGGCTGGTATCCTACTTTTATGCCGCTTGTGAGTACTGTTCCAGGCGTGATTTTGATGGCAGGAGGAGGTTTTTGGTTTTCGATTATTGTGGGTGTCTTATCAGGTGTTTTTTCGGCCCCAGTTGGCGATTACATTGCAAAAAGACTGCCAGCCTATGTTCCTAAAGCCGTTGGGTTTGTTTCTGGAATGACCATTGTGACAATAATGGTGTCTGTTATCATGCAAGCTTTTATTTAAGCAAACAACCTCCTTTTTGATTTCTAACGAAAGGGAGGTTGTTTCTATTTTTATAAGGGATAATAATTGATGACAATCGCTTTAATGGGGAACGACCCTAGATTTTGGTAGGTATGGGGCGTCTCTGCTTTGAAAGAAATGGCTTCATTTGCCGAGAGTGTTAACGTTTGTTCGTTGGTTGTTAGCGTCAAAGTTCCTTCTAAGACCATGAGATACTCATCAGATTTTTTAGAATGCCCAATGGAGGTGTAATTGGCCTCTAAATCCATTTCAACTTGAAAGAGCTCAAAATTCCGATCAATCGTGTCCGAATAATAGCAAAAAACACGATAACGATCATTATCAGCAGACTGGTAAAGGGTTTTTTCTTTAGAAACGATGGTTGGTTTAGGCTTATCTTTTTCTTCTAATAAATAGGTATAGGGGATATTTAAACCGTCACAAATTTTCCAAATGGTGTTAATGGTTGGATTAGTATCGCCTTTTTCGATTTGTGAGAGCATTCCTTTGCTAATTCCTGTTAATTGAGTTAATTGATCTAGAGTCAACTGGCGCTCATTTCTGATTTCTTTTAAGTTAAGTGCAATAATTTTTGTGATGTTCATTCAATCACTCCTTAAATTAGATTGACAAGCGAACGAAAAGTATTTAGACTAAACTTGTGTTCTTTATATTGAACATCTGTTTTTTCTAGCAAATTTATTATATCTGAAAAACTACCAGTAGGGCAACCAATTTTATTTACATTTTATTTTTTGTTAAGGGGAGAAGATATAATGAATGGAGATTTAGATGTAAAGGCAGCGGCAAAAGAAACATTACCCACTGTTTTTGGTTATATTGGGATTGGGGTTGCTTTCGGTGTCGTTGGTCATGCTTCGGGGTTAAGTCCGTGGCTTATTTTATTGATGACAATTGTTGTCTATGGAGGCTCTGCTCAGTTTATTACGGTTAGTATGCTAGCCAGCCATAGTCCTTTCCTATCGATTGTTTTTTCAACATTTTTAGTCAATTCACGTATGATTTTGATGAGCATGACTTTAGCACCTTATTTTCAAACACTAAGTTTAAAAAGAAATTTGTGGTTGGGAACGTTATTAACAGATGAAAGTTTTGCGTTAGGCATGAACAAGCTAAATTTTACCAATCGTAAACTTAGTTTTGCTTGGCTAAATACATCCAATTTAATTTCGTATAGTACCTGGGTTCTATCTTCATTTTTGGGCGCAATTTTGGGTAATTTTATAACTAGTCCTGAAAAATTAGGGTTGGATTTTGCATTATTAGCGATGTTTATTGGTTTGTTAATTTTACAAATTATTTCTGATCGTAAGTTAAACTTTAATTTACAGTTAACGTTAGTGGCAGTGACGTTTGTTTTAATTTATATTGGCCTTATTTTTATACCAATGAATTTATTAATTGTTTTAGTCACATTAGTTGGTTGTGGGATAGGAATGGTGATCAAACATGCCTTCTATTAATTTTGTCATTTTAACGATTTTTGGTTGTGGGTTGGCAACATGGCTGTCACGAGTCTTACCTTTCTTCTTACTAAAAAAATTTACGTTATCAGAAAAACTCATTGAATTTTTAAGTTTTGTTCCCGTTGTGATTATGTCAGCGTTATGGTTTAGTGGCCTTTTTGAGCAAAACTTGGGCCATTTACCCAAAATAAATGTTCCAGAACTATTAGCCTCGATACCAACGGTGATTAGTGCTGTTATCTCTAAAAATTTATTAGTCATCGTTTTAGTTGGAATGATTTCTTTAGCAGTCTTACGTTTGGTAGGGTTAGGCTAAAATTCCAAACAGAGGTAGACGAAAGCCTTTTGAACGTTTATGATAAAGGATGTTATCTCAAAGAGAGACAAACAAGTTAAGTAATCAATATTTTGGATGAGGAAAGGTTTAATAGTATGAATAAAAAAGAATTGATGGCAACATTGGAGATTCCTTCAACTGTTTTTAAAGAATTAATGGAACAAGGCATGCCAAGCAAAGATAATTTAGGTAAGGAGTTCAATCTTGAAGAAGTCACTAATTGGCGAAATGAACAAAGTGCACCCATTTTAAATTATTTCAAATTAGGAAAATCATATGATAATGTAACGATTTCTGATAAATTCAAGTGCTCAATTCAATCTAAAATCAGACGCTCACATGCGACAAACTCTTTGGTTTTATTTTTAGATCACTTTGACTCGCCTTATCATGATTATTGGCGCCGAGGTAAATTATTATTCTCAGGTATGGGATTGAATAAAGATCAAAAAATAAGTAAAGCACCTAATAAAACATTGGCAAATTCGCAAAAAAATAAAGTTGAAATTCACTTGTTTGAACGTCTTAGTCAAGAAGAAACAGGCCAATATATTTATTCTGGTCGTATGGAGTTACTTAATTCGCCTAAACGTGTTAAAGAAGGCGAACATTTTATTTTTAGATTTAAATTAAAACCAGTTGATATGTAAAAAAAGTTCTGACTTAACGCACTAGCGTGTTAAGTCAGAACTTTTTTCTTTTTTATGTTATTGATTAGCTGAAGCCAATAGCCACAGCAATCATAATGAAGATCGTTCCTAATAAGAATAAGAACCCTTGCATTTTTATTTGGAACTTAGCCCATTTAGCCCAGTCAATCCCAGCCACACCTAAAACGCCAATTAAACTAGCGGAAACAGGAGTAAAGGCATCAACAAAGCCAGCACCTAATTGATAGGCTAATACAGCAATTTGACGTGAAACGCCTACTAGATCAGCTAAAGGAGCCATAATCGGCATAGTTAGAGCCGCTTGACCAGAGTTTGAAGTCACGACTAGGTTAAATAAACTTTGGAAAATATACATAAACCAAGCACCTAAGAATTTTGGAACAGAAGATAAGACAGACCCCATACTGTTTAAAATAGTATTTAAAGCAGAGGGAACACTAGCATCTGCACCACCTAGGACAAGTAAAATTCCTTTTGCCATTCCGACGACAATGGCTGTCCCAGCTAAATCAGCTGCCCCTGATTGAAAAGAAGAGGCAATATCGTTAACGGTCATATCATTTAATTTAAAAATAACAGCAATAATCCCAGCAGCAAGTCCCATTACAAAGAATTGAGAAGCAATTTCAGGGATGTAGTAGCCTTTTTGAGTAACGCCCCAAATAATCCAAACTAAAACAGCCAACATTTCTAAAAGGACAAGTTTATGTCCAATTGTAAAAGCAGGTCTTTCTTCATCTGTTTTTGCAATTCGATCTCTAAACTTAGCATCGGTTGTATAAGTTAGTGAACTTGTTGGGTTTTTTCGAATTCGTTCTGCATAAAACATGGTATAGGCAGCAGCAGCAGCGGTAATAACAACCCACATAATCAGCCTAAACGTTGCTCCTGAAAGAACAGGAATTCCGGCAATTCCTTGAGCGACAGCGACACTAAAAGGACTCATCCATGAGGCTGCATTCCCAACTTGGGAGGCCACATAGGTGACGGTGACGGCAACAATCGAATCATACCCTAAAGCGATAACGAAAGGAACCATAACCATTGAAAAAGGAATAACCTCTTCTGCCATACCAAACGTTGCCCCACCAAATGAAAAAGTGAAAAAGACTAAAGGAATGGCGAGTCGTTCTAATCCTTTTACTTTATGAATAAAAGCAAAAATTCCAGCATCGATAGCTCCTGTTTTCATAATAATACCAAAAGCTCCACCAACTACTAGGATTAACGCAGCAATTCCGACTGCAGAACCATATTTGTCACCTGAGACGAGCCCTTCAAATACGAAATTTAAAAAACCGAAACCATTAAAATCTTCAGTTCCCCAAAATTTAGCGGTTTTATGTAGCTTTTTAGAAGTGTCATAAATTTTAAGACCGTATTCTTCATATAAGACATCATCAGTGAGAGCAATTTCATCAAGACTTTCTTGTGTCAATTTACTTTCGCCAGCGTCAACAACTTTCGCTAGCTCCTTTTTAGGAACGTCTAATTCTTTCAATTTCTTTGGATCCGACTGTAAATCTTCCAGTTGATCAAAGACAAACGATTTATTCATAGCGTAGGAATAGCGGAAGGAATCTTGTTTTAAAACAGTTCGGGTACTGATTTCCCCAGTTTCATTTTTATACTGAATATCTTCCGTACTAAATCTTCCGGCAGGAACCAGAAATGTGAGAATCCAAGCAAAAACAACCACACAAAAAATAATGACATAAGTATGAGGAGTTTTCATCTTGGTTAAATCTCTTTTTTTCTTTTTCGATTGGGACGCATCATCCATTTTTACCTCTTCCTTTCTGACATGAAAACGATAATACATTTGTTTTCTTAACTGGTATTGTATCATAATCACTAAAAATTGTTGTGAAGTATTAGTCATTTGTGTTATTAAAACACAAAGTTGGAATTTTCTGTTAATTGTGTCTCTTGCGTTTGTTTAACGCTCATTAAACATATTAAATAAACCTTTATTAAAACAAGTTTATAAAGGTTAATGTTCGTGTTTTATTTCTATACCAATTAAAATATAAATATTCTTTCTTTAAAAATAAACCTATTCAATACACATTATAATTGACTTTAATGCGTTTTCAAAAAAAAGAGAGGGAACGTAAAACAGCCTACCTACTAAAAAAGACAAATAATATTTAAATGTTCACAAGTAATGTTAAGTACGAATGTTAAGAAGGTCACAAGCTATGAAAATAAATAATTGACTTTCATTTGACGTAACGAGACTTGTTGACAACCTAATAAGAGTAAGCTATATTATGTGGCATCGATACCGGAAAAAAAAGGACTTATGGGAGGAAATAGCAATGAAAAGAATAAAGCAAATTGCACAAGAAGCACACCTATCTGAGAAATCTGTAATCAAATACTTTAAAATGTCTAGTTATTTAACAGATAAAAAAAGACAAGTCATTGAAAAAACCATGAAATCATTAGATATTACTTTTGAAGAACTTAGACAAAAAGTGGTTGAAAATGAAGCGCAACAGGTAGGAAAGTTAACGATTGGTTTACTTGTTAGAGATTTAAGTGAAGTTGGTATTCTTGAAACGGTTGAAAAAATTGAAAACAAAGCGAAAAGTTATGACTATCAAGTATTATTGATGCAAACGAAAGGAGACAAAGAATTAGAACTTAATTTTTTAAGTCTTCTTCAACAAAATATTATTTCTGGTGTCATCATGTGCACAATGGATAATCATTGGGATTTGATTGAAAACTATCAAGAATTTGGTCCTATTGTTTGTTGTAGTCAACATGTTCCTTTAACTGAACATGCTCAGTTTGTTTCGGGTGAAGATGAAGGGTCACCTTTTTTTGAACAGGTAGTTAAAATCGAAAGTGATGAAGTTGTTTACGCGATGTTGACTGAAAAGTTAGCAGATGAAAAACATGTCAATGGTTGGGATTTAGAAGAGTTAGAGGGTTTCTTTGGAATGGAAAGCCTACCTATTGTGAAAACTATTTTAGAAAAGCGCTCAGATAATTTACCGAAAATAGTGTTAACAATGGGAGAAGAAGCAACTGAAAAAATTAGCCAAGAGCTTCTCATCCAAGGACAACGTGTTCCTGAAGATATTGCGGTAATCGATATGCTGGATTCAAAAAATGAAGACTATTCGATTATTACCTTACCGACATTATCCTTAACGGAAACAGCGCTTGATAGCATGGACCATCTATTGAAAGAGAGACAGGTTCAAATGTATCAGTTGTTTAATCATATGTTCGTTAGACACATTATCTAAAAATAAAAACGTATTATTAGCAAGGTTCTATTGCTGATAATACGTTTTTTTCGAAAGGGCTTTCTAAGCAATTAAGTTATCAAAATAAAAAGTTTATGTTATTGTTAAGATGATTTTTATCGAATTTAATATTTTTTGTGATAGAGGTAACAATCTATCGGGGATAGGTTGGTTATTCACCATATTTTACAAAACTTTGAAACAAAAGATGATTAAAAATAAGTAGTGGGGATAGGAAATATGGTAACGATTAAACAAATAGCACAGGAAGCTGGGGTTTCTAAAAGTACAGTTTCACGATATCTTAATCAGGGATATGTGAGTCATGAAACGGCTCAAAAAATAGCAACTATTGTAAAAAAGTATAATTATGTACCGAATTCATTTGCAAGAAATTTAAAATCAGAAAAAAGTACTTATGTAGGTGTGGTGATACCAAGGATGGACTCACCTGCTGTTATGGAGATGTTAGACGGTATCGATCAAGATTTACGTGACCGGGGGTTACAAATTTTAATAGCAAATACTGACTTAGTTGTGAAACGTGAAATTGAAAGTATGTATCATTTGATTCAAAATAATGTAGCGGGCATTATTGTTTTAACAGCACAAATCACAAAGGAACATTGTCGTGTGGCTAAACGATTTCCGGTTCCAATTGTTTTTGTCGGTCAGTCGAGTGATCACGTTTATACGGTTAATCATGATAATTTTTTAGCAGGTCAACAATTGGTAGAAGAAATACTACCTTATAATCATAAAAAAATTATGTATTTGGGTGTAAGTGAGCGTGACGTTTCTGTGGGGATTGAACGACGAAATGGCGTTGTTGAAACTTACGGTGAGGCTGGTATTGCAGTTGAGGAAGTGAAGACCACTTTTCGTATGAAAGATGTGTATAATTTAGGAACGCGTCTTTTGAAGAAAGAAACGGCCACTTTATACATCGCTGCGACAGATCAAATTGCTACTGGACTTTATCATGCTTGTAATGATTTAGGAATTAAGATTGGCCAAGATGTTTCTATTGCTAGTTTCGGTGGTTATGGGATGAGTAGCCATCTTTTTCCATTGTTGACGACAGTTGACTTGCAACATCATTTAGTTGGTAAAAAAGCAGCGGATTTTTTATGTCAACGAATGGGTTTGAAAAAAAGCCCTCAACAAATTGAAATTGAAACATCTGTAAGGATGGGACGCAGTGTTGGAATCGTAGTTTAGAGCATAAAGGAGGCTGACCCAAAAGTCTCTTGAATAAACACAAAAGGAACAAAATCTTTTTTGA
>NZ_JBQEIL010000010.1:0-73261 GCF_052102835.1 Vagococcus sp.
GTAGCGCATGACTGTTAATCATGATGTCGTAGGTTCGAGTCCTACTGCCGGAGTTCTATATTCGGTTTAAAAGACAATTTTATTGTCTTTTTTTGATTCTGATGGTTCTAGTTCTTTGTCAAATAGAACTGATAGGAAATTTTTGGTCAAAGGATGAATTTGAGAGTTTTCTCAGATTCATCCTTTTTTGCGTTATTTAATCGTAATCAGCTGATTGATTAAAAAGATTTAAATCTTCATGCTTCTGAATGATTTAAAAGAATAAGAAATATATTTTTTATATCAAAAATAAAAATAGGGCTGATAAGAATTTTAAATTCTCATCAGTCCTATTTATTATAGAGCCAAAATTCTCATCAGCTTTATTTAGTTGGTTTTTTTATTAATATTATAGTCATTTTTAAAAATGTTATGAATATCTTTTGTTAATTTTTCAATGAATGACTGTGTAGCAGGATTTAATAAATATTGTTGTTTTACAAGATAAAAGGGTTGTAGTTCATTAAAATTATTTAATTTGATTTGAGATATTTTTTTATTATTTAAATCATGATGAATGGCAGCTTCATAGAAAAAGGCAATAGATTGACCTTTTTTTACCAGTGATTTTGCGAGTTTGATATTACCAACCGTCTGTCGATTAATAAAATCATTAATATGTAAGTTGAAAGAATGAAGTTTATTATTGATCGCATCTTGTAAACCAGAACCATCCTCTCGAATGAGCAACTTTTCATCCTTGATATCGTTAATATCTACCGTTTGGTTAGCCAAATGGTGATTATTAGAGCAGGCTAGAACGATTCGATCAGTATAGAAAATATCCTTAACAAATAAATCATCATCAACTGGTCCTGAAATTAAAGCTAAATCAATTTTATGTGTTTTTAAAGCACTTAAAAGATGATCAGTATGATCAACCATTAAAGAAATATTAACCATAGGGTATTGATCGCTATATTCCTCAATGATATTAGAAATTAAATATTCACCAATCGTTTTACTTGCACCAATTGTTAAAGTTGTTTGATTATTCAAAGATTGTTTAATTTGATTTATTTGTGATTGTAACTGTTTAATTTTATCGTAGAGATATAAGCCCTCATTAGTGATGCTGACGACACGATCATCGTATCGAACGAGTGTTGTATTTAGTTCTTTTTCAATAAACTGAATATGTTTTGTGACAGCAGGTTGTGTAAAATTAATTATTTCAGCGGTTCTAGTATAGCTTTTGGTTTCAACCAAAGTCACAAATGTATTGTATCGGTAGTCTAGCATAAATCTCCCCTAATTCTATTGATTTGATTATCTCAATTATAGTATAAAAAAAGCCTTTTAGTAAGTGCTATAAAATCAATCATAATCTTTTGTTATAGCACTATGACAATTCATTATTTTATTTTTGTGAAATAATGTACTAATATTATTTGTGTAGTCATTAACAAGAGGAGGAATAAAGTTGAAACAGGAGAATACGTTACAGAATGAAGGGTTTGCCTGGTCACAACCGATTATTGCAATCATTATTGTGATATCATTAACAATCTTTGGTAGTATGATTGGGCATGAAAAAGCTGTTTTACCTATTCAATTATTTTCAGGTGTTTTGTTAGGAATAGTTTTAACACGCTCACGTTTTGGTTTCGCAGGTGGGATTAAACGAATTTATGTTAGAGGAGAAGGTAGTTTAACAAAAGCATTGTTGGTTATGCTATTTTGTACCATGTTATTATTTTTAGGTATTCAGTGGTTTTCAGCTCAGAATGGTGCGATTCCAGCCTTTCAAGCTGCAGAAGGACAAGCGATTATCCCTGGTACTCAAAATGTTCACTTTGCCAATTTAGCAACGGTTCTAGGTGGTATTTTGTTCGGGATGGGCATGATATTTGCTGGAGGATGTGCATCAGGAACCTTAACGGATATGGGGGAAGGTGAAGGCCGAGCAATGTTTGTTTTTATTTTCTTTATTTTAGGTTCTGCACCGGGAGAATGGGCACGATATACATTTGATCAGGGAACTTTCGGTAAGATTGGTATTCAAGCTTACTTGCCAGAACACTTTGGTTTCTTTGGGGCTTTTGCGATTTCAATCTTATTGCTTTTAGCGATTTATTGGTTGGTTTTAAAATATGAAGCACGTCGTAAAGCGGAAGGAACCTATGCTAATCCACTTGGCGATTGGGAAGACTTTGAAAAGCCGTTAATAGAGGATGATTCAGAGCGAACATCACTCTTTAGTTTCCGTACTTATCATAAATTATTTATTGAACGTTTATCATTTAAAACGGGCGCTGTTTTGATTGCAATTATTTGTACTTTCATTTTATTGACAACAAATAAAGCTTGGGGAGTAACGAGTGCTTTTTCTAAATTAGAAGTAGCAGCTTTACAACTATTTGGTGTTGAATTTACATCACCTGCTTTTGCGAAGATTGTTGAGGATGTCAACGGTGGTTTATTACAAGATGGAGGAACCATCCGAAATTTTGGGATTGTTGCAGGTTCAGCAATTGCATTTCTTTTAGCGGGACGTTTTAAATTTGCAATGAAATTAAACAAAAGTGATCTTCCTTACTTTGTTGTTGGGGGGTTGTTGATGGGCTTTGGTGCTCGATTAGCCAAAGGATGTAATGCTGGTGCGATGTATTCAGCAATATCAACTTTTTCGATTTCAGGTTGGATTTTTACAGTAGCGATGGTAATTGGTGGTTTAATTAGTTTAAAAGTGTTTGCTGGTAAGATGTCATTGATTCCAGCCGCTAGAAATAAAAAATAAAGAGATATTATTAGGAGGAAGTTTTAATGAGTAAACGCGTATTAATTGTTGGTGGAGTTGCCGGTGGTGCTTCAACTGCTGCTAGAGTAAGAAGAATTGATGAATTTGCAGAAATTATTATGTTTGAAAGAGGACCACATGTTTCATTTTCAAACTGTGCTTTACCGTTTCACTTAAGTGGCATTGTGGAAGAAGCAGATAGCTTGGTCTTGATGTCGCCAGAAGTTTTCCACAAACAATATAATATTGATGCTCGAGTGAATCATGATGTGATTAAAATTAACGCTGATAAACAAACTATTATTGTTAGGAATGTATTAACTGGTGAAGAAACTGAGGAACATTATGATGAATTAATGGTTTCACCAGGTGCGAATCCAATTTTACCTGCAAGTATCAAAGGGATTGGTTCGGATCATGTCTTTACTGTTCGTAACGTTCCAGACATCGATCGTATTAAAAAATACTTAGATACAAATGCAATTAAAGATGTAGTCGTTGTCGGAGCCGGATTTATTGGGTTAGAAGTAGCAGAAAACTTAGAGATGGCAGGGAAACACGTCACAGTTGTCGAAGCTGCTAATCAAGTGATGGCTCCATTTGATCATGATTTTGCTCAGTTATTACATAAAGAAATAATTGATAATAAAGTAGACTTGGTTTTAGAAGATGCGGTTAAAGCAATTTATTGCGATAAAGTTGTTTTAGAATCAGGAAAAGAAATACCAGCAAAAGCTGTGATTATGGCGATTGGAGTGACACCAGAAGTTGAATTAGCGAAACAAGCAGGTTTAGAAATTGGTGTAACGGGTGGAATAAAAGTCAATCAACATTACTTAACGTCAAAACCACATATTTATGCAGTAGGAGATGCGATTGAAACGTCTCATTTTATTACGAGAAAACCAACGCGTTTAACTCTAGCAGGGCCAGCGCAACGTCAAGCTCGTGCAGCAGCAGATCACATGTATGGTAAAGCACACCGAAATACAGGAGTCATCGGTTCTTCAGTCATTCAGTGCTTTGGCTTAAACGCAGCAGCAACAGGTTTGAATGAAAAAGAGTGTCAACGTGAAGGAATTGCTTATCAAACAGCTTATGTGATTCCAAAAGATAAAGTTGGTTTAATGCCGAATGCGCGTCCTCTATTTTTTAAATTAATTTTTGCAGATCCTTCCGGTGATATTTTGGGAGCACAAGCGATAGGTGAGGGAAATGTTGATAAACGAATTGATGTGATTGCAGCGATGATTATGAATCATGCAAATCTTGAAGATTTAAAAGAATTAGAATTATCTTATTCTCCAATGTTTGGGACAGCTAAAGATGTAGTTAATATGGCTGCTTTGGTTGGTTTAAATGTCTTGAATGGTGAATACAAGCAAATTCCAGTGACAGAAATTCGTGGTCTAGTTGAAAAAGGAGCGTTTATCATTGATGCTCGTGAAGTACATGAATACGCCGAAGGACATATTAAAGGGGCTGTCAGCATTCCATTTAGTGAGTTTAGACAACGTTTGGATGAAATTCCAACCGATCAACCAGTCTATGTTCATTGTTTATCTAGTCAACGAAGCTACAATATGGTAAAAGCTCTACAAATGCGTGGTTTTGATAAGGTCTATAATCTAATGGGGTCATTCTTAGGACTATGTGTTTATGAATATTTTACCGATCAACAAACAGGTCGTGAACCAATTGTGACAAATTATCGTTTTGATTTACTTTAAAAAATAAGATAAAGGAGGTGTTGATAAAACAGGATGTTTTATCACAGCTCCTTTTATAATAAGGGCAAAAAAGATAGGAGTTAAGTCATGAAAAAAGACAAAACAAAAAAATATAAACGCTATACCTATTTAACGTGGCTTGTTATTATTTTAGCGTGGTTTTTAGCGACTCATTTTAAATTGATTTCGTCTCAATTAGTCCCTTCTCCTTTGGAAGTAGTTCGAACATTTATCAGTATTTTAAAGGAAGGGTATAACGGAACAACATTTTGGGGACATGCGGGTATTAGTCTCTATCGTTTGGTCATTTCTTCAAGTTTAGCTCTTATAACTGCCATTCCATTAGGTTTATTAAGTGGCTATTTCCCTAAATTTCGAGCGATTATCGATTCGGTCGTTCAATTTTATCGCCCGTTGCCACCATTAGCGTATTATACATTATTAATTTTATGGTTAGGAATTGATGAATCATCAAAAGTAACGTTACTCTTTCTAGCAGCTTTTGCTCCTATTTATTTAGCTTGTGTCTCAGCAGTTGGTAAGATAAATCCAGATTTTATTCATAATGCTGAATCTTTAGGTGCAAGTAAACAAGCAGTTTTTTTAACGGTTGTTTTGCCGAGCTGTTTACCAGAAATATTTACAGGCTTGAGAACCGCAGTTGGTGTCGCTTATACAACATTAGTTTCAGCTGAGATGATTGCTGCAACGTCAGGTATTGGGTGGATGGTAATCGATGCTTCTCGTTACTTAAAAAGTGATGTCATGTTTGTTGGGATTATAATAATGGGCTTAACGGGTTTAGCCATTGATTTTGTTTTACGAAAATTAGAAGAAAAAATTGTTTTTTGGAAAGGGAAGGAAAGTTAATGCCTAAAAAGTTAAAACAACTTATAAGTATATTACTGCTGTTGTCTCTTTTTTTATTACTAGGAGCTTGTTCAGCTAAACCTCAATCAGCAACATCAAAAGAGAAACAACCTAAAGAAATTAGGATAGGAATGATTAGGGTTCCTAACGATAAGCAAGTAGCAAAAGCAGAAGGTTTTTTCAAAAAACATTTTGAAGATAAAGGAATTAAAACAAAATTTATCTTTTTTGATTCGGGAGTTGCTGCCAATCAAGCATTTGTTTCAAACAGTATTGATTTCGCTGAGATGGGTTATACAAATGGAGTGGTGGCACTAGCAACAGAAGTACCAGTTGAATTAGTTTGGATTCATGAAGTTTTAGGAGGAAACGAAGCTTTAGTCGCTCGAAAAGGAGCAAAGATTAAAAAAATAAAAGATTTAAAAGGAAAAAAAATAGCAACCCCCTTTAGTTCAACCTCTCATTTTAGTTTGTTACAGGCATTGAATGAAGCAGGGTTATCTCATCAAGAAGTGACACTTTTAGATATGCAAACAAGTGAGATTGTTGCCGCTTGGGAACGTGGTGATATTGATGCTGCTTACACGTGGGAACCCACTTTGTCTAATTTAAAAAAGACTGGAAATACGTTGATTGATAGTAAAGAGTTAGCAAAAAAAGGGTATATGACGACTAATATTGAACTTGTTCATCAAAGCTTTGCTGAGGAATATCCAGAATTAGTAAGTGAATTTTTATTAACCTTGAATGATGGTGTCATGAGTTACCAAAAAGAGCCTAAAAAAGCTGCTGCAAGTACTGCTAAGGAATTAGAGTTATCAACTGAAGAAGCACTTGGACAAATGGAAGGAACAACGTGGGTCCCACTAGAAAGCCAGATAACAGCTGATTATCTTGGAACACAAACAAAGCCCGGACAGTTTCATCACGTTTTTTTTAAGACGGCTCAATTTTTAAAGGAGCAAGGCTCTATAAAAAAAGAATTGACAGAAAAAGAAATTTCAGAATTTATTAACCCTTCTTATGCTGAGAATGCAATGAAAAAAATAAAGGAGTGAGAATGATGACGACCAAACTTCCGTTAATTGAATTACAGAATGTTTCACAAACTTTTTCTAGTACAAATGAAGCTTTAAATGTTTTACATGAAATCAATTTAGAAATTGAAACAGGTGAGTTTGTTTGTGTCATTGGTCCCTCTGGTTGCGGTAAAAGTACGTTATTAAAAATGCTGGCAGGCTACTTATTACCAACAGATGGTTCTTGCGTAATGAAAGGTGAAAGCATCAAAGGACCTGATAAAAGAAGAGGGGTTGTTTTTCAATCTCCCACCCTTTATCCTTGGTTGACAGTTGAAAAAAATATAGAATATGGTCCTAAAATGGCCAAAATAGCGCCGAAAGAGATTAAGAAAAAAAGTGAACACTATCTGGAAGCAGTTGATTTAACTGATTTTAAAACGGCTTATCCTTTTGAATTATCAGGAGGAATGAAGCAACGTGTAGCAATTGCGCGAGCGCTAGTTAATGAACCTGAATTAATCTTGATGGACGAACCCTTTAGTGCACTAGATGCAATCACCCGTTTATCAATGCAACAATTGCTAAGGAAAATGTGGTACGAATCAAAACAAACGATATTTTTAATTACTCATGATATAGAGGAAGCTTTGAAATTAGGAACACGTATTTTAGTAATGTCAAAAAATCCAGGCGAAATTATAATGGAAAAACGCGTCGACTATACGAATCATTTGTTACGTGAGCCCAATTATGAATTGCTTGAAGACCCTCAATTTCAAGCAGATAAGCTAAGTTTACTCAATCAAATTGCTTAAAAAATTTTCCCAATGAATAATTAAATTTAACTAAAATAAAATGAGGCTAATCTTCTAGAGACTAGCCTCATTTTGTTGTTTATCTTATCTTATTTTAATTTTTCCAAACGGTAAAAGCGCCACAACATAAATGATTCAAAAAGTGCTAATACTAAGCAAACAAAAGCGGTTAAAAGGATTGCTTTCGCTTCCCATTTAAAAGCATCGTATAAGCCAACGGAAGAAACAACGCCAAGTAAAAAGAAGCTCACAACAAATAGAAAGTGACTTGCTTTTTTCTTACTCTCTCTATTTTTAGTGGTCAAATAATCATATAAGTTAGAGGCTAATCCTTTTAAGTTTCCGGTTGTAAAAAGATTGGTATAAGCGATTCCATTAATTTTATCAAATGAAATCCACTGGATTGCCGCTGTAAACGAAATTAGAATAGTGACGAGTGCTGGGTAATGATTAATCGGAGTTAAACTAATTAAAAAAAAGATAAAAGCTTCATAGTAAAGAACAATTAAACGCCAAGTATAGAATTTTTTTGAGCGACAAAAGTCAATGAGGAACTTAGCTGATAAGATACCCAAGAAAAAGAAAAAAGTCGAAAGAAGTTTTTTCCCTACATCTGTCCACTGTTGATCAAAAGCTTGAATAATTGCCATTACTAGATTTCCAGTTTGGGCAGTAGCAAAAGTCCCATAATGAATATAGGTATAGCCATCCATCGCCCCACCAATAAACGCAAGAGTCAGACCGACTAAGCGATCTTCATGAAAATTTTTTAACAAAAGAACCACCTTCAACTATTTATTATCTACTATGCTATTAGTTTAGCACAAAATAATAGCATTGTTTTAACTATTTTTATGCTACATAATAAAAAAAACAGCAAAAAATAAAAATCTTTCTGAGATTTTTATTTTTGCTGTTTTGATTATACCACCATCATTTTCTAAACCAACGGAGATAAACAGTAAGAGAAAAAACAGTTAAGAGGGCAAAACCAAAGTTTGATAGCCAGGCTTGTCCATTTTCTCCAGTTTGTGGTAGTAACTTAGTATTTCCCATAGGAACCCTTTTATAGGTAATTCCTCCGGGTTGACTATTATGATTTGAATTATTATTTTGATTGTTGTTATTCTGATTATTCTGAGATGGGATTTTATGTCCTTTGACAACGACCTTCGTTTGTTGGTCTTTTTTGATGGTAAAATTAAAGCGATTATTATTTATTTCGTAGCCTGTTGGAGCGTTTGTTTCTTTCAAATAATAGTTACCTTCTTTCAAATCATTAAAAGTAACTTCTCCTTTGCTATTCGTTGCTAAATTTTGAGCTATTGCGACACCATTATCTTGAAAGATTGAGAAGGCTGCTCCTGCAAGACGAATTTTATTATTATTGTCATCTTCTTTGATGATTAGGAGGGTTCCTTTAGACGTATTATCAATAATCGGAGCTTTTTTCTTTTTATTCTCAAACACTAAGTCTATTTTTTCATTTTCAATTTTACCAGAAATGCTGAATGACTGTTTGAGATTTTTAGGTAACTCGTATTGGTTAGTCGTTTTAGTCTGTTGTACATAATAACTGCCTTTTTTTATATTTTTAAGAGTCGTTTTTCCATAAGCGTCTGTTCGAAGCGTATTAGAAAGTAATTTATCATTATTGTCGTATAAACTAAAAATAGCATCTTTAATTTTTACAGTCGGTTTACCTTCTTCAGCAACTTCGATTGTAAGAATCCCTTCAAAATCTTCTTTTGCATCTGGTTTTTCGATATTAGTCCCCTCGCTATGTCCAACAGTTGATTCTGCCGAAGCAGCGATATCTCCATCAATAGTAGGATCTTTTTGAGAAACAGGTAAAATAGGATTGATATTATTTAAAACAGGAGTAATGATTTCCTTTTCATTTTCTGGAGTATTCACTGCTTTAGGTTGAATAATCCTAGCATCAGGGGCAATAATCTGTCCTTGCCACTCTGTATCAAAAGTTATCTTTTTATCATAAAAGGCATCCTTTTGAGCAAAAATCCAAAAAAGTTGCTTGTTAATTTTATCATTGTTTAATGTTTCAATCGTTAATTGACGGCGAACGATTAACTCACTCTCTTTTTTTGCTTCGACGATGATAAACACTTTTTGTGCTTCTGTTAACCCAATGATCTTTAAAGAGCCATCAACTTCTAAAATCTCAGAAGGCATTTCAATTAAAATAGTTTCCTTTTTTTCTTTAACATCAATAATCACTTCTTTTTTATTATCCGTATCTTTTAAAGAAAAATCTGGATTATTCATTTGTCTTTTATCTAGAAGAGCCTCGAATTCATCTTCTTTGATATTTTCTTTGGCAGCTTTTTCTTTAATCAGGTCTTTAAAAGGAACTTGAGTCCCAACAATAAAACGATTGAAAATATTAAAATTCATTCTATTTAAATCAAGAGAATGTGCTTGTGCATTTAAAGGTATCACTCCAATTAAGAATGTTAAGAGTGTGGCTCCAAAAAATAACTTAACCCTTTTTTTCATTTTAAAACTCCTTTCATTTAAAACGTTACTTTTATTATAAAGGTGTTTGTAATACATTACAAACTAAAATGTTCATTTTTGTCTAAAAAAGTGAAAACCTTTACTTAAAAATCAATTTTAGGTATGTTTAATTAGTATCTGTTGTTTTAAAAAAGACTAATCCTTTTTATTTAGCGACTCATACTAACTATATGTATATTATTATGATTATTTTATGAATTTAATGTTCGTTTTTAAGGTGTGAAACTTGAATTTTTATTTTAAAGGGACTATAATAAAACATATAAAGGAGAGAGGAGTTGGAATAAAATGAAAAATAAGAAGCAAATTAAACTTTTGATTGGGGTTTTAGTTCTATTTATAATCAGTTTTTGTTCATTAAATGTAGTTAAAGCTGAAAAAATAGAACAAGACGATTTATCAACCCTAAAGCAAGCTAAAGTAATATCAAATCGTGATAAAAACCTAATCATTGATGTAGTTGCTTCTAAAGATCAACCCTACTTAAAAATCCCTTCGTCTTATTTGAAAAATAAAGACAAAGTAACTTTTAAAGGAATAAAAAACAGTCAAAAAATATCGATTTTAATTGATAATAGTCAAAAGAGTATTGAAAAATTATTAATTAATTTTCAAGTAGATGCGATTGGTTTATCCAAAGTTGAGATGGGAAGACAGTTGAGTTGGATTTTTGTAAGTAACTTAGAAGAAAAATTAGTTTTTAAGTCTGAATTGCCCGGTAAGATTAGTTTAGTAGATATACCAAAGATGACATCAGATAAAAAAGAGAAGAATCATCAGGTTCAAGAAATAACAGAAAATAAAGAAGACTTAATTTCTAATAAAAATAGCTTGAATGCCTTAGAACTAAATGAGGATAAGAAGGTTACAAGATTTGGAAATAAGTTACCCGTTCAAAAAGAAGAAAGTCTTGTTAATATTGTTAGTAGTCATGAGGAAGAAACAGAAGATATTGATAGACCCTCAACGAGTAGTGATGGGACAGAAGAAACTGCAAATCCTGATAAAGATGAAAATACATCATCAAGTGATGGGCAGGAAAACCCAGGTGGGTCACTTCCTAATGAAACTGTTGGCGAAAGTGTGGTTACTATTTATTGTATTGATATAGAGGATGAAAACGTACGATTAGCGGGAGCTGTTTTTACGATATTTGATGCCAATCATACGATAGTTCAAGATGATGTAACAACAAGTGAAGATGGTTATATTGTCTCTAAGAAACTAAAAGAAGGTAACTATTATATTAAACAAAAAAAAGCACCACAAGGTTATTTGTTTGATGAAGATAAAAAATACGATTTTAGAATAAAAAGTAGTTCAATGCAACAAATTTATGTAGAAAATAAATTAGACGATAGCAGTGTACCTGGCGAAAAACCTCAAGATACAGATTTTGGAGCAATTATGATAGTTAAAGTGAATGAGAAAAATACTGAAGAACGATTAGCAGGAGCAACGTTTGCTATTTATAAAGAGAGCGGTGAACTTTATGAGGATGAGGAAATCGTGACAAATAGTGAGGGTGAAAGCTTACTATTGGACCTTCCGTTTGGTAACTATTATTTAATAGAAACAAAAGCACCACAAGGTTATCGTTTAAATAGTGAAAAACATTATTTTACGATTGATGAAAATAATAAAAGTTCCAAACTCGAACAAATTGTTGTGATGGGGTTGAAAGAAACCGATTCGACGGATGCTTCGTCAGCTAATAGTGGTCCTACTGGAAAAACAAGCACGACTTTTTTAGAAAGTGATGGCACTGCTACAACAGAGACGCCCTCCATTTCTTCAGGTGCAACGAATAGAAAGTCACCATCAAGAAGCCAAGGGGAATATTATCAAGTTTCTAATGGAGATCAAAGTCAACAGCAGACGCCAGGGACTATAAAATATCTACCACAGACTAATGAAGAAGATGAAACAGGAATGGTTGTTGCAGGTTTAATAGTTTTTACTATAGTCTCATTAATTAGTTATGGACGATTTTTGAAAAATTAGTCTCAACTTAGTTTAGCATAATTGGTTTTGATAGACATCGTGTCAACTTAGTTTTTATGTTATTTAAGTTAGATTGGTTAGATTATAAAAATAGTTAGAAGAATCATCGAAACAGGAGGTTACATAAAAAAGTGTAATCGATGATTATTAAGAAAGGATAGGATGAAAAATGGATAAGGAAAAAATGTCGCGTTTTAGTTTTTTCGCAATGACAGCGTCGCTATTTATTACAGTATATGAGTATCCAACTTTTGCTGAGTCAGGCAAAACGTTAATATTTTTCCTACTGTTGTGTGGTATCGCCTGGTTTTTACCTGTTGCGCTTTGTTCAGCTGAAATGGCGACAGTTGAGAAATATAAGGAGGGAGGAATTTTTGGTTGGGTTGGTCATAGCTTAGGCGAAAAATATGGATTTGCAGCATTATTCTTCCAATGGTTTCAAGTCACAGTAGGTTTTGTAACCATGATTTATTTTATTATTGGTTCATTGTCTTATGCACTTGATTTTAAAGCTTTAAATGATAATCCCGTTATCAAATTTATTGCTGTTGTAGTCATCTTCTGGTTAGTTACATTATTACAATTACGAGGAACTGCATTTACAGCAAAAATGGCGAAAGCTGGATTTATCTTTGGGATAGTTATTCCAGTATTGATTTTACTCGTCTTAACATTGAAGTATAAATTTTCAGGGCATGCTTTTTCACAATCCTTTTTAGATAAAAGTTTTTTACCAACTAAATCTGATTTTCCAGCACTGGTTACTTTTATGCTTGCTTATATGGGGGTTGAGGCATCTGCACCCCATATCACACAACTAGACAATCCTAAGAAAAATTATCCAATGATTATGGTTGCTTTGGTTATTGTTGGTATTATTCTAAGTACTATTGGTGGAGCCGCTGTCTCAATGGTTGTACCTGGAAGTGAGTTATCACTCAATAGTGGTGTGGTTCAAGCCTTTGAAAAATTAATTTTAGATAATAATCATCATTTAGTTTGGATTGTTAAAGTTCTAGCTGTTTTATTAGCATTTGGGGTAACGGCTCAAGTTAGCTCATGGACAGTGAGTCCAACTGAAGGGCTACGTTTTGTTGCTGATAAAGGCTTATTACCAGCTAAATTTAAAGAAGTTAACAAAGCAGGAGTACCTGTTCCATTGTTAATAGTTCAAGGTATTTTAGTCACAATTTGGGCAGCAGTCCTAACTTTTGGTGGTGGTGGTAACAACGTCTCATTCTTAACCGCTATTTCATTGACTGTTATCATTTATCTTAGTGCTTATGTTTTGTTATTCGTTGGTTACTTCACGTTAGTTTTGAAAAAAGACAATCAAAAATTAGAACGTGCTTACCAAGTTCCGGGAGGACAAAAAGTAAAAGTTTTACTAGCTAGTGCAGGATTAATTTTATCAGTATTAGCAATTATTTCTTCATTTATTGCTCCTAAAGAGCTACATGCGAGTCAAGCTCATACTTATATACTCACATTAGCTATCAGTTTTATTATTACGTTACTTGTACCTTTCGTTTTCTATCGTTTTTACTATGAGAAAAAGAAAGCGAAACAGTAGACTTGCTAAAGCAAGTGTTAGGAGGTAAAAAAAATGAACATGGTTAAACAAGAATTTAAACATATTTTTAAAAATAAAATTCTTTTAATATCAGTGATTGCCATCACTTTTATCCCCATTCTTTATGCCGGTTTCTTTGATAAATCTGTTTGGGATCCCTATGGGCGCGCCAAAGATTTACCAGTGGCTGTTGTGAATGAAGATGTGGAAACGGAAATGTTAGGGCAAAAAGTAGATGTCGGAAAACAAGTGGTAGATCAACTTAAGGAAAATAAAGATTTGAAATGGGAGTTTGTTTCTAAAGAAAAAGCAGATAAAGGTATGAAAGATTTATATTACTATATGATTATTGAAATACCGAAAGATTTTTCTAAAAACGCAACAAGTCTTTTAGACAAAAATCCTCAGAAAATGAATATCACCTATACAACGAATGGTTCTTTGAACTATATCGGTGAAGAAATATCAGAAATCGGTGCGACGACTTTAAATTCCCAAGTTCGAGATAATGTAACAGAAGCATATGTTACTGCTCTAAACGAAGTTGGAAAAAAGGCAGTTCAGGGTATTGGTGAAGCAGCGAGTGGTTCTAATCAATTAGCAGCAGGCTCTGTAGAGTTAGGTTCAGGGCTAGGTGAATATACAACAGGTGTGGGCAGTGCTCACTCTGGCTCTAACCAATTAGCACAAGGAACCTCACAACTTGCTGGAAATATTGGTCCGTTATCTGGTGGTGTTTCAAAATTAACAGATGGAGCGAGTCAACTGAATAATGGCTTAGGGACGATTAATCAGCACTTACAACCATTGTCTGTTCAAGCTACACAATTAAAAGTGGGCTTAGACGAGTTAAGTGAGGGGAGTCGTAATTTAGAAACAGCTTTAGCCAATGTTGAAGGGTCAATGGGCCAGTCTTCAAAAGATACGATTGAAGCAAATATTAACCAAATTAATAATGATTTAGATCAGATTTTATCTCATGTGAATGAGTTGAATCAGGTTAGTTTGAATGCAGCACAGGTGACAACTGATTTACAACAAGTCAGTACAGACTTAAATCATTTAGAAGCAAATATTGTTGCTGATTCATCAGCGGTTCAAACGAATATCACTTCATTAATTAATGCGCAAGATACAATCGATGAAGGGATTAGAAATGAATTAATTCATTCAATCAATCAAGAAGTTACCCAATTTGAGAATAATATTAATGAAAAAATCTCAAGTGAAACAGCTAAGGCTACACAGGGATTAGATCAAGCGATTGCTTCTTCAAATGCTTTAGTGGAACAAACCAATGCTTTAAGTGAGCTAACTTCAGGGTTGGCTAAACAAAGTGAGCATTTATCAGCTTCGATTGCAGAAGTTGAAAAAGGAACCAATGAAATTTTGGGTACACTTGGTATCGTTCCATCCTCAGCAAGTGTCAATCAATTAGTGGGTGGCTTAGAAGTTTTAACTGCCAAAGCTGATCAAGTGATGGCTTTATCGCCTAAAGCTTTTGCTGGAGCAGATCAATTAGCAGGAGGCAGTAATCAATTGAGTGATGGTTTAAATCAGTTATATGGTCAAATGCCGACACTTTCAAGTGGTGTGAATCAGTTAAACAGTGGAGCAGGTCAATTGCAAAGTGGTTTAGGTGAGTTAAATAAAAATTCACCGGCGCTCATGTCAGGAATTAGTCAACTTAAAGATGGTTCAAAAGAATTGGCTACTGCTTTAGATGAAGCAAGTGAAATGGGAGCTAAAGTTAAGTTAAATGAAAAAAATATTAACATGTTCTCAGATGCTACCAAATTAACAAACAAGAAATATAGTAGTGTATCGAATTATGGTGAAGCTTTAGCACCTTATATTATGTCACTTGCATTATTTGTTGGCTGTTTAGTCTTTAACTTCGTCTTTCCAATTCGTCGTGTGTCGATCAAAGGCCAGAGTAGTCGTGATTGGTGGTTAAGTAAAGTGGCAATTGGTTTTGTTGTTTCGACAGGAATGGCATTAATCGAAGCAACCATCATGATTGCTTTGAAATTACAAGTCGATTATTTAGGTAAATTTTACTTGATGGCACTGATAAGTGCATGGAGCTACATGTTCATTGTCATGTTCCTAGCGATGACCTTTGATAATCCAGGACGGTTTATCGCGATGATATTACTCGTATTGCAGCTCGGAGGTGCGGGAGGAACATTCCCAATGCCTTTAACAAATGGATTCTTTAATGCTATTCACCCCTACTTACCAATGTCTTATTCAATCTATGGTCTAAGAGAAGCCATTTCAGGTGGAATTGGTCAATCGATGTTCAATAAAAGTACAATTATATTAGTAGTAACGTTTATTGTTTTCGTTATTCTTTTAAGATTATCGATGGCTTGGCTCCAAAAACGTCACGAAGAAGGCATTTCAGAGCTGGATGACAATCAGATGTTACAAGAATTAGAAAAATAAATAGAAAAAAGAAGAAAGAAGTGGTTAATTATGTGTACAAGTATTCATTTAAAAACAAAGGATCAACGTCATTTATTATCAAGAACGATGGACTTTGCCTTCCCCTTAGAGGCCAGACCAACTTTTTTACCAAGAAATTATCAATGGAAATCTAGTGTGAAATCCCATGACTATAAGAATCAATATGGTTTTGTTGGGGCAGGTCGTTTATTAGGAACCTCTTATTTTGTAGCGGATGGTGTCAATGAAAAAGGTTTAGCCGCAGCAGAATTATACTTGCCAGGTGAAGTATCTTATCGTAAAAATGCTAAGGAAGGTGCTCTTAATCTAGCACCACATGAATTTATCATTTGGTTGTTAGGCACTTGTGCAACGATTGCAGAATTAGAAGAAAAAATTGACAAGATACATCTTGTTGGAAAAGAAGCACCTGTTTTAAACACAGTGACTCCCCTTCACTGGATTATTACAGATTTAACAGGACGTTGTGTGATTATTGAGCCAACTGAAATTAAACTTGTGATTAAAGAAAATCCTGTTGGAGTGTTAACAAATACGCCTTATTTTGAGTGGCATGTTGATAATTTACGTAACTATTTACATGTTCAACCAGAACAATATAAAGTCAAACAATTTGGTGATTATATTGCTCGCCCATTCTCACAAGGAACTGGAACTTTAGGGTTACCTGGTGGCTATACACCGCCAGAAAGATTTATCCGAGCAGCCTTCTTCAGACAACATATCGAAGAGGCTAATAATGAAGCTGAAGGAGTGATGAACGCTTATCATGTCTTAGCCACAGTTCGTATCCCAAAAGGCATTGTGATTGATCAAGATGGACATTCAGATTATTCACAGTATGTAGGAACAATGTGTAATGAGTCTCAAACGTACTATTTTACTGATTATAGTAACGCACACATTACTAAAGTTTCTCTAAATGCTGAACTATTAGCAAACTCAGAACCAAAAACATTTAATATTGAAAAAATCGAAGCGATTACAGCTTTAAATTAAGGAGAATTTTAATGAAAAAACAAACAGGAACTAAAAGTGAAGAATTAAGAAACTTTGAAGCAGCAGAAGCAGCACCGATTTTTGGATCAGTTCAATCACGTGAAGATATTATTATGAAAAAACTACACAAAGATCCAGTACCAGCAGAACTTGCGTATCGTTTAATTAAAGATGAATTAATGGATGAAGGAAATGCTCGCCAAAATTTAGCGACGTTTTGTCAAACGTACATGGAGCCAGAAGCGACAAAATTAATGTCTGAAACCATGGAAAAAAATGCGATTGATAAATCAGAATATCCAGAAACGGCTGAATTAGAAACAAGTTGTGTGAACATCTTAGCTGACCTTTGGAATGCACCAGATCAAGACCGAGTGATGGGAACATCAACGGTTGGTTCGAGTGAAGCTTGTATGTTAGGTGGAATGGCAATGAAATTCCGCTGGCGTGAACATGCTGAGAAAAACGGGATTGATGTGAAAGCGAAAAAACCAAACCTTGTGATTTCATCTGGTTTCCAAGTTTGTTGGGAAAAATTCTGTGTCTATTGGGATATTGAGATGCGTGAAGTACCAGTAGATGAAAAACATTTACGTATTAATACCGATGTTGTGATGGATTATGTTGATGAATATACCATCGGAATTGTAGGTATCTTAGGGATTACTTATACAGGTAAATTTGATGATATTAAAGTATTAGATGAATTAGTATCAGAATATAACCGTAAAAATAATAGCAAGTTAGTGATCCACGTGGATGGTGCGAGTGGTGCGATGTTTGTACCTTTCGTTAATCCGGAATTGGCTTGGGATTTCCGACTTAAAAATGTGGTTTCAATCAATACATCAGGCCATAAATATGGTTTAGTTTATCCAGGTGTGGGTTGGATTTTATGGAAAGATAAAAAATATTTACCAGAAGAATTAATCTTTGATGTGAGTTATTTAGGTGGACATATGCCTACAATGGCGATTAACTTCTCAAGAAGTGCGAGTCAAATAATTGGTCAGTATTACAACTTCTATCGTTATGGTTTTAATGGCTATAAAGAAATTCACGAACGCACGAAAGAAGCAGCTATGACAATCGCTAAAGCAGTTGAAGCAACAGGGCTTTTCGATATGTATAATGATGGCGAAAATATTCCAATTGTTTGTTATAAACTAAAAGAAGAAGCAGATGTTGAGTGGACACTTTATGACTTAGCCGATCGTTTACAAATGAAAGGTTGGCAAGTTCCGGCATATCCGCTACCTAAAAATTTAGACAAAGTGGTCGTTCAAAGATTCGTTTGTCGTGCGGATTTAGGTCAAAACTTAGCCGATGCATTAGTAAGAGATTTTAACGAATGTTTAGATGAATTAAGCAAAGCTCGTATCCTTTATCATGATAAAGGTGATATTCATACACACGGATTTACGCATTAATTATAACTAAAAAAGAGAGGATGGCTGCAAATGTCAATTGAAAAAACAGAACAAAAAGAAGAGGTTGTTATCGACAAAATAGTTAAAACAATCAATAAATTAGACGCTACTTTAACATCTTTAGATGGAATTGAAGAAAGTGATAAAAAGCATACCCTGAAAAAATGGTATGAAGAAAAGAAAGCTATGCATGAAATTAAGAAAATTTTACATGAAGCAGGGCGTTATGAAAAGTACGATGAAAAAGAATTAGACCAATGGGATGAAGATTTAAATACGATTGTCTAAAGAAATAGAGAGAAATTTAATGATTAAAATGACAACTAATTTGTAGGAGGAAAACAACAATGAAAAAAATTAAATTAATAGGTGTTACTTTTGGTGTAGCCGTATTAGCATTAGGATTGGGCGCTTGTTCTAAACAAGAAGAAAAAGGGACCATTGAAAGTGGTAAAGTTGAAGAAACATCTGTTTCTCTAGATGATGGTGAAGCAGCTGATGTTGATGAAGTATCTTTAAAAGATGATGGTTCTTTTAAAGAAGTCGTAACAGGTAAAGAAGATCCAAAGATTAAATTTGAGGCTACTTATAAAACCGATTGGTCTGATGATACTTGGGATGATGTTGACTTTAAGATTGATAAAGTAAAAGTAGTTGAAGTGGATAAATTTAAGGATAAAGATAGTGATGAAACGTATCATGGTTTAATGGCAATGCACTATACTTTAAAAAATAATGGAACAGAAGATGTGGTTATTCGTCCAGATGAGGCTACCATTGTTTTAGATGACGGTAAAGAAATTAAAGGTGAACATTTCAGAGACACTT
This sequence comes from Vagococcus sp., assembly GCF_052102835.1. Taxonomy (NCBI): domain Bacteria; kingdom Bacillati; phylum Bacillota; class Bacilli; order Lactobacillales; family Enterococcaceae; genus Vagococcus; species Vagococcus sp. Next base: position 19,061 of record NZ_JBQEIL010000010.1, read on the forward strand.
GGGAAGATATCTTTGAAAAAGATAAAGAAAAAGATGGTCATGTTCACTTCAAATTTGATAAAATTGACGAAATGGATAAAATTAAAACCGTTAAATTAGGCTTTAAAGGACACAAAAAAGGTAGCGAAGATGACAAGGTAGAACATACTTATGATGTTGAATTACCTTTAGAATTAGAAAAATAAATTGCCTCTTTAGGGTTAAGGTCAGAAATGACTTTAACTCTTTTTAGTATTGATGATAATTTTCGGTGTGCAAATGTTGATTTACAAGCAATTTGAAAGTGAAATTCACAAAAAAAGAGAAAGAGCTAGTTTAATCTTTAAAAAGGTGCTACAATGAATTTACATTTAAATAGAAGCATTTGGGGTGCGTAACAGCTGAGATAATACCCATCGAATCTGCTCCAGTTAATACTGGCGAAGAGAAATGTTGATGTGTTTGTTGATTAACAAAAGACTTTTCGCCTGACCATTTAATGATGGTTGGGCTTTTTTTAATACTTAGTTGTATTGAAAGAAAAGTGTTATAAAACACAACGATAAAGCGCTAACACTCCAAATGTAACTATCTAAATAGTTTACATTTGGAGGTTTTTTTATATATGAAAGAGAAATGGACGTTATCAGATGTTGTATTACTAGCTTTTTTAGCTTTTTTATTTGGGGTAGTCTTTATGGGAGCAGGTTTTTTATATTCTGTTCTTTCAACAGCACTGACACCTTTTGGGCTAAGTCCTTTTGCTAATGAGATTTTATTTGGCTTATGGACGATGGCAGCTCCTATGACCGGGATGCTTATTCGGAAAAAAGGGAGCTCAACTTTAGGTGAGTTATTAGCCGCATTAGCAGAGATGCTTTATGGGTCTTATTTTGGTCCTGGTGTTTTGATATCCGGGTTCTTTCAGGGGTTTGGTACAGAACTTGGTTTTATCGTTACTAAATATCGTCGTTACGACGGAGTGACTCTCATTTATAGTGCAATTGGAACCACAGTTGTTAGTTTTATTTATGAATTTTTTAAATTTGGTTATGGTGAACTTGGCCTAGGAATGATTGTAAGTTTGTTCATCGTTCGTTTACTTTCAGTTCTCTTCTTTGGTGCTTTTGTTGTTCATCTTATTATGAAGCTATACGAACGAGCACAAAAACTAGCGGTGGTGAAATCATAATGAACATTGAATTAAATCAATTAACCTTTAAAAGAGAGCAACATGTCATTTTAAATCAAGTTGATTGGTTATTTCAAACGGGGACATTGACGTTATTAACTGGAGATAGTGGCAGTGGAAAATCAACGTTACTTCGGTTAATGACCCAATATCTACCTTTAAGCTATCAAGGGACGATTCATCTGGGGACAGAAGAAGTGAGAGAATTGTCGATTCAAGAAAAAGCTAAAAGATTAGGAATGATGTTTCAAAAACCAAATCGACAATTTACAATGGCAACATTAAGACGGGAATTAATTTTTGCGCTTGAAAATTTAGACTTAAGACCAGTAGAAATCAGAGAACGCATGGCCTATGCCCTTGAATTTGGTGAAACGAATCATTTGTTAGAGCAGTCGTTAACCACACTGTCAGGTGGAGAAAAACAAAGAGCAGCGTTAACTATCTTAGTCGCTATGGATCCTGATATTTATCTATTAGATGAGCCATTTGCCAGTATTGACCCGAAAAGTCGTCAACGTTTACTAGCTAAATTAGTAGAATTAAAAAAACTAGGGAAAACCTTAATTATTATTGATCATGATTTGTCTGATTATGCTCAACTTGCCGATGATTGGGTTCATTTAAAGGATGGGCAACTGATACGACGAGAACGAGAAGGTTTAATTCAAGAAAAAGAAAGTCTGTTATTAGGAACTCAAACAGAGGTTGGTTCTTCTTTAATCACGTTTGAAAATTTTAAGTTGCATCAGAATAAGCGTTTATTGATTGATGCCCCAACCGAATTGTTAACAACAGGCATTACCACTCTAACTGGTGAAAATGGAACAGGGAAGACAAGTTTATTAAGAGCAATGGTTCAGCAAAAAAAATATCAAGGAACGTTACGCTTTGAAGAGGTTAAATTAAGAAAAAATCGATGGTTATATCAAAAATTATCATTAGCAGTACAAGAAGCTGAAAAACAGTTTTTAACCTTAACGTTGCAAGAAGAATTAAGTTTTGATCAGTCTAAGCTGTCCCCAAAGCAACAAGTGAAACAAAAAGAAGCGTTAGAATTTTTAGGTTTAGATCGTTACTTGAAGCAAAGTTTATTTCATTTAAGTGAGGGACAGAAAAAAATGGTTCAATTAATAACCATGTTAAGTTTGGATTTGAAATTGTTATTATTAGACGAGCCGTTTGCTGGACTAGATGAACGAGCGTGTCGCTACTTTATGGAATGGATAGATGAAAAGAAAGCAGAACAAAGCTTTGTAGTGGTTTCACATCGATTATCCCCATTAATCAATCATAGTGATTACCATCTTCAATTAGCAGAACAAGCATTAACTTATCAATTTATGGAGGTAGAAAAAGATGACTAAAAAAACAAATGTACTTGTTTTAGCGATTTTTATTCTTTTAATCACGTTTGAGATTTCTTTTACAAAATCAGTCATGGTTAATATAGGATTAGTCATCTGGGCTTTATCTTTTTTAGCGTATCGAGGAAAATGGTTTGGCTTTTTTGGTGCTATTTTATTACCAATTTTACCGGCTGTTGGTAGTGCTTGGTCCATTTATTTACATGGAACAGGAGCGACAGGAGCTTGGCTTTTGTTTAGTCGAACCTATGCTTTTGCTGCTTTAGGAATGGTTTTTGCTTTTGGTATTAATTTAGAGGAATTATTACGCTATTTGGAACAGAAAAAAGTTCCAACTGCGTTTGTATATGGCATTTTAGTTGTGATCCATGCAGTTCCTGAAATCAGGCGAGAAATTCAATCGTTACGCGAAGCGAGTCAATTACGCGGGAAAAAACTACGTCCCTGGTCACCGATGCTATATCTTAAAACAATTTTTGTCGCTTTTTCTTGGCGAGATACATATGTTGAAGCGATGACCTCTCGTGGTTTTGATGAGAATGTTCGTCGAAATCCCTATGAAAAATTGGTTACACCAATGCTATCATGGGTCGTTTTACTACTTAGTTTTTTAATCATTAATGTTAGTCTATTTATTTAAGGAGGAAGAAAAATGTTTACAAAAAAAGCAAGAGAACTGGCAAATCCATATTGGGAAGGAAGCTTTAAACATCCCTTTATCACGCAACTGCAAGAAGGAAAATTATCGGAGGATGCTTTTCGCTATTATTTAATTCAAGACCGTTATTATTTGGAACATTTTAGTAAAATTCATTTGTTAATTGCTGAGAAAACCAACAATTTAGAGTTAAAGAAATTATTAGTGGATAGTGCCACACATTTAGCAGAAGGTGAAATCAGTATTCGTGAAACGTTCTTTAAAGAGTTAGGGATTACAGATGAAGAAATCAAAACGACGCCAATCGCTCCAACAGCTTATCACTATGTATCTCACATGTATCGCCAATTGGTTGATGGAACGGTCAATAGTGCTGCAGCTGGTTTATTACCTTGTTCATGGTTATATCAGCAAATAGGTACTCGCTTGATTGCAGCGGGGTCGCCGGTAGATATTTACCAACGCTGGATTGAAACTTATTCAGGTGAGGATTTTGCGGAAGAGGTTAAAGAACAATGTGGTTTATTTGACCGTTTATATCAAGATAGTGGGACCGAAGAACAAGAAAAGATGATTGAAGCTTTTTATATCAGTAGTCAAATGGAGTATTTATTTTGGGAAATGGCACTGGTACATGAAATTTGGCCAACAGGCATTGTGGTGAATGGTTAGAGAACGACAAAAAACTCAAAAATTGATTATTTTAGCTTTAATGATTGCGTTGGATGTCGTACTTTCTCCCCTTTTTAGAATCGAGGGAATGGCTCCAATGTCAAGCGTGTTAAATATCATCGGTGCGACGTTAATGGGGCCGGTTTATGTGACTATCATGGCTTTGGTTTGTGGCTTGATTCGCATGTTATTACTAGGTATTCCTCCATTAGCATTAACGGGTGCTCTTTTTGGTGCTTTATTCGCAGGGGTGGGTTACCGCTGGTCTAAACAGATAGGCGGGGCGGTAATAGGTGAAATCATCGGGACGGGTGTGATTGGCTCTCTCTTGTCTTATCCAGTGATGGTTTGGTTTACAGGAAGTACACAGAAAATGTATTGGTTAATCTATACGCCTCGTTTTATTGGTGCTGCTTTCATCGGTGGTTTCATTGCGTATCTAATTATTATTAAATTAGTGAAACAAAAGAAATTTAAAGAGATACAAAATTTATTTGAAAGAAGGAATTCATAAGATGAATACAGAACAGCGATTAAAAGCTGAAATGACGACTATTTTTCCGTTAAAAAGAAGTCCATTAGTTCATTGTATGACCAATGAGATTACGTGTGAATCTATGGCGAATGCCCTACTTTATATTGATGCAAAACCTGTTATGGCAGCTGACCAACGGGAGTTTGATGATTTTTTTAAACAAACAGATGGTTTATTATTAAATATCGGTCATCTTTCGACCTCTCGTGAAGCAAGTTTGCGCCATGCGAGTCAGCTAGCTCAAAAGCTGAAGAAACCAACAGTTGTTGATATTGTAGGAATCACGGCAACTGAACTTCGTTATCATCTATCTCACCAATTGTTAGAAAATAATCCTGAGGTAGTTAAGGGAAATTTTTCAGAGATGCGTGCTTTATGTGGCCTTGAAACGAAAGGAAGAGGTGTTGATGGTGCTGAGGAAGACCAAGAGCCAAATGCATTGATTGAGCTTGCTACTTCTTTAGTTGAATTACAAAAGCAATATCCTAAGACGACGTTTCTAGCAACGGGAGCCACGGATGTGGTCGTTTCTTTAGAGGGCACTTTTCTTTTAAACAATGGGGTTAAAGAGTTAGATTGCTTTACAGGAACGGGGGATATCGTCGGAGCAATGATTGCTGCTTTACTTGGGCTGCAAGTTCCGGTATTGCAGGCTATCGTGACTGCTGTTAGCTATTTCAATTGTTGTGGTGAACAGGCGAAATATCAATTAAAAACAGGCGAAGGCCTGGCTAGTTTTAGGCATCAAACACTTGATCAGTTATCTGTTTTAATGAAACAAAAAAATTGGGCAGAAGGAGTGACCTTAAAAAAATTATGAAGCCATTAGATTTAACTCTTTATTTAGTGACACATTGCTATGATTTTTCAGAGGAGTATTTTTTAAGTAAAATTAAGGAAGCGTGTCAAAATGGAGTAACTTTAGTTCAATTAAGAGAAAAAACAGAAACAACTCGTCATTTTTTTGAGTTGGCAGTTAAAGTAAAAAAAATAACTGATTATTATCAGATTCCTTTAATCATTAATGATCGTGTGGATATTTGTTTAGCAATTGACGCAGCAGGTGTCCATATTGGTGATGACGAATTACCAGTTGCGGTTGTTCGTCAATTGATTGGACCTGATAAGTATTTAGGCGTTTCTACCAAAGATGTTCAACAAGCTAAAGCAGCAGCAGCAGCAGGAGCAGATCATTTAGGTGTTGGAGCCATATTTGCAACATCAACTAAAACGGATGCCCAATACACAAGCATTGAAACGTTACGAGAAATATCTGAAGCTGTCGAGATTCCTATTGTTGCTATCGGTGGAATTACATTGGAAAATTTACATGAGTTGAAAGCAGGCGAAGTAGATGGCATTGCGATAGTGAGCGAGCTTATGTTAGCAGACGATATCGCCTTGATGAGTAGACGTTTAAAAAGTGCTGTCACAGAATTAAGGAAGGAATAAAAAAATGAAAAAAAAAATACCTCAAGTAGTAACAATTGCCGGATCTGATTCAGGTGGTGGGGCTGGTGTTCAAGCAGATTTGAAAACCTTTCAGGCACGAGAGGTTTTCGGTATGAGTATCTTTGTAGGGTTAACTGCTCAAAATACATTAGGTGTTCAAGATAGTATCGGTGTTCCTTGCTCTTTTGTAGAAAAGCAATTTGAATCATTAGCTGCCGATTTTGAAATTAAAGCTGCTAAAACAGGGATGTTAGTAGATGAAGAACATGTAAAAACGGTTGTTAAATGTCTGAAAAGGGTTAACTTCGGTCCGCTCGTTGTTGATCCTGTGATGATTGCAAAAGGTGGCCACTCATTGTTAGACCAAGGGGCAATCGCTGTGATTAAAGAAGAACTTTTACCACTTGCGACTGTATTGACACCGAATCTTCCAGAAGCAGAAGTATTAGTAGGCTATAAAATTGATAGCGAGGAAACGTTATGTCAAGCTGGCTTGGAACTACAACAATTAGGTTCGAAAAATATTGTGATGAAAGGTGGTCATTTTTCTGAAGCAAGTCATCTGGCACGAGATTTTGTTCTATTAGAAGATGGGACGTCCTTTTGGATGGAAAGTCCACGAATTCAAACGAACAATACTCATGGTACGGGAGATACTTTTTCCTCTTGTATTGTGGCTGAATTAGCAAAAGGAAAAAAATTGGAAGAAGCCATCCTTTTGGCAAAACGCTTTATTCAAGGAGCGATTACGGAGGGAATAGAGGTTGGTCATGGTCATGGCCCGACCAATCACTGGGCTAGTTTAAGTGAGGAAGTGACACAGGTTTTTAAGTGAAAAATAAAGTGTCTACTATATATAAGATTGAAATCTGTTGTTTTTAAATCAGCAGATTTCAATCTTTTTTTTTTTTTCTTCTAAAATTATCTAGAAAAAATAATTTTTTTAAATAATTATAGCAGGAATTATATAACAGAAACGCTAAACTTGTTTGTTTTTATAACCAACCTTTTAAAAAACAAGTCCGAATTAAATTTTAAGTTATCATTCTATGTTTTATTAGAGATGTTTTTAAGTTGTTCAATAAAGAGGCATATTATTTTATTATCCAATAGTTATAGGGTATTCTTAAGGCAATACGTTAAAGAACTTTCGTTTTTTTAAATTAAATAAACGTAGTCTTTTTTTATATAAATGCTCATACTTTGCTTAAATATTTTCGAAAATGGTTTTATTAGTGAATTGTTAGAGTTGAAACATTGAACATTTTATGAAGCTTGATTATAACGACTCTTATAAAATATAATCATTAAAACAAAAATAGAGAGTGTTTTTTTTAAAAGAATTGTTCATTTTATAACGATTTTATCAAAAGAGGTTGATTAATGGGTTTAGAAAAGATGAAAAGAGGGTGAAAAATGAAGAAGAATTTAAAATGGCTTGTCATGGCTCTTGTGAGTGTCATGATTCTATCCATAAGTTATGGTGTTTTCGCTCAAGATAGTGAAGAGGATGACCCTAGCGGTGGAGTAGGAATAGGCTTTGTTAATAAAGTTTCAGATAGTTCGGATAAGCCAGAAGAAAGTAGTACCTCAACAGATGATGTTACATCGCCAGTAAATACCGAAGACTCGTCATCTAGTAGTACGAGCACGACTAGTGATAGTAGGACGTCAAGTAACACATCAGGAAAAGATGATAATAACAAACCGAATGATAATCAAGGTGGTTCAGCGCCTAACAATAAAGGCATGATAAAATATTTGCCTCAAACAGGTGAAGGTCGTCGTAATTTTGCTTTAGTTGGTGTTGGTATCATTGTTTTGGTTATTGTATTGGTGATTGTTTATTATAAAAATAAAAACAAGGGAGAGAAAAAATAATGAAAAAAACCTTAGTTAGTAGTTTACTAGTAAGTGCGATTGTATTAGGAGCAAGCTTACCAGCTTTTGCAGCAAGTGAAGGGGTAACTGAAAATGAAGATTGTTCAATTTCATCAACTTCTAAAGTCACTTTAAAAGGTGGCAATAAGGATAAAACGGATCCTGAAGAACCAAATATTGATGGTGGAGAAACAGGGCAAGCAGGTCCATTAAGTATTGACCAAGTTCTTAACTTTAACTTTGTTGAAACTGAATTAGGTAGTGGGACATTATCCATTCCTTTGATTACACCAAAGGGATCTTCAGCTAAACGAACAATTCAAGTTACGGACAAACGTGGTACAGGAGCTGGGTGGAATTTACAAGTTAAACAAAGTGATCTAGTTTCTACAAACACAGAAGGTGAAAAACGTACACTTAAAGGTGCTTATATCCAAATGAATAATCCTAAAATTACAGGAAGCCTACAAAACAATCCTGAAGCAGCAGCGCTATCAATGGTTAGTTATCAACCAAATGGTAGCAACAAAGGTGAATATGCACGTGTATTATCAGCAGGAGCTGAGCAAGGAATGGGTACTTGGAAAGCAGCATACAATGATACTCAAGACACAGCCAACAAACCTGGTACAGGAAATATTATTAAGTTAGTGATTCCAACAGGTAACTATGCAGGTAGCTATCAAGGTAATGTAACTTGGGCATTGTATGACGGTCCAGAAGGTCAAACTGCCTTTGTTCCTGAATAATAATAATAATTATGATTTAGGAGGAGGGGAATCTATAGATGAAAAGGAAAGGGCTAACGCTATTAGCTTTTCTTCTTACTAGTTTTTTTGCAATTACATTTGGAACAGTTCAAATGAAAGCAGAGAATTCACCATCTATAAGTCCTCAAACTTCAGCTCAAGTAACGACATCAGGCGTGCAATCGGGTTCTGGGGTTGATTTGGATCCAGGGGATTTACTTCCGACAAAACCGGAAAACCCTAATCATCCAAAAGACCCTAATCCAGGCACGAATTTGCCTGGTCCTTTAAGTCTAGATCAAGTGATTTCGTTTGATTTTTTGGATACAGAGTTAGTTTCAAAAACACAGCAGATTGAAATGAAAACAAAACTATCCCAAAATATCCAAGTCACGGACAAAAGAGGTTCAGGAGCAGGTTGGAATTTGCAAGTTAAACAAGATGATTTAATTAACGTTGAAAAGAATGAATACCTGTTAAAAGGTGCGTTTATTGATTTTCCAGCGGCGAATATCCAGCGAGGAAAGGAAGTCTTTAAAGAGGCTATCCCGCCAGCTGCTCAGGTAGTGAATTTTAGTAACCAAAACAAAAAAGACTTTACTAAAATCATTACTGCTGAAGAAGGTCAAGGGATGGGAACTTGGCTAGGTATTTATAACGAACCAAAAGCAAATAAGAAATTTTCATTAGTTATCCCACCGGGTAGTTATAAAGGACAGTACAAAGGCAGCGTTACTTGGTTACTTTTAGAAGGACCATTAGTGAATTCAGCAATTTAAAAAAATTTGGAGGGCTTTAAACATGAAAAACATTAAATTTTTAAGTGCAGCAGCACTATTAGCAACTTTATTTATCGGAGGTCAAGTGGCTTCAGCAGAAGATGGTATTCGCGAGGAAGATTTAACAATCGGTGCTTCATCGTTAGTTGAATTAGCAACAAGTACTGAACCAGGTGAAGTATTACCTCCAGACGAAGGACCATCAACTGGACCATACCGCCCAGTAGGGATTTTAGGGATTACAAGTGCGACTAACTTACTTTTCCCACAAATTACATTAAACGGAATGATCCAAACCGTCGATGCTCAATATGTTTTAAATGATAAAGATAAAACAGAAGTTCCAGCTGAAAAGAAATATTTAACAATGGTTAAACCAGATGCAGATGGTAAATATACAACAGAACAATTAGATAAAGCATATGCACCAGGATACAGTGTGGTAGATAAACGAGGTACAGGTGCAGGTTGGACACTAAGTGCAAAATTAAGCCATTTCGTGAAATTAGATGCAACAGGTGCACCATTAGCTGAAGATTCTGAGGATTACAGAGTACTAAAAGGAACACGTATTGATTTTCCAGCTGTAGACGGAATTACAGTTGCAGAGGCTAATCCAACACCGGAAGAACGTGTAAACACAGTTGCGAAAACTGTTGCTGCTGGTGAAGCTGCAGCTAAAAATAAATTACATGGTGCGACAGTCACTTTTCCAGCCGCAGTTACCTCAGTTAAAAACTTATCAATTGCGGGGCAAGATACAAACGGACCATCAATTGCAGCTAATACCGTCTTAACAGCAACAAATAAACCATTATTTAATGCTACAGCAGGTAAAGGAATTGGGAAATGGGAAGTAAATCTAGGTGGAGCTAACACAATTAAATTAACTGCACCAGCAGGTAACTTAGCAGATACCTACACAGCAATTATTACCTACTCAATTGCTTCAACACCAACACCTGGAGCATAATTTAGGCTAATTTCAAATTAGAATTTTTGGATGAACCCTATACAAAAAAAAGACAGAAATTTAAAGGTTTGTTTCAATCTTTATCTTTTTTTGGGGGGATACTTTGAAAAAAAATAATAAACAATTATTCGTTAGAAAAATTTTGTTTTTTATTCTTACCTCATCTCTGTTGGTCGTATCGTTTTCATCTCGTGCATTTGCGGCTTTATCGGATACATCAACGACTAACTTTGAACTTTTAAAGAATGATAATGGCTTAGAGTTAGAAGCTTCCAATGTTGTTTTTGATCAGAAAGCGATTGAAAAGATGCCAGCGAATGGGGCAACTTTAGCTAAAACTAAAATGTCAGTTCCAATTGAATTAAAAATCAATGATTTTTCTGGTAAGGGAACTGGTTGGAATTTGTCAGTAAAACTTGATAAATTATTAGAGGGTCAAAAGGAATTAAAAGGAGCTAAGATTATCATACCAGCCACAACAGCGACACCCGTCAGTTCGTTTGAAGCTTCAATTATAGCTTCAATCAAACCAGATGTTTCGGCAATTAATTTAATTGCTGGTACAACTGGAATGACGACTTTAGCTAAGGCTGATGTAGGTAAAGGCTATGGTGAGTGGAAAATAAATTATAATAACAGTGATGCCACAGCTTGGCAACTTGAGTATTTATACGGTAACTTAGCAGATAATTATACTGCTAATCTAACGTATCAATTAAAAGATGGTCCAACTCTTTAATTTTTTTAAAGAGAAGATAATTAAAATAGGATAAGAAATAAGAAATTAAAATATTCAGGTAATTTTGAATTATTCAAAATTACCTTTTTTATTTGTGAGTGGTGTTATATTTTGATAATTAAAAAGATAAACTGGTTTTTATAGTCTAACTAGTTCAGTAAAACAAGTATTTAATACAATTAATCAATAAAAAAACACTTAGAATCATTCCCTTTTTTTTATATATGATATATAATAAAGGGTGTAAGTTAATAAAATGAATAGGAGTGTACATATGGAACAATTATCTAAAAATCGTAAAATTAACTCGTTTGTTTTGAGTTTTTTAGCGTTGATATTATTTTTTATCGCACCAGTAGTATCATTTGCTGAAGGAGAAAAAGACGAGGCTTTAAGCTTTACGATGGGAATTGTACCCGCTAGCAATCAAATCAATAAAGATGCAACCTATTTTGATTTGAAAGTAAAGCCTAATCAAGAACAAGACTTAAAAGTTGTTGTTTCTAATACAGGTAAAAAAGATAAAAAAATTCGCGTAACACCAACAAATGCTATTACGAATCAAAATGGTGTGATTGATTATTCACCACAAGCAAAAGACTTTAAAACAGACGATACCTTAAAACATCCTTTTAGTACCTTAGTTGGTGAAGGTCAAACCGTGGATGTTCAAGCGGGTAAAAACAAAGAAGTAACTTTTAAATTAAAAGCACCGAGTGAAACGTTTAAAGGTTTGATTTTAGGTGGTTTTGTTGCTGACTTACCAGACGATGAAAAGAAGGATGAAAAAGGTGGCGGCGGTGTTAAGATTGTTAACAAGTTCCAAGTTGTTAAGGCCGTTATGTTACGATCAAACGAAGATAAAATATCACCTGATTTAAAATTGAATGCAGTAAAACCAGCTCTAGTTGGTTCTCGTACTGCGGTAACAGCAAACTTGCAAAATATTGAGCCTGTTATGTTTGGCAAGATGAAAGTCGAAGCTGAAGTTACTAAAAAAGGTTCAGACGAAACAATTAAAAAAGAAGTAAAAGAAGGGCTAGAAATGGCTCCTAACTCTAACTTTGATTTCCCAATCATGTGGAATAATCAAAGATTAGAACCTGGTAAATACACATTAAAATTAGTTGCATCATCTGGAGATAAAAAATGGCCTTTCACTAAAGACTTTGAAATTAAAAAAGAAGATAGTGATAAGTTAAATAAAGAGGCTGTCGATTTAGAAGAACCAGAAGGCTTACCGATGTGGGTTTATATTTTAATCGGTGTAGTTGTTTTATTATTATTGATTATTATTATTATTTTAATTATGAAATCAAAAAATAAAAAATCATCATCACGTAAAGGTGGTAAATCATCATCACGTAAAGGTGGTAAGTCATCACACTCCGGTTCAAAATCTAAAAAACGTAAATCATCAGGATCATCTTCAAAAAAATCATCAAAACGTAAATAAAAAATAGAAAAAAGTTGTGTCACTCTTAAAAGAGTGACACAACTTTTTTAATCTTTAGGATTTTGTAAATCTTCGATTTCTGAAACAAAGAAGTCTTTTTTATCTAAAGCTTTGATAATTTGTTGACACGTTTCTTCGCTTGTATCTGCTGGTAAGGTAATGATTGTTCGACGAATATATTCATCTTTACCAATATCTAAAGTAATACAACTTGCAATATCCGAAATTTTAGAAATGGTTCTTGTCATCGTTGCAAGGTCTCCCTTTTTACCCGTTGAAGCAATCGTTAAGGCAAAACGACCTTCATTGACATTCCAAGATTGAGAGAGGATATTAAGTAAACTACTGTGTGTTAGAATACCAAAGAAATGATCATTGTTATCTAAGACAGCGATGTAAGGTAATTCTTTAATCGTAAAGAAAATCTTGAAGAAAGAGGAATTAATATGAATGAATTTTGTTGCATTCTTAATTAAATGAGTGACTGGTAATGTCATATCTCCACCATTTGATTTGTGGCGATAAATATGCATTTTGTAGATATTACCCCTAAAAATTTTACCTGTTTCATCAAGAATTGGCACACATCTAAAACCAGACTCTTCTAAAATAATCAGAGCTTCTTCAAGTGAGCAAGTTTCTGTGACAATGGTAAGTTGTCGTTTTGGTATACAAATAGATTCAATAAGCATCTATGTGTCCCCCTTTCGTTTTTATACTCTAATAATACCATAGAATAATTGATAAACAAAACGCAATAAAGCGAATGAAGATAACATTAATTCAAATTTTGTTGATAAATCCGTTTGACGCAATTTTAATAAAATGATACACTTGTTAAGATAATGAATAGTATAGGAGGAGTCTGTCATGGCTCAAAACAAATCGTCTTTGGCTTGTTCTGTTTGTGGTTCACGTAATTATTCGCGATCGATAAATACAGCACAGAGAACAGAGCGTTTAGAGATTAAAAAGTATTGTAAATATTGTAAACAACACACGCTTCATCGTGAAACAAAATAAAAACGCAAATTTTGGAGGTTATGAAATCATGAAATTTATAAAAGGTGTTATTGATGAAATGAAAATAGTGACTTGGCCTACTAAGAAAAAATTAGGCAAGGATGTTGTCACGGTTATTCAAACAACGTTAATGTATGCAGTTTATTTTGGAATCGTCGATTTTGCATTAACACAAGTATTACAATTATTTATTAAATAAAATAATTGGCTATCATCCATTGGAGATGCTATAATAAGACTTGTAAGAAAAAACTTCGGATGTCTGAGGTTTTTTTATTTTATCAAATAAAGGTAGGTTCATATAAAAATGGAATCTTTTGAAAAACAATGGTATGTGTTGCACACATATTCTGGTTATGAAAACAAAGTAAAAACAAACATCGAATCTCGAGCGCAGAGCATGGGTATGGAAGAGTTTATTTTTCGTGTCGTTGTTCCTGAAGAAGAAGAACATGAAATTAAAAACGGAAAAGAAAAAATTATTTCTAAAAAAACTTTTCCAGGTTATGTATTAATTGAAATGTTAATGACAGATGATTCTTGGTATATTGTTCGTAATACACCAGGTGTAACTGGTTTTGTGGGGTCACACGGTGCAGGTAGTAAGCCAGCTCCTCTGTTACCAGAAGAAGTAGAAGAAATTCTAGGTAAGTTAGGAATGAGTCGTCGTCATGCTGATTTAGCTGTTGAATTGGGTGAAGTCGTTAAAATTGTTGAAGGTGCCTTTGCTAATTTAACAGGTGAAATTACAGAAGTTGATTTTGAAAAACAAAAGTTAAAAGTTAATATTGATATGTTTGGTCGAGAAACAAGTACAGAACTTGATTTTGATCAAGTTGACAAACTATAAAAAACCAATGAGACCACACTAAAACAAAGACGTTTTTAGTGTGGTTTCAACATTAATAAAGAATAAACAATAATGGAGTTGAACTTAAATGACACGTTATCCAGAATACGAACGAATGATTGCTGAAAAACTTTATTTTTCTAAAAAAATAGAAGAAGATAAAAAATACACTAAGCATAAACGATTGGCACAAAAGATTAACCAAACCCCGTTGGACCAACCAGAGGAAATTAGTCGGCTCGAAAAAGAGCTGTTTGGTTCGACAGGAGAAAACTTATATCTTCAACCCCCAGTTTATGTTGATTATGGCTTTAATACACATGTCGGTGAAAATTTTTATGCTAATGTCGGTTGCTTTTTTATGGATGTCGCTCCTATTGAAATTGGTAATAACGTCATGTTAGGTCCGGGTGTCCAATTGTTAACACCAAGTCATCCTATTGATGCTGGAGTTAGAGGCAGAGGGTTAGAGTTTGGTAAAAAAATAAAAATCGGCAATGATGTTTGGCTAGGTGGCAATGTTGTTGTTAATCCTGGGGTGACAATTGGTAATGAAGTCATTATAGGGTCGGGATCAGTTGTGACTAAGAACATTGAAGACGGTGTAATTGCCGCTGGTAATCCAGCGCGTGTCATCCGTAAAATTACCGATGAAGATCGTTTGTATTGGGAAGCTGAAGAAAAAGCTTACTTTAAAGAAACAGAAAATAGTTAATCTTTATTGTTGACAAGTGTAGACCTTTTGATTTATAGTATGTTTATCAAGAGGTTTATTTTTTTTGAGATATATAACTACAATTGTAGATTTTTAGGGAAAGTGGGGATTAAGATGGAAGCACCGATAGAATTTATTACAGATGCTGAGTGGGAAGTCATGCGTGTGATTTGGACCCAAGAAAAAACAACGAGTCGAGAAGTTATTGCACTTTTAAATGATAAGATGAATTGGAAACCATCGACGGTTAAGACCTTGTTGTCACGCTTAGTCGACAAAGGATATGTTGAGACGCAACGAGATGGTAAAAAATTCATCTATTCTCCAACTGTTTCTGAAAAAAAGATGGTCAATCAAGAAGCACAGCAATTTTTTCAAAAAATTTGTCACCGAAAAGCAGGTCAAGTCTTAGCGGAAGTGATGGCAACTCAGGAATTGAGTCAAAGTGATATTGAACAGTTAGAAGATTTGTTAAACGAAAAAAAAAAGACAGCTCCAATTGAATTAGACTGTCAGTGTTCTCAAGGGCAATGTCATTGTCAATCATTTTAGGAGAAATAATTGGTTGAACCAAAAATAGAAAAAGTAGTGAGTAAGTTAGAATCAGTGAATCAAGCAAGCCTTATTTATCAAGAAAAGGAAGATAAGATTGGGGTCGTTACAGCTGTTGAAACAGTTGGTTATCAAATCGACTTATAAAAATTAAAGTAGTTAATTTATTGAGGAGGAAGAAATAATGAGTCAAAAAACATATGCGATTGAAGGGATGACGTGTGCATCCTGTGCTCAAACGGTTGAGAAAGTAGTCAACCAATTATCGAACGTTAATCAAGCGAGTGTTAATTTAGCAACGGAGAAGTTAACGGTTTCTTTTGAGGAGGGCACTGAAGATGAAACGAGTGTGATTGCAGCAGTTGAGGGAGCGGGTTATCACGTTAACTTACCTAAAAAAGAAACCACTTTTGCGATTGAAGGAATGACATGCGCCTCTTGTGCCCAAACGATAGAAAAAGTGGTTGGAAAGCTAGCTGGTGTGAAAGAAGCCAATGTCAATTTAGCCACAGAAAAATTAAAGGTACAATATGATCCAGAACAAATCAGTATTCGAGAAATAGAAACAGCTGTTGCTGATGCTGGCTATCAAGCGAGTTTAGAGGCAGATGTACTAGAGGAAACCGATGATAAAGCAGAGAAAAAAGCTTTAGCTATCAAAAAAATGTGGCGTCGTTTTTGGTTATCGGCTTTATTCACGGTGCCACTACTCTACATTTCAATGGGACATATGGTAGGATTTCCTTTACCAGGTTTTATTGATCCGATGCATCAAGCGTTGAATTTTTCACTAGCTCAATTAATTTTAACTCTTCCAGTCATGGTGATTGGAAAGAACTTCTTTATTGTAGGGTTTAAGGCCCTGTTTAAAGGACACCCTAACATGGACTCGTTAGTGGCATTAGGAACCAGTGCAGCGGCATTATATAGCTTATACGCCACGATTTTAGTCGGACAAGGTCAGTCTGAGTTTGCAATGCAACTTTATTACGAATCAGCTGCCGTTATTTTGACATTAATTACATTAGGTAAATATTTTGAAGCGGTATCTAAAGGAAAAACGTCAGAGGCAATTAAGCAATTAATTGGTTTAGCACCTAAAACAGCTCGTGTCATGATAGAGGGAGTTGAGTTTGAAAAAGCGATTGATGAAGTGCAAGTTGGCGATATTATTTTAGTTCGACCTGGCGAAAAAATTCCAGTGGATGGTAAAATCGTTCAAGGAACCAGTACGGTTGATGAAGCAATGATTACTGGTGAAAGTTTACCTGTTGAGAAAAAAATAGGTGATATGGTTGTTGGAGCAAGTGTCAATCAAACAGGCTCCTTTCAATTTGAAGCAACCAAAGTTGGA
Organism: Vagococcus sp.; assembly: GCF_052102835.1. Taxonomy (NCBI): domain Bacteria; kingdom Bacillati; phylum Bacillota; class Bacilli; order Lactobacillales; family Enterococcaceae; genus Vagococcus; species Vagococcus sp. Next base: position 35,987 of record NZ_JBQEIL010000010.1, read on the forward strand.
AAAGATACTACCCTTTCTCAAATTATTAAATTAGTAGAAGAAGCTCAGGGATCAAAAGCTCCGATTGCACAACTTGCAGATAAAGTATCTGGTGTTTTTGTTCCGATTGTTATTGTTTTAGCGATCCTTTCAGGTGCACTTTGGTTTTTCTTAGGACAAGAGTCATGGATTTTTGCTTTGACGATTACCATTTCTGTTTTAGTGATTGCTTGTCCTTGTGCGCTTGGTTTAGCAACACCAACAGCGATAATGGTTGGAACAGGTAAGGGAGCTGAGCACGGCGTTTTAATTAAGAGTGGCGATGCTTTAGAGACAACGCATAAGATTGAATCTATCATTTTTGATAAAACGGGAACGATTACTGAAGGCAAACCTCGTGTGACTGATTTAGTGACATTAGGAAAAATCACTGACGATCAGTTGCTTAATTTAGCAGCAGCAAGTGAAGTGAATTCTGAACACCCATTGGGTATGGCGATTGTTGAAGCGGCAAAGGAAAAGGGTCTCTTATTAAAAGAGGTTAGTGATTTTGAGGCTTTACCAGGGCATGGAATAAAAACACAAATTGAGTCTGAAACTTATCTTTTAGGGAATAAGAAACTAATGCTTGCGAATCATTTAAGCATCGGTGCTTACGAGGCAGAGGCAAATCGTTTAGCTGAAGAAGGAAAAACACCAATGTATATTGCCACACCAACTGAACTTTTAGGCTTAATTGCAGTAGCGGATACGATTAAAGAAAGCAGCTATCAAGCGATTAAAAAATTACAAAAAATGGGCTTAGAAGTGATTATGTTGACGGGGGATAACAAACGGACAGCGAATGCTATTGGAAAACAAATCGGGATTGATCAAGTCATTAGTGATGTTTTACCTGAAGATAAAGCCAATCAGGTGAAACAGTTACAAGAGTCAGGTAAAGTTGTTGCGATGGTTGGTGACGGTATTAATGATGCACCAGCTTTAGCCCAAGCGAATGTTGGAATTGCGATTGGCTCAGGAACAGATGTGGCAATGGAATCAGCAGACATTGTTTTAATGCGTAGTGATTTGATGGATGTTCCAACTGCGATTGAACTAAGTCACGCGACGATTAAAAATATTAAAGAAAACCTTTTTTGGGCTTTCGGTTATAATGTTTTAGGTATTCCAGTGGCAATGGGCGTTTTATATCTTTTTGGTGGCCCTTTATTAAATCCGATGATTGCTGGAGCAGCGATGAGTTTTAGTTCGGTATCGGTTTTATTGAACGCTTTGAGATTGAAACGGTTTAAACCAAGTAAATAAATGAACGGATTAATAAAAAGTGATTGAGGTGGATACTTCAAGCCTTATAATAAGTGGAACTGATGAAACTTTAAAAGTTTTATTAGTTCTATTTATGTTTTATCAGTAAAATTTGTTTTAAAAAGAACAATCTCTTGATTTAATTATAATAATTATAAATAGGCTAAGAACGTTAATTTTAAAGATTTTATAACGATAGTTAGTTCAATTAAACGGTAAAAAAGATGAAATGTTATTAACATATGTTAATAATGAAAACGGATAACTATGATAAGATAACAATAATTATCATTTAAAAATAAAAATGTTTAATATAGTAGGAGGTAACTTATGAAAGTCAGCTTATTTACGAGTTGTGTTGTCGATTTAATGTTTCCAAATGTAGGGATTGCAATGGTCGAGGTCTTAGAGCGACTAGGTTGTGAAACAGAACTCCCTAAAAAGCAAATTTGTTGTGGTCAACCGACTTATAATAGTGGCTATGAAAAAGCTAGTATGGCAACAATTAGAAATCAAATAGACTCTTTTGAAGGTTCTGAATATGTGGTTGGAGCTGCGGGATCTTGTGTGGCAATGTTACGAGAGTATCCAGAACTTTTGGAAAAGGATGACCCTTATTATCCTAAAGCTGTTGCTTTAGCTGAAAGAGTTTATGAGTTTAGCCAGTTTATTTATCGTGTCTTAAAAGTAAAAGATGTAGGCGCTTCCTTAGATGCAAGAGCAACATATCATCGTTCTTGTCATATGACACGCTTATTGGGTGAAAAAGAAGCTCCATTTGTCTTACTAGATCATGTGCAAGGATTAAAGATGGTACCACTTCCTCATCTTGAAAATTGTTGTGGATTTGGTGGAACGTTCTCAGTGAAGATGCCTGAGATTTCCGAACAAATGGTGACTGAAAAAGTTCAAGATGTGATGAGTACGTCCCCAGATATTTTAATCAGTGCCGATATGGGCTGTCTGATGAATATTGGTGGAAAATTAAATCGCGACGGTCATGACGTTAAAATCATGCATATTGCTGAAGTTTTAAATAGTAACGTCGATCATGTAAGAATGGAAACACCTACATTAGTAGGACAAAGTTTGGAGGGATAAAAAATGGGACTGACGACAAGTACGAAGCCGTTCAAGGAGCGAATTGCTGATAGTAAAAAAGATGAATTCATGCAAAAAGCTGTAGCAAAAGCACAAGATGCGCAGTGGATTAAGCGTGAAGGGGCTCGTGAAAAGCTCGGTAATTGGGAAGAATGGCGTGATTTAGGTGAGGCTATTCGCCAACATACAGTGGCTTATTTACCAGATTATTTGGAGCAATTTAGTGACAATGTTGCGAAACAAGGCGGGCATGTTTTTTTTGCCCAAACTGCTCAGGAAGCACAAGATTATGTCAAAAAAATTATTTTAGAAAAAGAAGCTAAAAAAGTCGTGAAATCAAAATCAATGGTGACGACAGAAGTTGATATTGATCCTATGTTATTAGGCTTGGATGATGTGAATGTTATGGAAACGGACTTAGCCGAATTTATTCTACAAATGGATGATTGGGATGAACCTTCTCATATCGTATTTCCAAGTTTACATAAAAATCGGGAACAGATTAGAGAAGTCTTTGAAAAAAAATTAGGGTATAAGGGCGATAATGATCCCAAAAATTTAGCAAATTGTGCACGTGAAACAATGCGTCAATTTTTCTTAGAAGCTGACGTTGGAATTACGGGTTGTAATTTTGCAATTGCCGATAATGGAATGATCAATCTTGATACGAACGAAGGAAATGCGGATTTAACGATTAGTATTCCTAAAACACAAATTGTACTGATGGGAATGGAAAGAATTGTTCCAACGATGAAAGAAGCCGAAGTTTTAGATAATTTACTTGCAAGAAGTGCAGTTGGTCAATCTTTGACAACGTATGTAACTTTTGCTGGCCGTAAATTGGTTGATGAATCAGATGGACCGGAAGATTATCATGTCGTTATTTTAGATAATGGTCGTTCTAATGCTTTAGGTGGTGTTTTTCAATCGGTACTTCAATGTATTCGTTGTGGCTCTTGTCTGAACGTTTGTCCTGTGTATCGTCATATTGGTGGACATGGCTATGGTTCGATTTACCCTGGACCAATTGGAGCAGTACTATCACCAATTTTAGGGGGGTACAAACAATTTAAAGAGTTACCTTTTGCCTCTAGTTTATGTGGGGCTTGTACGAGTACTTGTCCAGTTAAAATACCTTTACATGAATTATTGATTGAACATCGAAAAGTAATGACCGATGATTTGAAAATGATGCGTGGTTTCGATGATGTTCAGATGCGAGTGATCGGTCTAGGAACACAATCGCCATTTTTATTTAATTCAGCTTTACGGGTCGCTCACACGGGTCTGGGTGTCTTGAGCACGAAGAAAAACATTTCGGTTGAAAATATGTATCAATTTGGTGGTTTTGTGAATAAAGGACCTGGTCTGGTAAAAGGTTGGACCGATGTTCGTGATTTACCGCGGCCACCAAAATATAAAGATAGTTTTAAAAAATGGTATCAATTACATAAAGCAGGTGAAATAAACAATGACTAATGCAAAGATTCAAGGACGTGAAAATTTTTTAAAGAGCCTTCATGAAAAATTAGGGACAACACCACAATTAGTGACAGAACACCCTTTTATACCCGTCAATGATTTACCCCACGAACAATTAGCAGATAAATCAACAGAAGAACTGATTGAGATTGCTCGTGAAAAATTAAAAGATATTCATACAGAGTTACAAGTAACCACAACGGCTGAATTAAGCGATGTTTTATTAGGAATCATGAAAGAAGTTGCTGGTGGCCCCATCTTGTTACCATCAACCCCTGCTTTTAAAGCTGATTTTTTAGCCCCATTTATTGAAGCTGAAAAAGCAGACATTCATTATTGGCAACAAGGAAATGACTATCGTGAGCTGAATATTAAACAAGCTCAGGCATCGAACGTATCAATTGCATTTGCCGAGTTTTTATTGGCAGAATCAGGAACCGTTGTTGTTGAAAGCTCAGCAGCTCAAGGAAGAACCTTGCACTTCTTACCAGATAATTATATTGCCATTATTCCCAAAAGTAAGATCGTTGCACGCTCAACTCAAGCGGCGGATTTTTATGCTGAAAAAATAGCAAAAGGTGAAGCAACGGGTTCAGCGATTCATTTTATATCAGGCCCCTCTAATTCTGGCGATATCGAGATGGAATTAGTTGTTGGTTTACATGGCCCAGTAAAAGTTTATTATATTGTTGTCGAAGATTTATAAAAAAAGAAACAAAGCGGATCACTTTTCTCAATTGAGGAAAGCATCCGCTTTGTTTTTTATTTTTTCAAGTTCAAAGGTTGTTTTTTTTATGATTTTTGAAGGAGGAAGGTAACGCCCTTCTTTTTGCTTTGAATTTTCTAAATCAATTTGTCCTATTCCTGATAGTTGACTAAGATCACTGCTAGTTAAACCTAACTCGTTCGCTAGCTTCCACATTTTATCAAGTTTTTTCTCTCGTTGTTTGACAAAGTGATGACTAGAGTAGCTAACCAAGAAAACAAAAGAAAAATAAAGAAGCATTCCGTAAAAGGGATGATCGTTTAGAAAGTAAAGAGTAAGAGTACCTATGAGTAGCGAGATTAGTAAGAGTAGTAAGATTAGATAAAAAGTCCTATTTTTTTTATGTTGTAACAGTTTAACCACTTCCTTAATTTTATAACAGAATAACACAAAAAAACTGATGACGAAAGGGTCACCAGTTTTTTATATTAATTTTTAGCTGAAAAGTTTATCAACAGCGTTTTTAACTAATTCTTCGTTTGCAAGATAAGGAATAGTAATATGGTCTGAACCTTTACGCATTTCATTATATTCAATCGAAGTTTCAATCGCATGTTCGTTACGAGCCCAGTTACGACGAGCAACTCCACCCATAGTATCCCAAGCAATTGCAGATTTAATGATTTCATCTGTTAATTCAGTTCCATCAAGAACCATACCGAAACCACCGTTGATAGATTTACCAATACCAACGCCACCACCGTTATGTAGAGCGATTAAACTCATACCACGAGCAGCATTACCTGCGAAACATTGTGTTGCCATATCAGCCGTTACGTTAGAACCATCTTTGATGTTAGATGTTTCACGGAAAGGAGAATCAGTTCCAGATACGTCATGGTGGTCACGACCTAACATAACAGGACCAATTTTTCCTTCACGGATAAGTTTGTTAAACTCAAGAGCGATGTTCACGCGTCCCATAGCATCTTGATAAAGGATACGAGCTTCAGTACCAACAACTAATTGGTTCTTTTCAGCGTCACGGATCCAGTTATAGTTATCACGGTCTTGGTAACGACGGTTAGGGTCAATAACATCCATAGCCGCTTTGTCTGTTGCCATTAAATCTTCGTGTTTACCGCTTAGACATACCCAACGGAATGGTCCATATCCGTAATCAAATAACATAGGTCCCATGATATCTTCAACATATGAAGGCCAGATAAAGCCATCTTTGTCGTCCACACCATTTTTAGAGATTTCTTTAATTCCTGAGTCAAAAACAGATTTCATGAAAGCATTACCATAATCAAAGAAATAAGTTCCTTTAGCTGTTAACTCTTTAATCACGTTATAGTGACGAGCTAATGTTGCGTCAACTAATTCGATAAATTTAGGTTTATCAGTTGCAAGTAATTCTGTTCTTTCATCAAAAGTAATTCCAACTGGGTTATAACCACCTTCATGAACGTTGTGACAAGAAGTTTGGTCAGATAACAAATCAATATGAACGTTATGTTCATTCATATATTCTAATAAGTCTACGATATTACCATGGTAAGCAATTGAAGTAGATTCTTTTTTGTCAAGATATTCTTGAGCAATTTTTACTGCTTCTTCAGGAGTCTTAGCTAATTTACTAATCCAACCTTGTTCTAGACGAGTATCAATACGAGACATATCAACTTCAGCTACGATTGAAACAGATTTAGCAATCTCTGCAGCTTTACCTTGAGCCCCACTCATACCACCTAAACCAGAAGTTACGAATAATTTACCAGTTAAATCACCATCATCAGCAATCCCTAATTTCAGACGACCAGCATTTAATAAAGTATTAAATGTACCATGAACGATACCTTGAGGTCCAATGTACATTAAGCCTCCAGCTGTCATTTGTCCGTAGTTAGTTACTCCCATTTCTTCAGCAACTTCCCAGTCTTCGATATTGTCATATTCACCAATAAGTAAACCGTTAGTGATAATCACACGAGGAGCGTCTTTTTTAGAAGCGAAGATTCCTAAAGGATGTCCAGAACTGATAACTAATGTTTGCTCATCAGTTAAGACTTCTAAATATTTTTTAATTAATTGATACTGCATCCAGTTAGAACAAACTTGACCAGTTTCACCATAAGTTACTAACTCATATGGATATAAAGCGATATCGAAATCTAAGTTGTTATCCATCATAACTTGCATTGCTTTAGCAGCAGTACATTGTCCTTTATACTCATCAATTGGTTTACCGTAAATTCTTGTTTTTGGATACCAACGATAACCATAGATACGGCCACGAGTTTTTAATTCATTTAAGAATTCAGGGATCACTTGTTCGTGAAATTCTTCAGGTACATATCTTAAAGCATTTTTTAAGGCTAATTCTGTTTGTGATTTACTTAAACGGAAACCACGGTCTGGAGCACGGCGGATACCTTCTTGGAATTCAGGCATTTCTGGCAAGACGTTGTCTAGTTTAACCGTCATTGCGTCACTAATTTTTAAGTTATCAATATTCATTACAAAATTTCCTCCTTAAAGAAATATAAATTATTTGTTTGATATCAGTCAGATAATCAAGATAATTGAAAGTTATGACCCTAGTATAAGCGACACCTGTCAAATAAAGGTCAATTTTGTGAAAAGAAATAAAGAAACTTTTATTTGGAGGCGCTATCATATGTTTTGACGAAAATTTGACAATGAACTAATATAGTAGAGTAGTATAAAAATTTGAATAGAAAAGGTGATGTAAGAAATGTTTGCAGATAAAGTATTAGTTCATTTTAGCCAAATTTTTTCTCCAATCGATCATGGTCGTCCTTTAAGAGGCGCTGAAATGTCAGAAGCTACTATTATAGAAGATGGATTTATTGCGATTAAAGAAGGTAAGATTTTAGAAATCGGTAGTGGAGAGCCTCGTAAAGAATTAATCGGTGAGCAAACAAAAATCGTTGATTACTCTGGTAAGATGGCTTCACCAGGATTAATCGATTGTCATACTCACTTGGTTTATGGTGGTAGTCGTGAAAATGAATTTTCTAAAAAATTAAATGGTGTGAGTTACTTAGATATATTACGTGAGAGTGGCGGTATTTTAAGTACAGTACGCTCAACTAAAGCAGCGTCATTTGAAACGTTATATGAAAAAACAAAACGTTTATTAGATAAAATGTTAACTCATGGTGTCACAACAGTCGAAGCTAAAAGTGGTTACGGGTTAGATTGGGAAACAGAAGAGCGTCAAATGAATGTGGTTAAAAAATTAGGCCACGATCAACCAATTGATTTAGTATCAACTTTTATGGCAGCACATGCTATTCCAGAAGAATATAAAGAAAACCCAGACGCTTTTATTGAAATGATTATCGAAGACATGTTACCAAAAGTAAAAGCCGGCGATTTAGCTGAGTTTTGTGATATTTTCTGTGAGACAGGTGTCTTTACAGCTGAACAATCACGTCGTTTATTAACGGCAGCAAAAGAGCAAGGCTTTAAATTAAAAATTCATGCTGATGAAATAGACTCTATTGGTGGTGTTGATGTTGCGGCAGAAGTTGGCGCATTAAGTGCAGAACATTTAATGGTAGCAACAGATGAAGGCATAAAGAAAATGTCTGAAGCGGGTGTGATTGGTAACTTATTACCAGGAACAACCTTTAGTTTAATGGCAAATACGTATGCTCCAGCTAAAAAAATGCTTGAAGCTAATATGGCAATCACATTATCAACAGATAGTAATCCAGGAAGTTGTCCAACAGCAAACATTCAATTTATGATGCAATTAGGATGTTTTAAAATGGGCTTAACGCCGGTTCAAGTTTTTAATGCAGTTACGATTAATGCTGCTTACTCAGTAGCTAGAGGCGAAACGGTTGGTAGTTTTAAAACAGGCAAACAAGCTGATATTGCGATATTTGATGCTCCAAATATTGATTATCCACTTTATTTCTTTGCAACAAACTTAGTTCAAGATGTTTATAAACATGGTGAATTAGTCGTCAAAGACTTTGCAAGAATTTAGACAGAAACCGTTTTAACTCCTATTTTGAATGAAATAGGAGTTTTTTACTATTTTTTTACATATTTTTGTAGAATATGGTTTTTTGTAGTATCATAGAAACTAGTAGTAAAAACAATTTTGAGTAGGTGGTGACGCGATGAGCAAAGAAGTTTACGGTCAATTATTCGGAAGTCCCCAAATCTTTTTAGATGGTCAACCTGTAATTTTCTCATTTGGAAAAATTAATGCTTTGTTGTTTTATATGTTTGTTAATAAAACGGTTAGTCGTGATGAGGTAGCTGGGTTATTATGGCCGGAGATGGATGAAAAAAATGCCAAAAAAAACCTAAGGAATACTATTTATCAAGCCAACAAAATATTAGGCGATGACTATATTTTTTCACCTAATCGAAAAATATTATTATTAAATGAATCACTACCAATCACTAGTGATATTAGTTTGTTTCGGGAACGACCTGAAACGCATTTAGAGTTATATAAAGATCAGTTTTTAAAAGGGTTCTTCCTTAAAGATTCGGAAGATTTTGAGCTTTGGACCGTGAAGATGCGCAATTATTTTGAAAAAATATTTATTAATGAATGCTACCGTAAAGTTAAACAAGATATTGAGATGATGAACTATCATCATGTTGAAAAATATATTCAGCAATTGATTGATATTGATGAGTTTGACGAGCGCAATTATCAATTATTAATGACATATTATCAAAAAATTGAGCGTCATGAAAAAGTGATAGAAGTTTATTATGAACTCGCTGATATTCTTCACTTAGAGCTAGGGATTGACCCTAGTAAGGAAACGCGAGAATTATTTGAAAATTCTTTAAAAATAGCAAATGTTAATAACAAATGCGCACCCAAACGTTTTATCTCAAGTTTTTTTGGTCGCCTTAATGAAATTAATCAATTAGAGAACAATTTTAATTCCTTTTCTAACAATGACGGAGCTTATTCTGTTGTCGTGAAAGGACCAGGTGGCGTTGGGAAAACGAGTCTAGTTAACCGTGTGCTCGATAATATCGCTGAAGATTTTTGTGTTTTAGAAACCCAATGCTACGAGGTTGAAGTTGATTATGATTTGAGGATGTGGCGTCAAATTTTTGCTCAAATTACTAAAATTTTTGAAAAAGAAAATTTATCTCATCCCGCTGGTTGGCAAGCGATTGTTTCCAATTATTTTCCAAGTATTGAGGGTGATTTAAGCCAAACAGTCGATACAGAAACACGAAAACATATTGACATGAACATGTTATCGCAAGTTTTAATTGATGCGTTACGAACCATTGCCGAGAAACAAAAGGTAGTTATTGTGTGTCGTAATATTCAATGGTTAGATAAAGCTAGTTTTAACTTATTATTAAGTACGATGTTACATATCAATAATCAACAAGTTATTTTTGTTTTTACTTTACGAGATGACATGCCAATGTCCATTCATAATTTTTTAGCTATTTTAAATTCGTATGATTTATTACTGGAATTAGAGTTAACGCCATTGAGTTTTCAAGAGATGAAAGATTATGCGAAAAAAGAATTAGGTGAAGAAAAAGCGACGGATTCACTAGTTGAACGACTGTATCAATTAACAGAAGGAAACTTTTTCTTTTTAACTGAATATTTATATATGCTTAAAAATGATACCAAATTAGACGTGATGAACGTTAAAATGCAGGATGCATTGCGAAATCGTTTCATTAATTTGTCACCACAAGAATTACGTATTGTTAATATTGTTTCTTATTTTTATGATTATGTTTCATTGAAACTGGTTTCTGAAATTTTAAATATTTCAAATATTGAATTGGCAGAATTAATTGAAAAATTAATGAATGAATCAATCTTAACCGAGCAGTTGGTTAACAATGATGTGAAAATTAGTTTTACTCATAACCGTTTACGTGAATATATTTATATGAATGAGTTAGAATCTAAAAAATGCCTTGTTCATAAAGAAATTGCGAAGCTTTTAGAGCGCGAAATTCAAATGTTAAGCGAAGATCATCTTATCTATGCTAAAATTGCACATCATTATGAGCGTGCAAATGAACCTTTAAAGGGCATCGAATATCAGATAAAATATCTGCAAACCTATTTTAAGTTTTATCATGAGCTTTTCCCAGTTAATGACCATCCAGATGAGTTGACGATTGATAAAAATAAATTGACTAAAAATTATACGTTAGCTGAGTTTGGAAAAATACGTCAAAAATTAGATGAATTAAAACCTAAATATGAACATGATCGTGAATATGAACGTTTAGTAATGCAGTTCTATAGTATGGAAGGCCGTTTTCATATTCGTTATGGTAACTATGAACAAGGGCTTAAAGCGAGTCACTTAGTTATTCAAATTGCTAAAGAACTAAATGATAGTATCTTTTTATTAGAAGGTTACAAGCATTTAATTTATTATTGTATTCAAACGGATGACGAAAAAGAGATGAGCCATTATATTGAATTGGCTTTAAGTGAAGCTATTCGTAGTAATAATCATGAGTTAATTGGTATTCTGCTACGTTTAAAAGGTCTCTATTACTTAATGATTGGTAATATGACCTTGGCAGAGCAACAATTGAATGAATCCATCCGAACGTTTAGATTAACCGAGTCAATTGAAAAAAAATATGCAGTTAATATTGCGGCAGCCTATGATTATTTGGCTGAAATTCGTAGTATTGAAGAAAAGTACGATGAAGCCATTCTTTTACAGCAAGATGCGATTGATCTATGCGAGGATAAACGTGCTTATTCTAGTCTTTCCGTTTTTTATATTAATATGGGAATTATTTTATTTGGTAAAAAAGACTATGATAAAGCTAAAATGTATTTTGAAAAAGCGTATCAAATTTATGATCGTTTTTCATCTTTGTGGAAGCGACCACAGTTGGATGCTTATATGTCTTTAATTAATCTATACGAAGGGAATTTTATTGAGGTAGCGAAATACCTTAAAAGTTCTAAAAAATATATGGAGCAATTTAATAGTCCGCGTGTTTTGGGTACGATTTATTTTGCAGAGGCGATGATTAAACATCAATTAGTTAATCATCCAATTGAAGAAAATGAAGAATTGAATTCCGTTTTATCGAAGGATGAATTTTATTATTATCAAAAAGCAATGGAATCATTGAGTCCCAATCGAAATAAATTAGAAACCAATGCACTATACCGAGCATTTAATGGCATTACTATTGAAGGTTCTTCCTTTAAGTCAAACAAACAATCATAAAAAATCTTCCTAAACATGTCTTTGTTTAGGAAGATTTTTGGTTTAAAGAGGTTGAATAATTTGTTTTAAAAGATTGAAAGCTGTTTCTGGATAATGTTCACCTAAAAGACCGAGAGCCGAGAGAAGATAATCTCTATCTAACATGAGTTGTGGAGCGATTGGGGTCAACTCACGAGGGGATTGCTGTAAAGCTTCTACTATTAAATCTTTGGGACAAGTACTATGGACAATTACTCCGCCAGTTCCGATTAAGTAATTTAGTAAACGGAGATCCTTACCTTTTTGATAGTATAAATTAAAATTAGGGCGAGGTTCCACGCGTAATTCACCAACATGACGACGGATTGCATTAAAGATGGCTAATTTTGCAATCGTATAATCGAAGTTGCGTTCTTCTGAATGAGTGGGGATAAACTCAGGGTGTTGTTCCCGGTAAAGACATTTTTCTTCTATTTCTTGGTTAGATAATTTTGGAAGGAATTTCTGGAAAGCTCCGAAACCTGTTGTTTCAAGTAAGCTCATTGCCGAATATCGCATTCCTAGGTCGCCTTCAACCGTTCGTTTGAGGAACGGTTCTTGTAAGCCTTCAAAGATGACCTCTTGAAATCCAGATAAATTATTGGAAACCGAATGTACATCTGTGGTTGCCCCACCGACATCAAGAATTGCTAATGGACCAAGCCCTTCTTGACGTTCAGTTCCTTCTGATAACAATTGAGCTGCGGATAAAACAGCTGAAGGTGTTGGAATAACAGGCTTTTTACTAAGTTTAGCTATCTCACCAAGTCCCTTAGCATAGATAATCTTTTCAAAAAAGATCGTTCTTAGAATCTCACGTGTTTTATCTGGATTAAGAACGTTGACTTTTGGCATCACATTATCAGAAATAAAATAATTTCCTCGAGTATTTAAAATGTTCGTAACTTCAGTACTCATCTTTTCGTTACCAGCAACTAAGATGGGGATACTAGAAGTAGTATGTAATAGTTTTTGAGCGCTCTCTTTAATAAATGCTTTGTTTCCACCATTTGTCCCACCAGTCAATAGAATAACATCTGGTTTGAGCGCATTTATTTCGTTGACATCTTGTTCAGATAAGTGGTAAGAATAGGTTTTTAAAATTCGAGTACCAGCACCGAGAGCTACTCTCTTCGCAGCATCAGTGGTCAAACTTTGCGTCAAACCGATAGCGACCATTTTAAAGCCGCCAAAAGCAGAAGAACAAATAAGTACTTCTGCTTGTTCTATTTCATCTAAAGAAACCCATTCTGTTAATTGTTTTTTTAGTTGTTCATAACTATCGACTAAGTGAGAGGTAACCGTCGTTTTTGTTTTAGTTGTAGCTAAAACTTTTTCTTGTTTTAAATCAATCAACGTTGCCTTTGTATCAGTACTCCCAAAGTCAATGAGTAATACAAGTTGTGTCATATCGATACTTTCCTTTCTTTTGTGAATAAATTAGCATGAAGATTAAAATTTGATTAGAAATGCTTTCGTCAAATCGTCAAATGAATAATCTAAAATACGTCAAATGAACAAATTTTAAGGTTGAAATTTAACAAAAGTTAGGAGAAAAGCGGAGATCTTATTTTTAACAACTCTCATAGGTTAAGAGGTTAAAAACGGTCGTTAATTGATGTATAAGGATGTAATTTTATATAAAAAATGTAAAAGAGGCAACACATATCAATCATATCTGAGATTAGTCTAATAAAAGTCAAAACGATATATTTAAGAACGCTTTCATGGGTTAGTTGACCATAAAAAAAGTCAAAAAAACAGATAAAACCCTTGATATATATAGGTTTAGCTTGGTTTGACTTATTTTGTAAGCGGTGTTACTTTTAATGCAAGTCAGATAGAGTTATTGAAAGAAAGTGTTTTGATATTTGATTTCTAAACGAGCATTTGCTTAATGGAAATACCTTATAGAGTAAAGGAGTGACTATTGTAAACGACGTAACAAAATTAGTAGGAAAAAAAGCAAGTTGATGTTATGTAAGAGTTGGCGACTCAATGAAATTATTTTAATTATTTCTATAGTAAAGATGAACAAGTGATATTCCAACTAGTTATAAAAAGAGTATGTTAGGATAAAATAGTCTAAGTCGTAAAGAGAATAGTTAGTCATATTATATGGTTTAAATTAAGTGAGTATGTTTTATTTAATCAAATAAAAGAACATAAAGTTTTTTAAAATGAAAGGACGGAATAAAATGGCAAAATTAGTAGAATGTATCCCAAACTTTAGTGAAGGAAGAGATGAAAAAGTTATTAATGGTTTAGTAGAGGTTGCTAAAAGTGTTCCTGGCGTTACTCTTTTAGACCACTCATCAGATTCAAGTCATAACCGTAGTGTTTTCACTTTAGTTGGAGATGTAGATGGTATTCAAGAAGCAGCATTTAAATTGGTAAAATATGCAAGTGAAAACATCGACATGACAAAACATTCTGGAGAACATCCACGTATGGGCGCAACGGACGTTGTACCATTTGTTCCAATCAAAGATATTACTGCTGAAGAATGTGTTGAAATTTCTAAAACAGTTGCTAAACGTATCAATGATGAATTAAATATTCCAATTTTCTTATATGAAGATTCTGCAACTGCCCCAGATCGTAAAAACTTAGCTCGTGTTAGAAAAGGTCAATTTGAAGGAATGCCTGAAAAATTAAAAGAAGAAGCTTGGGCTCCTGATTTTGGTGAAAGAGCGATCCATCCAACTGCTGGTATTACAGCTGTCGGCGCAAGAATGCCTTTAGTAGCATTTAACGTAAACTTAGATACATCAGATATCACAATTGCAAACAAAATTGCTAAAATTATCCGTGCTTCAGGTGGCGGCTTTAAATATTGTAAAGGAATTGGCGTAATGTTAGAAGATCGTAACATTGCTCAAGTTTCTATGAACATGGTTAACTTTGAAGGAACACCACTTTATCGTGCTTTTGAAACGATTCGTTTCGAAGCTAAACGTTACGGTGTTAACATTATTGGAAGTGAAGTAATTGGTTTAACTCCAGCAAAAGCTTTAGTTGATGTAGCAGAATACTATTTACAAATTGAAGATTTTGATTACAGTAAACAAATTTTAGAAAACCATTTATTAAGCTAATAGAAAAATAAAACTAATTCAATCAAAGGAGAATATGGATGAAATTAATTGATTTAAAAGTTCATGAATTTATGACTGTTTTAGGATCGAATGAACCTGCACCAGGTGGTGGTTCAGCTGCAGCTCTTTCAGCAACAATGGGAGCTTCACTTGTAAAAATGGTAGCTGAATTGACAAAGGGTAAGAAAAAATATGTTGAATTTGAAGAATTAACACATGAAGTTCTAGTTGAAGCAACTCGTTTACAAGATGAATTACTTCAATCAATTGATAAAGATACTGAAGCATTCAATGAAGTATCGGCAGTATTCTCAATGCCTAAAGAAACAGAAGAACATAAAGCAGCACGTCGCGAAGCAATGCAAAAAGCATTACAAGGCGCAGCAATCTCACCATTTAACATGATGACTTTAATGGTTGCTACTTTGAAAGTAACAGAAAAAGCAGTAGGTAAATCAAATGTGAACGCTGTTAGTGACTTAGGTGTCGCTGCACTTAACTTGAAAGCTGGTTTACAAGGCGCTTGGTTAAATGTACTAATCAATCTTTCTGGTATTAAAGACGAAACGTTTGTAAAAACATATCGTGAAAAAGGGGAAGCATTGTTAACTGAAGGTTGTACAATTGCTGATCGTGTTTACGAAGAAGTATTAAAACTTGTTTAATTTATAATTAACCAATTCTAGAAGGGATGATATGAACAGATGGCAACAGATATAGAAATAGCAAATCAAGTAGAAATGAAACCGATTAAAGAGGTAGCAAAAGCTCTTAACTTAACAGAAGAGGATTTAACTTTATATGGAAACTATAAAGCTAAACTAAATGTTAATGAATTAGAAAAAATGAAAGACAAAGAAGATGGAAAATTAATCTTAGTAACAGCAATCACACCAACACCAGCAGGTGAAGGTAAGACAACTGTATCAGTGGGATTAGCAGACGGTCTATCACGTCTTGGTAAAAAATCAATGATCGCTTTACGTGAACCATCATTAGGACCTGTTTTTGGTGTTAAAGGTGGAGCAGCAGGTGGTGGACATGCACAAGTTGTCCCAATGGAAGATATTAACTTACACTTTACAGGTGACTTCCATGCGATTGGCGCAGCTAATAACCTTTTAGCAGCACTTTTAGATAACCATATTCATCATGGTAATGCTTTACAAATAGATAGTCGTAAAATCACTTGGAAACGTGTTGTTGACATGAATGACCGTCAATTACGTCACATTGTTAATGGACTACAAGGTCGTGTAAATGGTGTTCCTCGTGAAGATGGCTATGATATTACAGTAGCTTCAGAAATTATGGCAGTACTATGTTTATCTAATGACATAGTTGACTTAAAAGAAAAATTAAAGAAAATGATCGTTGCTTATAACTTCAGTGGCGAACCAGTAACTGCTGGCGATTTAAAAGCTGAAGGTGCATTAGCAGCTTTACTTAAAGAAGCAATTAATCCAAATATTGTTCAAACGTTAGAGCATACACCAGCAATTATTCACGGTGGCCCATTTGCAAATATTGCACATGGTTGTAACAGTGTTTTAGCAACAAAAATGTCAATGAAATATGCTGACTATACAGTAACTGAAGCAGGTTTCGGAGCTGACTTAGGCGCTGAAAAATTCATCGATATCAAATGTCGTATTGCAGATTTACAACCAGATGCAGTTGTTTTAGTCGCAACAATTCGTGCGCTTAAAATGCATGGTGGCGTTCCTAAAAAAGAATTAGCTGAAGAAAATGTTGAAGCTGTTATTGCAGGTTTACCAAACTTAGAAAAACATATTTCTAATATCCAAGATGTTTATGGTTTACCAGTTGTTGTAGCTATCAACAAATTCCCATTAGATACAGATGCTGAGATTGAGGCAGTTGAATTAGCTTGTAAAGAACGCGGCGTTGAATGTGTTCTTGCAGACGTATGGGCTAAAGGTGGCGAAGGTGGACAAGCCTTAGCTGAAAAAGTAATCGAACTTGCTGACCAACCAAATAACTTTAGCTTTGTCTATGAAGATGAAGATTCAATTGAAGAGAAATTAAATAAAATTGTTCGTAAAGTTTATGGAGGAAAAGGTGTTGAATTAACGAAAGCAGCTCGTAAAGAAATGCTTGAGTTAGAACGTCTAGGATTTGGTAATTTACCAATTTGTATGGCTAAAACACAATATTCATTCTCTGATGATGCAACACTTGTTGGGGCACCAAAAGACTTCACAGTAACAGTTCGTAATTTAAAAGTATCAGCAGGAGCTGGATTTATTGTTGCTTTAACAGGCGCAGTAATGACAATGCCTGGTTTACCTAAATCTCCAGCATCAGAAAGAATTGATGTTGATGAAGAAGGAAACATCTCTGGATTATTCTAATGATTAATCTCCGAGTTCAAGAAGCAAAAAACGTTAAAGTAGCTCAATGGAGTGGAGGAGAAACACGTGAAGTGTTTCTCGCTCCAGACCATGGAGTTTACAAAGTTGGTCAGTTTGATTTTAGAGTGTCATCGGCAACAGTGGAACTAAAAGAATCGAAATTTTCGGCATTACCAGGCTATGAACGTTTGATAATGTCATTAGATCACTGTATTCGCTTAGTTCACGAGAAAGAAGAAGAGATTGAGGAAATTATTCTTCAGCCTTTTGAAGCTCACCATTTTTCTGGTGATGATCAGACCACATCGTATGGTCAATGTACTGATTTCAATTTAATTTATAAGCCAGAATTAAAAGGCTTTATGAAAGCGTGTAACAAAGCCGAACAATTGACTTTGGAAAGCGAAGTAACTGTTATCTACTGTTTGGAAGATGTAGACATTCAGGTTATAAAAAATGAAGAGTTGATAAAAAGTTATCAGTTAGAAAAATATAGTAGTCTTGTTCTAGAGAATCCCGAATCTCACACACGAGTTGAATTTGATTCTCAAGAAAGTTTTCAACCAATTGTCGTTTGTTCAATGATTCAAGAAAAATAAGGCATTGTGTTAAACGTAAACACAGCCGGGAATCTAGAAAGGATAAAAATTATGGAAACGAAAGTTAATGGGGATGAGATTCAAAACACGGAGACACATGAAGATTCAAAGTTTAGCCTGGGAGGGGCAACTCTTTACGGGATAAACGCGGTAATCGGTTCAGGTATTTTCTTATTACCTCAAACGATTTATAAGGACTTAGGTCCAGCTTCATTGTTAGCTATGATATTTGATGCTATTCTAGTATTATTGTTAGCAGTCTGTTTTGCGGAAGTAGCGGGATACTTTGATAAAAACGGAGGAGCTTTCCAGTATTCTAAAGCTGCCTTTGGAGATTTTGTTGGATTTATTGTTGGTTTATTAGGTTGGTTTGTAACGATTATTGCATGGTCAGCGATGGCTGCCGGTTTTGCGAAATTATTGATTGTAACATTCCCAGCATTAGCAGGAAAAAATATTTTAATTAGTATTTTATTAGTTATTGCTTTATCAATAATTAATAGTACTGGTTTGAAAACGTCAAAAATCTTTACAATTACGATTACAATTGCCAAATTAATTCCAATTATTGCCTTTGTTTTAATTGCAATCTTCTTTATTAAAGGTGGATTTGATAAAGGTAACTTTACACCATTCTTACAACTAAAAGAGGGTATGTCACTTTCTGACGCGATGGGATCAACATCGTTAACAATTTTCTATGCATTTATCGGATTTGAAGCGTTACCAGTAGTTGCTGGTGAGATGCGTGATGCGAAGAAAAACGTACCAAAAGCTATTATTGGTTCAATTAGTATTGTTTCTATTCTTTATTTCATGATTATTGCTGGTACAATTGCAATGCTAGGTGTAGGAATTTTAGAAACAGATGCACCAGTACAAGATGCATTTACACAAATGATAGGACCAGCAGGTAAATGGATTATTTCAATCGGAGCTTTAGTTTCAATCTTAGGATTGAACGTAGGGGACTCAATGATGATCCCTCGTTATGGAGCATCGATAGCAGACGAAGGGTTATTACCAAAAGTCGTAGCGAAGAAAAATTCAAAAGAAGCACCAGTTATTGCGATTATCATTTCATGTATTTTAACAAGTGGTTTATTATTGAGTGGTAGTTTCGAACAACTAGCAGAACTTAGTGTAGTGTTCCGTTTCATTCAATATATCCCAACGGCTTTAGCAGTTATCTTTATGCGTAAGAAAAACCCAGATATTACTCCAGCGTTCCGCTTACCATTAGGACCAGTTATTCCAATTTTAGGTATTCTTGTTAGTGTGTGGATGCTTTGGGTTGGAGCTGCAATGACAAGTAAGATTGCAGGTTTAGTAGGTATTGTTGTTGCTGGTGGACTATACTTTGTCTTTAACAGACAAGATAAAGGAACAGAAGCATAATAATTAAAGAGTTTAAAAATTAAAATATTTTATAGATAAACGGGAGGATTCATAATGAGTAAAGAAATTATTTTAGATGGTAAAAGTTTAACTTTAGAACAAGTAATCGAAGTAGCAAGACAAGGTGCTCGCGTTTCGATTTCAGATGAAGCAGTTGAAGCAGTTAATACGTCACGTAAAATCATTGACGACATTGTAGCAAGTAAAAAAGTAACTTACGGTGTGAACACTGGTTTTGGTTCTTTAGTTAAAGTAAGTATTCCACAAGAAGAAACACGTCAATTACAAGAAAACTTAATCCGTACTCACTCAAGTGGTTTCGGAGATCCATTAAAAGAAGATGAAGTTCGTGCGATTATGTTAATTCGTATCAACTCTTTATTAAAAGGTTACTCAGGTATTCGTTTATTAACAATCCAAACATTGATGGATATGCTAAACAAAGGTGTGGTTCCACACATTCCTGAAAAAGGTTCTTTAGGAGCTTCAGGAGACTTAGCACCATTATCACATATGGTATTACCAATGTTAGGTTTAGGAAAAGCTTATTACCGTGGTGAGTTATTACCTGGTAAAGAAGCAATGGAAAAAGCTGGCGTTCCAGTTATCTTCTTAGAAGCAAAAGAAGGTTTAGCTCTAATTAATGGTACAACTGTATTAACAGGTATCGGCGCTTTAGCTACTTATGATGCAATTGAATTATTAAAATTATCAGACGTTATTGGCGCTTTATCATTAGAAGTACACAATGGTATCGTGAATGCCTTTGATGAAGATTTACATACAATTCGTCCTCAAAGTGGACAATTAGCAACAGCACAAAATATTCGTCATTTATTAAAAGGTAGTACATTGACAACACAAGCAACAGCTGAACGTGTACAGGATGCTTATACATTAAGATGTATGCCTCAAATCCACGGAGCAAGTAAAGATTCAGTAGCTTATGTGAAATCAAAAGTAGAAATCGAATTAAACTCAGTAACAGATAACCCAATCGTTACTCGTCGTGGAGCTGTTATCTCAGGTGGTAACTTCCACGGTGAACCATTAGCACAACCATTTGACTTCTTAGGAATCGGTGCTTCTGAAATTGGTAACGTGTCTGAACGTCGTGTTGAACGTCTAGTAAATAGCCAATTAAGTGGTTTACCATCATTCTTAGTGAAACACCCTGGTGTTAACTCTGGGTTCATGATTACACAATATGCTGCTGCTTCATTAGCATCAGAAAACAAAATTTTATCTCACCCAGCAAGTGTTGACTCAATTCCATCTTGTGAAAACCAAGAAGACTTTGTAAGTATGGGAACAACAGCTGCTCGTAAAGCTCGCGACATCGTTGGTAACTCACGTCGTATTTTAGCTACAGAATTAATGGCTGCTTGTCAAGCAATTGATTTTGTTAAAGACCGTGGCGTAATGGGTGTTGGTAGTCAAATCGCTTATGATGAGTTCCGTAAACATGTTAAATTCTTAGAATTAGATAAAGAAGTTGAAATCTATGATGAATTAGAAAAAGCAACAGATGTTTTAATTAAGGGAGACCTATTAAGAGCTGTTGAAGCAGAAGTAGCATTAGAAATTCAACTTTAATACCAGACTTTATTAAACTGAGCCAAAAGAATTACTCTTTTGGTTCAGTTTTTTTTTGAGTTGTTAAAATTTATTTTACAAATAAAGGGAAGTTAGCTATGATGGGTATAATTACTTTTGATAGAGGCTAAGGAGAGGGTTTGGTTGGATAAAATAAGACCGCATGCTGGTCGCTTACAAGAATATGGGACAAAAATTTTTATTTTAATGATTTACGCATTCCTTTATTCGATCGCATTAAATGTATTTTGGCAAAATGGTGATATTTATTCTGGAGGTATTACAGGGATTTCACAAATTATTTCAACACTTGTTGGAAAAACAACGGACTTTACTTTACCAATCTCCTATATTTATTATGCTTTAAATATTCCGTTATTACTGATTGGTTGGTTTATTGTTGACCGTAAATTTGTTGTATTTACAATTATTGGTGTGACACTTGCTTCTTTTGCGATTGAAACAATGCCAAAGATAACTTTAACAGACGATCCAATCATTTGTGCTATCTTTGGGGGAGCGATTGGTGGTTACTCGTTAGGTCTAGCTTTAAAGTATGGCATGTCAACAGGTGGTATGGACATTGTTTTAATTGGTTTGAGACGAATAACTGGAAAAAGCATTGGTTATTTTTCTATGATTATTAATGGAATTGTGGTTCTAACAGCTGGTTTTATTTTTGGGTGGCAACATGCCTTGTATAGCGTATTATCAATTATAGTAAGTGCTAAAGCAACAGACATGGTTTATGTCAAGCATCGTAAAGTACAGGTGATGATAATTACCCATTATCCTGACGAAGTGGTTGAAAAATTACAAGAGCATTTAACAAGAGGGATTACTGTGATAGAACATGCAAAGGGTGGGTATATGCACCAAGAAAAATCAGTTTTAATAACAGTGATTACTCGTTATGAGATGGAAATCTTAAAAGAAACGATGAAAAATGTTGATGAACATGCATTTGTAAGTGTCTCGCATGACGTAGAAATTTTAAGTGGTTTTAAAGAACTAGATATTATTTAGAAAACGAGTATCCTTTTAGGAGATAAAACCTAAAAAGGTACTTTTTTTTTAACGAACAGTTGATTTTAAATTGAGTTTTACTAATCTGAGTTGTAGAATAAGACTAATTCAAATGTTGCTATTTTTTTGGAAAATAAGTGAGGAGAATACCATTGAGCTTTTTTAAAAAATATCAAGAAAATCAATATTTATTAAATGATCAAGAAATAGAAATTATTAAATT
Source organism: Vagococcus sp. (assembly GCF_052102835.1). Taxonomy (NCBI): domain Bacteria; kingdom Bacillati; phylum Bacillota; class Bacilli; order Lactobacillales; family Enterococcaceae; genus Vagococcus; species Vagococcus sp. The sequence goes on from NZ_JBQEIL010000010.1 coordinate 58,152, forward strand.
TTTAATAGAAAATATTGAAACAGTCAAAAATGAAACATTAAAAGAGATTGCGATAAAGCGTTTTGTGTCACCAAATACAATTGTTCGAATGGCAAAAAAATTAGATTTTCAAGGTTTTTCAGAATTAAAATATTCTTTATTACAAGCTAAAGCAGATGAAAAGACCAAACCGTCTTTAAATTTTTCTTTAAGTGAGGAAGTCTTACAGACTGAAAAGTTAATTCAACACGAAAAAATAGAGAGTGTGATTGAGTCCATAAAACAAGCGGATCATGTTTCACTCTTTGCGTGTGGGCCGTCAAAGTTTCCTTGTGAAGAAATGAAAGAAAAGTTAAGGTTGTTGGGGATTATTTCTTCTGTTTACTATGAGCCACATGTAATGAAACAAAGAGCTAAGAGATTAAAAAAAGAAGATTTAGTTTTTGTTGTTAGCTTAAGTGGTGAAACAAAAACACTAGTAGATGCGACCGGCTTAGCAAAATTATCGGCAGCGACAATTATATCAATTACAGGATTATCGCAAAATACACTAGCTTCTTTAGCAGATGAATCATTGTATGCTTATTATCATCCTTTGAAAATTGGTGAGGTGGATGTGACTTCTCGTATTAGCATTCATTATTTATTAAATTATATTTTTGAACAACTTGTTTCCGTGTGTTTTTCAACACATGAAAGTGTTGAAGAATAGCTAGTGTGACGGCGAATAACTAACCTCCAATTCCATTGTATTTATTTGAGAACGCTTTAAAATAAAAGTATCAAATAAAGCTTGTGGGAGGAAAAAATTATGAAAAAGAAAAATAATATCGTCATCGTTGGTGGGGGTTCCACTTGGTCACCAGGTATTTTAAAAGCATTAACGAAGCATCAAGATATTTTTCCATTTAACAAGATTACATTATATGATGTCGATGCAGAGCGACAAGAAGTGATTGGTAAATTTGGGGAAATTTTATTTAGAGAAGAAACACCAGATATTGAATTTTCATACACAACGGATAAAACAGAAGCTTTTACAGATGTTGATTTTGTCTTTTGTCAAATGAGAACAGGTGGCTACCCAATGCGTGAAAAAGACGAAAAAATTCCATTATCAATGGGATTAATTGGTCAAGAAACATGTGGACCTGGCGGTTTTGCTTATGGCATGCGTTCAATTAGAGATATGATTGAATTAGTTGAAGACGTTCGTAAATTAAGCCCAGAAGCTTGGATTTTAAACTACACAAACCCAGCGGCTATCGTGGCTCATGCATTAAATATGGTCTTTCCAGAAGATAAACGTATTCTAAATATTTGTGATCAACCTGTAAATCTATTACGTTCATATGGACGTTTAATTAATCGTGATTTCAATGAATTTGAACCTACTTATTTCGGTTTAAACCATTTTGGTTGGTTTACTCATGTTTATGATAAAGAAGGTCATGATTTATTACCAGAAATCAAAGATTACACTAAGAAAAATGGTTTTTTACCAGTTGATGCGGAGCAACGTGATCAATCATGGTTAGATACGTATGCGATGGTTGAAGATATGGTCAACGACTTCCCAGATTACTTACCAAACACTTATTTACAATATTATCTATATCCAGAATATAAATTATCGAAATTAGATCCAGCTTATACGCGAGCGAATGAAGTAATGGACGGTCGTGAAAAACGCGTCTTTGAAGAATGTCGTCGTATTGCTGAAGCAGGGACAGCTAAGGATTCACATATTGTTCACAATGATGCTCATGGCGATATGATTGTCGAAGTAGCGGCGTCTATTTATGGAAACTTAAGAAGAACGTTTATTGTGATTGTTCCAAATAATGGCATTGTTTCTAACTTATCAGATGATTTGATGATTGAAGTTGCCGCTTCATTGGGGGTTAATGGACCAGCACCTTATGTTGTCGGTGAAATCGGTACCTTTTACAAGGGGTTGATTGAAGGACAATATGCTTATGAAAAATTAACATGTGAAGCCTATTTAGAAAAATCATATACTAAAGCTTTACAAGCGTTAACTTTAAATCGTACCGTGGGGGATGCGAAAAAAGCACGTCAAATCTTAGATGCTTTAATTGAAGCAAATGTTGATTATTGGCCAGAATTGAAATAAAGATAAAATAGTAGGACTTAAGTGAAGAGAGTTAAAACGATAACTCTCTTTCTTTTTTTTCTAAATGAAAACGTTTTTTGGAGGGGAAATATGAAAAAAGATAAAGTATTAGAAGCGTTTCAAAAATTAGGTAAAGTATTAATGGCTCCAGTATTGATTTTACCCATTGCGGGAATTTTAGTTGGAGTGGGGAGTGCTTTTTCAAACCCTAATTTGATTAAATTAGCTCCATTTTTAGGTAGTTCATTTTTCACTTATTTTTTTACGATTATGAAAGAAGCAGGAAACGTCGTTAATAATCATATTCCGGTTATTTTCGCTATCTCGATTGCTTACGGTTTTGCAAAAGCTGAAAAGGGAACAGCTGCTTTATCAGGTTTTCTAGGTTATATGACAATGAATACCGTAATGGGAACTTTTTTAACCTTGCGTGGAACGATTACGCCGGATGAATTACCTAACAGGTCAAAAAGGCATATTGGGCGTTATTACGTTGGATACCGGTGTTTTTGGGGGGATTTTAATTGGTCTTTTAGTTAGTTATTTACATAATCGTTATTATAAAATTCAATTACCACCCATATTCTCATTATTTAACGGGACTCGTTTTATTCCAGCCGTTACGATTGTCGCTTCTTGTTTTGCTGGTTTAGCCATGTCCTTTATTTTCCCGCCGATCCAGTCGGTTTTAAATATGTCATCTGAATTTATTGTGACAACGGGTTCATTAGGTGCTTTTTCATATGGTTTATTGGAAAGGCTTTTATTACCATTTGGCTTACATCATTTCATCTACTTACCCTTCTTTTTTACTAGTTTGGGTGGCGTTGCTGAGATTGGAGGCGAGGTCGTAGAAGGAGCCGTTAATATTTACAATGCGATACTCAATACACCAGGAGCAATGTTTGATATTAGTGTGAGTCGTTTCTTAATGAATGGAAAAGTTATTTTTGCGATGTGTGGTCTGCCAGGAGCAGCTTTAGCCATCTATAAAACCGCTCGACCAGAAAATCGAAAAAAAATAGCGTCATTGATGATAGCTGTCGTAATTCCTTGTGCTTTAATGGGGATAAGTGAACCACTTGAATATAGTTTCCTATTTGTTGCTCCAGCACTTTTTGGAATTCATGCCATTTTTTCTGGGCTAGCTTATCTCGTGACGTATCTTGTTGAATTTAATGTAGTGGGATCTGCTACTTTTGGTGGTCCATTCATGTCTTTAATTTTTAATGGTGTCTTAGGCGCTGATAAAGGTTCTAATTGGCTATGGGTGATCCCTCTAGGTTTAATCTATTTCTTTGGTTATTACTTTGTTTTTAAATTTGCAATTGAAAAATGGGACTTAAAAACACCCGGTCGAGAAGCGAAAGTTGAACAAGTGGCTAATGACAAGGTAGTTTCCTTAAATGAGGAAGAATTTTTAGCTGATTTAGTTCAAGCAGTTGGTGGAAAAGAAAATATTGCAAAAGTAGATGCTTGCTTTACACGCTTAAGATTAACGCTAAATGACACATCGAAAGTAAAAGAAAATAATTATTTTACCTCTAATTTAAATGCTAATGGCGTTGTGAATGTTTCATCTGGTATTCAGATTATTTATGGTAATCAAGCCTCTATTTTTAAAACACAATTACGAGAATATTTAGGTCAAGAATAAATAAAGAAAGGAGTCATCTAATGTTTAATTTATTCAGTAAAAATAAAAAAAACAAATCAAATGAAAATAATCTTTATGCTGTTGCCGAGGGGAAATTACTAACTCTTTCAGAAGTAAGTGATCCGGTTTTTTCTCAAAAAATGATGGGTGAAGGCTTTGCTATTCGTCCAACGAATGGTCGTGTTTTTTCTCCGATTAGCGGTAAAGTAACGAGTATATTCCCAACTCAACATGCTCTAGGCTTGGAGACACCACTGGGGTTAGAAATTCTTGTTCATATGGGATTAGATACGGTCGAATTAGAAGGAGTTCCTTTTGAGATATTAGTCAGTGAGGGGGAAGAAATTCAACCAGAAACGCAATTAGCACTAATGGATTTGAGCCATTTAGAAAAAGAAAGTAAATGTGCCGATATCATTGTGGCAGTGACAAATAGCAATCAAAAACTTGAAAGTTTAATTTTAGAGAAGTTAGTAATGGTTAAGGCCAACGAAAAAATAGGGAATTTAAAAATAAAATAGAATAAAAAAAAGCCGCTCGATAAAATCAGAGCGACTTTTTTGATTCTGTTTTATTTTAGTACCAACCGTTGTTCATCCAGAATGATTGAGCATTTTCCCATGAACCATAACGACCAGCAACATATTCATCAGCAACACGTTCTTGATTAGCAGCCGAATGGTCACCGTTTAAATAACTAGGGTCTAATTGGTAACGCCCAATGTGGTGTCCGTTAGTTGCAGTGTAGCTACCACCAGACTCTTTTTGAGCAATCCATTCTTTAGCACTTGATGAAGAACCTTGATAGTTACTTGTTTCAGCAGCAACTTCTTGTACCGGTTGTTCAACGACAACTTCTTGAGCGACAACTTCTTGTTGTACTGGTTGTTCAGTAACAACAGGTTCACTTGGTTGGTTATCTGAATTAATGGTTAATTTTTGACCCACGTGAATTAAGTTGATATCTTGAATTTTATTTAGTTTAGCAATTTCATCGATTAAAGAATTATTACCTGCAAACTTTTGCGAGATTAGAGATAAAGAGTCACCTGATTTAACAGTATATACAGTTTCAGCATTTGCTTGAGTTCCAATAAATAATCCTAGCGCCATTGTTGTTCCGAATAGTAAAAATTTTAGTGATTTCATAAATTTAAAAATCCCCTTCTGTTTGTTTAAGTATTTTATGATTGGGCGAGAGTAATGTTTCGTTCGCCTCAACATCACATACTTTACCATCAAAAATTATTTCGTAGGTGAAGGAAATAATTAAATTCAATGACAGCTAGTCGGGTTTTTGTAACAATGACTTGTATTTAGAAATATTGTTAATTTTAAAAAAGGAGAGTAAAAAAATAAACAGTAAAGATGAACTGTTATGGTAAATGGAAGTTTATTTTGTTTTATCAATTAGTATTTGGTATAATGTTTATCATATTTGTTATTTGAAGGGTTGGTTTGTTATTCGTATATATTACGATTGTGACAAGTGTGTCATAGCTGACATCTGTTTGTAGTATCTTTTTTGAGGGAAAAGCGTAAAAAAATAGCTTTTATTGCAAAATAAATAGCTATTTCTCCTTTTTTTTCTTATACTATATAGGTAGGTGTGTTAATTATTGTAGTTAAGGGTGGGAAGAAGTATGATAGTGGATTCCAATTTACCAGTGGAACGAGATCGCTTGAAAAATAGATTAATACGTTTAGTCAAAGAAGATAATGAAATTATCAGCTGTTTTTTTGGTGGCTCGATTGGGAGCAACCAAGAAGATTACTACTCGGATATTGACGCACGGATTGTTGTAAAAGAACATGTCAATTTAAGAAGAAAGCAACGTGAAATTATTAACTCAATTGGAGAACATCTTTTTATTGAAACGGAAGAAGAAAATTATTCGGTGATTCATTATGCTACTTTTATTAAGTTGGATTTATTTATATACTTTGAAGAAGAGTTATTTCCAAACATTTGGTTGAAGAAAATAGAAATCGTAAAAGATAATGGTTGGCTTAAAGAATTACAAAATTATTCACAACAAGTGATGTATCGCGTAACGCAAGAAGAATTTGATGCCATCCTATTTAAATACTATGGTTATTATTTTGAACTCTATCGTAGCTTAAAACGCGGTGAAACAAATTATTTTGAAGATGTCTCACTTCATTTAAAACAAAGTTTGGTTTCAATGTGGTATATTGAAAAAGGTTTTTGTCCAAATAAAGACTATGGTTGGAGTAAATATGAAGGAAATCGCTCAGAGTTAACGTGGCATGAGAGAATTTTTTTAAAGAGTTTTACACCATTACCACGTGAAGACGTGGCTTTATTTACACAGCAGATTCGGATCTTGATGTTTGAATCCACTGAAAAAGTGGCTGTTTATAATAATCTGTTTTTTGACAAAGACGTTTTTAGAGAAGTTCACCGTTTAATCTCATTTACATAAAAAAGTACGGATAAAGTTGTTTGAAAAGACAACTCCATTATCCGTACTTTTTTGATTGTAAATTTATTCTTTTAAAGGTTTTAGTAAGCGAATCCCGTTAAGTAAGACAATAATAGTACTTGTTTCATGAACTAAAATACCAATAGGTAGGTTCATTTTACCAAAGATATTTAAAAGGACTAGGAAAAGAACGACAGCCATTGAGAAAACAATATTTTGCATAACAACCTTGTTTAAACGTTTAGAAATTTTATGTGCATAAGTTAAACGAGTTAAATCATTTTGCATCAAAACAACATCAGCAACATCAATGGCAACGTCTGTACCATCGCCCATTGCAATTCCAATATCAGCAGTAACTAAGGCGGGTGCATCATTGACGCCATCGCCTACCATTGCAGTTTCTCCGTATTTATTTTGAAGTTCTTTAACTGTTGCGGCTTTATTTTCAGGTAAAACATTTCCCATAACTTCATCAATGTTGAGCTGTTTCGCGATGGCTTCCCCAGTGATTTTGTTATCTCCGGTAATCATAATGGTATGAATTTCTTGAGATTTTAAGTAGTCAATCATATTTTTAGCAGCTTCATTTGGTAAATCCATCATCGCAATCAAGCCAAGTGCTACATTATTTTTCCCGACAAAGACGACTGTTTTCCCTTGACTCGCAAAAACCTGTTGTTTTTGTCTAAGTTCTTCTGGAATTTCGCCGACTTGTTCGGCTTTCCCAATTTTGAATAGATCGCTATTTAATGAAGCTTCCAATCCGTGACCTAAGCGATTATTGACCGTTAATTGTAAATCTTGAGTCGGTTCAATCGCTTCTAAGATCGCAGTTGCAAGCGGGTGATTAGCCTGTTTTTCCATAGCGACAATGATATTTTTAAGCATTGGTACTTCTTGTTGAGTATTTTTTAAAAAATATAAGTCTGTGACAGCAGGTTTTCCTTGAGTCAACGTTCCTGTTTTATCAAACGCCATCGCTTTGACATCTGCTAAGTTGGAAAGATAAGAACCACCTTTAAAAAGAACCCCGCGTTTGGCTAGGTTAGAAATCGCTGAAAGAGTTGCTGGAACATCACTGGCAGCGAGTGCACAAGGAGAAGCTACCGTTAGAAAAACCATTCCTTTATAGAAACTATCATACCAACTATAATCAAAGACAAGGGGCATTAATAGGATGTAAAGTGGAATTAAAATTAAAACCAACGTAACGTATTTGGGTTCTAGTCGCTTAATTTTAGTAGCAGTTCGGGTTAAATTATCTTGTGATTGATTGACTAAGTCTAATATTTTAGCAAAAACAGTCTCTGAACTATCTTTAGTCACCACCATTGAAAAAGCAGATTGGCCATTGATTGTACTACCAAAAACGGAATTTCCAGCTACTTTTTCAACAGGAATACTTTCTCCATTGATTGAGGATTCATCAATAATCGCAAGTCCTTCAATAATTTCTCCATCCGTTGGGATTTGATCGCCATTTAGAACTCTCAAATGATCTCCAGGTTTTAAATCAGCAACAGGAACAATTTTCGTTTCTCCATTTTCAAGAAGTAAACGAGCTTCCGTTGGATTCATCGCAATTAGATTAGTGATTTCACGCTTACTTTTTTCTTCCACATAATCTTCAAGGAAATGAGCACCTGCGAAGATAACAATCAATAAAGCTCCTTCTTTGAAATCACCAATAATCGCAGCACCAATAGCTGCGAAAGCCATTAAGATATGAACATTGGGAGTGAACTTTCTTTTACTTTTAGTTTGATGGTAAGTATCAGAAAAACCTTCTATAATAATGTGATAACCGGATAAGAAGATGGTTAGTGTCGCAAGTAAGTTAATCACCAAAGTAGAAAAAGGGAAATAACTTAAAATAAAAGTAGCTAACCCAATAAAATAAAGCACGGTTGGTAATTTACCATGATGATGTTCGTGTTCATGTGTGTTTGATTGTTGACAAGCCATAATAAAAACCTCCTTAAAATATAATCATATGAATTACTTTTCATATGATTAGTATATCATGTTATAAAAATAATTCAAGAAGTTTCTGTTTTTATAATAAAAAAATAACCTACGAATAAAATAATGCTTTATCCATAGGTTATTTAAATGTTTTAAATAGCAAATTTTTTTTGTAAATGGTCATATTGATGGCCGGCAATTTCAATTTCGCCAACTTTACCAAAGCCGTTGTTCAAGTAAACCTTTTGAGCCCCTTTGTTGACTTGATCAACATTTAGCCCGATGATTTGACGATCATGTTGTTTAGCTAAAATAGGTAAAGAATCGAGCAAGTCTGAAGCAACACCTCGTCTTCTAAAGTGAGGAGACGTTACGATGGTATCTAAATACCACTCATCTTTAAATGTTTCTAATTCATTAAATAAACGATATTCATCTGATAAATTTCGTGAATATAAAAAATCGATATAAGGTGAATCGATATGTTTTTCAAGATGATCGGGGTAACCAAAGGCGATGCCTGCGATATCATTATCAAGTTCTTTCACGATTGCATTTCTATAGCCATAGCGATAATCTGGTAAATCTTGGAACGCCTCAGCTAATAAGTTTTTTAATTGTTGTTCGCTTAATTTATCGAAAACATCAAGCTCCATGTCTTTTAAAACAATCATGACGAGTTCCATTGCTTTGAAAGCATCTTCTGGTTGAGCAGGTCTAATCATAGATATAAAAGCCTCCTTAAAAAATATTATGCTTCAACTCTATCATGAGACGGTATGAGAAGCAACTGGGCAGATTGGAAACGTTAACCAAACGAACAAGATTTAATAAAAAGTTATGTTATAATAAAAAATAATAAATAAAGTAAGATAGGTGATGACGAATGAAAGCAACAATGAAAGATGTTGCACGCTTAGCTGGTGTAGGAGTTGGAACAGTTTCAAGAGTAATTAACGGGGTCACAGTAAAGCCGAAGACAAAAGAAAAAGTAGACGCCGCTATTCAGGAATTAAACTATACACCTAACGAGTATGCACGAGGATTGAAGACAAAAACAACGCAGACGGTTGCTTTAATACTACCAACCATCTGGCATCCATTTTTTGCGGAATTTGCCTACTATGTTGAAGAATTTTTAAGTAATAAAAATTATAAATTATTTCTTTGTAATTCAGATGGTAAGGTTTCAAAGGAGAAAGAATACATTCAAATGGTGAAACAGAACAAGGTGGATGGCATCATTGGGATAACTTACTCAGACGTTGATCAATATATCTCAGCTAATTTGCCATTTGTGAGTGTTGATCGTCATTTTTCAGAGGATGTGTGTTATGTGACGGCTGATAATTTAGTAGGTGGGCAACTTGCAGCTAAAGAACTCGTTGAACGTGGTTCAAAATATGTGGCGTTTATTGGTAGTTATTCAGAGTATCCAAATGAAACAACGAAACGCTTAGATGGTTTTATTGATTATTGTTTGGCACATGAGATTGCGTATGAAATTCTATCTGTCCCTGAGCCTTACGAAGAATTTAATGAGCATTTAGAAAAATTTTTAATTCAATATCCAGAGTTAGATGGGTTGTTTGTAGTGAATGATTTTGTTGCTTTAGGTGTCATAGATTTCTTAGAAGAAAAGAAGCTTAAAAAAGTCGGCGTTAATTGTCAGGTGATTGGTTTTGACGGTATTCGCTTAGGAAAAGGTCATAAAAAAATGTTATCGACCATTGTCCAACCGATCAAGGAGATGGCAGAATTTTCAGTGGCTCATATTTTAAGCATAATTGCTGGCGAAGAAGTCCCTAAAAGAACGTTTCTGCCCGTTTGCTTTGAGGAAGGGGTTACAACCTTCAAAAAACTTCAAAATAACGACTGATATTGGTTGACATCTGTTAAAATAGATGTTAATTTTATATTACAAAAAGGAAACGTTTCCAAAGTGGTTTGTTGATTAAAATTGAAACGTTTCAAAAAAAACAGAAGAGGGGTAAAATGATATGAAAAAAAAGATTTTATTTTCAGCGGTAGTACTTTTAGCTTTGGGCGGTTTAGCGGCTTGTGGGAACAAAAAAGAAAAAGCGAGTTCAAGTAAAGATCCAGGAGATGTTAATGTTTGGGTTCAATTTTCAGATGAGACGGCTGAAGGAAAAGCTTGGCAAGAAATTGTCGATAACTTTAACGAAGAAAACAAAGGCAAGTACAAAGTAACAACTGAGTTTATCCCTCGTAGTGGAAGTGGTGGAGGGTATGAAGATAAAGTCAACGCAGCGATTACGACGAATACATTACCAGATGTAATCACAGTTGATGGTCCAAATACTGCAGCGTATGCTAAATCAGGTGTTCTTGCTCCATTAGATGATTACCTAAAAGATGCGGACATGGATGATGTTTTAGATAGTATCAAGCAACAAGGAACCTATGATGGGAAATTTTACGCTTTTGGTTTTTCTGAATCAAGTGTTGGTATTTATTACAATAAAAAAATGTTTAAAGAGGCTGGAATAGATGAAGCTAGTCTACCAACTTTAGATAAACCTTGGGATTGGACAGAATTTAAAGAAATATCAGAAACGTTACATAAGAAAAATAAAGGCCCAGTTTTTGATATGCAAATTGCCAACAAAGATGAGATGTTAACGTATGGTTATACTCCGTTTGTTTGGTCAAATGATGGCAGTATTGTAAATAAAGAAGGAACAGAAGCTGAAGGTCATTTTAACTCAAAAGATACAGTTGAAGCCTTAGAATTTATTCAAGAGCTAGTTAAAAAAGATTATGTTCCTGTCACACCAATTGAAAAAGGGTTTGAAACTGGAAAATATCCAATGTATTTAAGTGGCTCATGGACGATGGCCGATTTAGAAGCAAATTATAAAGATATTGATTATGGTATTTTACCTTATCCAGTATCGGATAAAACGAAAAAATTAGTTTCCCCAACAGGAAGTTGGGCTTTAGGTATGACAAACAATACGAAGAAAAAAGAAGCGGCAGCAGCTTTCATTTTATATGCTACGAATACAGAATCAAGTAAAATTATGAGTTTAGGTAATAGTGTTTTACCTATTCGAAATTCAACCATTGACTTAATCAAAGACGAAGTCCCTGAAGGAATGAAAATGTTGATGGAACAGAACCAAAAATCAGGACATGCTCGTCCAGTTGTAGTAGCTTATCCACAAGTCTCAAGAGCGTTCCAACAAGCGATTCAAGACATTACTTTTTATGACGAAAATCCAGACGTTCAAAAAGTTGCCGATGCTCGTGCTAAAGAAATGCAACAAGCCATCGATGCATCATTAAAAAAATAATAGTCAAGAGAAATGACGTTCTAAGTTGCTAGGGAATGAGGGGAAAAATAGCTTGCTTATCTCTGTATGAACTTAGGACGGGTTCACTTAAAAGCAGTATTGTCTTATAACGTGTTTATGATGGATTTGAAATGGCACAATACTTTGAAAACTGTATTGTGCTTTTTTATATAAGAACCGATGCAAGGTAAATGTTTTAAAGGAGGAAGAACGTGATGAAGAAAAAAGCATCATTGAAAGAAAACTTAATTGGTTATAGTTTTTTAGCACCTGCCCTTATCTTATTGATCATTTTTCTAATTGTTCCAATAGGGATGGTATTTTATTACGCCTTTACTGATTATTATTTATTAACACCAGATGCTCGTCAATTTATAGGGTTAGAGAACTTTAAACAATTATTTAACGACCCTATTTTCATTAAAAGTGTTTGGAACACGGCAAAATTCGTTATTTGGATTATTCCAGTTCAACTTGGGGCGGCACTAGGGATGGCTTTAATTATTAATAAAAATCGTAAAGGAAATATGTTTTTTAAAATTGCGTTCTTCGCTCCGGTAGTGATGTCGTTAGTTGTTATTTCGATTTTATGGTTGTATCTATTGAATCCGAATGATGGCTTAATCAATGCTTTATTAAATCAACTAGGAATTAAATCAATGCCTTTTTTGACAAGTCCTAAACAGGCAATGTATACGATTGTTTTTGTTTCAGCTTGGCAAGGAGCAGGCTATCAGATGTTATTGTTGTTGGGAGGGATGCAAAACATTCCACAAGATGTTTATGAAGCGGCTGAAATTGATGGTTTTTCAAAGTTTCAGCAATTTAGATACATCACGTTACCCTTGTTAAAACCAACCGCTATTTTTGTATTATTAACTACTTTAATTTCAGCCTTTAAATTAATTGTTCAGCCAATGGTTATGACTCAAGGGGGACCAATGAACTCAACGATGACAATGGTTTACTATATTTACCAAACCGGTTTTACAGATCGTTTGGTAGGGTACTCTAGTTCAATCGCCCTTGTCTTTACAACAATGATTGGACTCATAACTATTGCCCAACGTAAATTAATTAAGGAGGATAAAGACTAATGAAACGAAAATGGAAAGCAACCACGATTTTAGAATATTTTTTGTTGTTTTTGCTAGCGGCTTTATTTTTATTTCCGATGATTTGGATGATTGTTTCCTCGATGAAGCCAGAAGCAGATGTTTTTAATCAGTTGACTTCGTTTAAAGCTTTTTTACCAAGTTTTAATCCTGCGAATTGGTTCAAAACTTATGAAGAAGTCATTAGTCGTTTTAGTGTGGGGACCTATCTGCTAAACAGTATCTTTTATGGTTTAACCTTTGCAGCAGGCTCAATCATCGTTAATTCATTAGCAGGTTTTGCTTTTGCAAAAATCAATTTTTCAGGTAAAAAAATCATTTTTGGATCGTTGCTTGCATTATTGATTATTCCAATGGAAACTCTATTAATCTCTCAGTTTACAGTGGTGAATGCTTTAGGGCTTGTTAATACGCATTTAGCGGTTATTTTACCAGCAATGGCAAGTGCTTTTAATATCTATTTATTTAGAAACTTTTTTATCGCTATCCCTGATGAGATTATTGAATCAGCTAAAATTGATGGAGCTTCTATCTATGCCATTTTCTTTAAAATTATGTTACCGATGGCTAAACCAGCCATTGCAACAGTAGGTGTGTTATCATTTATTAATAGTTGGAATGATTATATCTGGCCTTTGATGGTCTTAACAGATAAATCGAAATTCTCAATGCAAGTTGCCATTACAACGATTAATACGACGCAACCTGTTTTAATTAATCAAGTCATGGCTGTTTTAACAATTTCGACAATTCCATTAATTATCATTTATATTGTGGCACAAAAGTATATCTTACAAGGATTAGGTGGTTCTGGTACAGGAATCAAGTAAGTTCTATTTTAGAAAGGAGTTTTTAGCAATGACAGAATTAAAAAAAGTTAATGAGTTTGTTCAATCAAGTAAAGTAACAGTTGATGAAACTTATCGTCATCAGTTTCATCTTATGCCTGAAGTTGGTTGGTTAAATGATCCAAATGGTTTTGTTTATTTTAGAGGGGAGTATCATCTTTTTTATCAATACCATCCTTATAGTAGTGAATGGGGACCCATGCATTGGGGACACGCTAAATCAAAAGATTTATTAACGTGGGAAGAACTACCTGTTGCTTTAGTTCCCGTTGAAGATTATGAAAAAGATGGTTGTTTTTCAGGGAGTGCCATCGTAAAAGATGATAAACTTTACTTAATGTATACTGGACACTATGAACGGGAAGGAACTCGTCGTGAAGTTCAGTGTTTAGCGGTTTCTGAAGATGGGATTTCTTTTGAAAAGCTCCCTCAAAACCCAGTGATTGCAGAGCAAGAACTTAAAGATTACGGAGATATCAAGGAATTTCGTGATCCTAAAGTTTTTGAGAAAAACGGTAAATACTACACCGTTATTGCAACGAAAACTGCGGACCATCGTGGTCGTATTTTAATGTTTGAATCTAAAGATTTAATTCATTGGGACTTTTTCTCGGTTGTTTTAGAGGGAGAAGCGCATCAAGGAATCATGTGGGAATGTCCAGATTTGTTTCAGATAGATGGCAAAGACTGTTTAATTATGTCACCAATCGAGATGGAAGCTGACGCTCATGCTTACCATAATATGAGTTCAACAGTTGCTTTTATCGGAGAGATGAATTGGGAAACAGGACAATTAAATGTCGAGAATTACCATGAGATTGACACGGGACTTGATTTTTATGCGCCACAAACGTGTGAAAATGAGACAGGCGAACGGGTGATGGTTGCCTGGATGCAAATGTGGAAACGAAATATTCCAACTCACGATTTGGGGCACGGATGGGCAGGGGCAATGACACTCGCTCGAACCCTAAGAATCGAGAACAACGAGCTTGCTCAACAACCGTTTCCTTCATTGTATGAGCATTTAGATAATATCATGACCCAAGAGGATTTGACTGTGGTACAAGAAAACGATTATGTGATGAAACAAGCTTTGAAAAAACAATCGTATCTGAAGCTAACGGTTTCAACTTCTGACTCGTTTGAAATCAAATTATTAGATATTAACGATCACTATTTAAGTTTTACCTATGATGAGAGTACTTCTTGTTTAAGCTTTAGTCGAGAACGTGTCGGTTATCCGATTAAGGGAGTGGAAAAGACTCATTTGGTCTCACGTTCCTTACCAATCACAGGAGTTTCTGAGGAACTCACACTTGAGTTTATTCGCGATAATTCTTCATTAGAAGTATTTATCAATCAAAAAGAAACGATGACTTTCAATTTTTATGAAACAACGATGCATTCAGATATGAGTTTGAGTTCTTTCGGAAAACTTAAAATAAAAGAAATCGTCTTAGCTAAGGTTAAATAAAAAAATGCTTGATTTTTCAGATAAATAAGCTATAATGATTGAAGTGCGTGTTAAATACACGTGCTTCTTTATTTATGGAAGTGTGGGAGGAGAAATTAGCATCTCCATTAAACCACATCACGGACTTAAGGAGGTATGTCTCGTGGCAAAAAAAGTAGAAAAATT